>JBEKUF010000153.1:0-8259 GCA_049515295.1 Verrucomicrobiia bacterium | reverse complement strand
ACCGGCCCGGCAAACAGCCGTCCCAGCGCCTCCAGCAAGCCGCCGGGCAATGCGGAATAGTACCGCGGTTCCAGTAGTTCCTGCACGGTGGGCATGCCGACGGCCATGCCGATAGAATTCCGGGTGGAGCGGCGCAAGTACTCCACCACCCGAAAAAACTCGCCATGCCTGGTGACCAGCACCGTTTTGCCGATAGTGCCGATCGTGTCCACACGCGCGAGAAAATCGGCGGGTTGAATATTTACGTTTTGGAGGAGGTTGTGCATCGTGATTTCCATCAGCACCACCGCGTCCTTGTTTTCCGGCGCCGCCGCCAGGAATTGGCGTCGCGCACATTCGAGCATATCGACGTGCAGATTATTGACGGGACGGAACGTGCCGCGCTCGACCAGCACCGGCTTCTTGTAGAGGACCTCGGATGGCTGAACAACGTCGCCATCCACTGTGAACATCACCGCCTCCGTCAAAGCTTGCTCGACCAGTTGCAGGCTCATCAGGCGGTTATCGACCCGGGCAAAGGCCGGCCCCGAGAACTTGATCATGTCGACATCGACACGGCTCTTGCTGAGTTGGTCGAGCAGCGAGGTGATGAGGTAAGGCGGCCGTTCGAAATGGACCAGCGCGCCGTAGATGAGATTGACGCCGATGATCCCGAGCGCTTCCTGCTCGCGCAGGTTTTCCTCGTCCAACAGGCGGACATGAATCATCACCTGTGACGGCTCGGCGCGGGGTGCCGATTGAAACTTGATGCCGAGCCAGCCGTTGGAATCATCCTTCCGCGTGTAACTGCGCGCGGCGACCGTATTGGCGAACACGAAGAAACACCTCTCCGCGCCGTGCGCCGCGTCGAGCCGCTCGATGAGCAGATTATACTCATAATCGAGCATTTGCTGGAGCCGCTGCCGGCTCACGTAGCGGTTGCTGGAACCGTAAATCGCATCGCTGACGGTCTTGTCGTAGGCCGAAATCGTCTTGGCGACCGTGCCCGACGCGCCGCCGACGCGAAAGAACCAGCGGGCCACCTCCTGGCCCGCGCCGATTTCAGCGAACGTGCCGTACTTCGTGGCGTCGACATTGATCTGAAACGCCTTCTGGCCTGTGTCGGTGATACGTTCGCCGGGATCCGGGCTCGCCGACCACTGCGGAATCGGTTTTGTGCTGGGTTCTGTCATGTTCCAACCGTTTTGTATTGTGGTGCACGCAAATAAATCGGTTCGGCGTTTTCATCGCCGCGATTACCATCGTCCCGAAAGCGGTGAAATGCCAGCCAACCCACCGCCGCGGCGCTCGGAAACACCGGCGTCTCCGCAATCGATGCGAAACCTCCGAAGAGCGTCACCAGATCATTCTTGTACTGTTCGATCTCGGAACTGACAAACCAAATCGGATGGTGAATCCCGTCGGCCACGGCTTCCAAGGTGGCAATCTGGCACTCCTTGACCCGCCGACCCTCGCGATCATACAGCGCATAATAGATTTCGTCCCTCCGCGCGTCGCCCAGCACGCACATTTGCGGGCAATCACGCGGCATCTTCGCCAGGGCGGTCAACGCCAGCGCATCGAAACTGCTGGCGCCCTTGATGGGCAGTTTTCGCGGCAGGGCCAGACCTTTCGCCGCAGCGATACCAGCCCGAATCCCTGTAAACGAGCCCGGTCCCAGGCCCACGGCCAGCAACCCAAGGTCCGGCACGCTGAGCTGATGTTCCGCAAGCAGCCGGGCCGATGCGTCGAAAAGACTTTCACCAGCTTGAGAACGGTCGAAGGCCTCCTCGGCCAGCGGCTTGTCGTCGCGCAGCAATGCCACCGCGCCGCGTGGCGTTGAGGTGTCGATGGCCAGCGTGATCATGCGACCTCAATGCGGCGGACGTTGTTGTCCAGCGTCGTGATGCGGACGCGTACGGCATTGGCGGGCAGCAACGGTTCGATTTTCTCAGCCCACTCAATCATTGTCACGCCGGGTCCATTCAAATGATCTTCGATGCCAATCGCCAACGCTTGCTCCACGCTGTCCAGGCGATACAGATCGATGTGGAACATCGGCAGCCGACCGCCGGCGTACTCGTGAACGATCGTAAACGTCGGGCTGGTCACTTCCTGGGGGATGCCCAGGCTGCGCGCGATGCCCTTGACGAGCGCGGTTTTCCCGGCGCCCAAATCGCCAAACAACGCCACCACGTCGCCGCGTTGCAGTTCGCGGCCCAATCGCTCACCCCACTCGAGCGTTTCCTCGAAGCTGCGGGTTTTAACGCGCTGCGAAGTGATCATAGCCAGCCGCCGGAAGAGGTTTTCGAGAGCCGTCGCGTTGGATGAGGGCAACCTTGTGTTTCGAATTCACGACGCGGCCGATCTCCGTCAACTCCGTGCGGAATCGGCGCGCCCATTTCCGCCGGAGCGCGGTCACCTGCCGGGGATCGATGGTGAACAGCAACTCGAAGTCCTCACCGTCGTCAAACGCCGCGGCCAGAGTTCCGCGGGCGGCGCGTGAAATGGGGACTTCGGCGGCGTGAATCTCGAAGGCTGTTCCGCGAGGGCTGGCGTCCGCCAGCCGGTGCAAATCGCTGGACAATCCGTCGCTCAGGTCGATCATCGCATGCACCGGAAAATGCGTGACCAACCACCGCGCTTCGGGTATCCGCGGGATGAATCTGAGGTGCTTGCCGCGCAGGGAGCCGCCCAGCCTGCCCGTGACCAGAACTGAATCACCAACCTTTGCGCCGCTGCGGAGCGTGATCCGGGATTTCTCGACCTCGCCGACAAGCGCGACCACCACAAACTGTTCGTGCAACACATGAGTCGTATCGCCTCCCACAATCTGACAGCCGAACGCCTTTGCCGCCGCCTGAAGGCCGGCGTACAGGCGTTTGACCCAACGCACGTCGGTACCGCGTCGCAGGCCGATGCTGACAACCGCCCAACGCGGCATGCCTCCCATGGCGGCGATATCGCTCAGGTTACGGGCCATGGCTTTCCAGCCGACCTTGCGTGGCGGGTCGGTCCGTCGATAGTGGACGTCCTCCACCACGGGGTCGCACGTGTAGAGCAGGTATCGGTGCGGATTGTCGCCGCGCAACACGGCACAATCATCGCCAATCCCGACCACGACCGATTGGCCGGATGAACCGACGATGCGGTGCAGTTCGCGGATCAAACCGAATTCACCAAGGCCTTGAACCGACGGGTGATACTGGCGAGTGCGTTTCATGAGTGGGTCCGCACGTAGAGGATCATCAGGACGTTGGCGGCATTGAACAAGACGTGCATGGTGATGGGCGTCAGAAGCGAGCCGGTCAGTTCGTAGGCGAGTCCGAGCCCGACGGCCAGAGCGAATAACGGCCCGAGAGAGGGCAGATGAAAATGAATTCCGGCAAATGCCGCCGAAACAACCATCAAGGCTTTTGCCGTGCCCCAACGTTGTTTGAGAACGGGGTAGGCGAACCCCCGAAATAAGAATTCCTCAAACACAGGCGCGATGGTGACGGCGAAGACGGCAATCAGTACCACAACCACCACGGAGCTGGAGGTGGCCAGGAGGTTGGAAATGTCTTGAGGTTCTTCCCGGATGCCAACCAAGCGGCAGAACTGGGTGTAAGCCGCGAACGCGACCGCCAAGGGTGGAAGCACCGCGAGAAACAATGTCGCTCCACATCCGATGGCCCTGGCCGGCGGAACCCCGCGGAGGCCAAGCGCCCGACGCCAGTCAATGCCCCGTTGCCGAAAATAGAACACAAACCCAAAGAGAACGACGACACGCAGCGTTATGTCCACGGCCAGAAGCCAGGGCACAGCGCTTTCCTGGCCCCAGTGCATGAAGTGGAACGTGAGGGTAACTACCAGTTCGCCGGCCAGCAGCACGAGAACGAGCGTGCTGATGGCGGCCAACAAGTCGCGCATATTCCATGGCTTGGAGTCGATTTTAAGGACTGGACCGTCGGCTGTTGATGGGGGGTTGGAAAGGGCTGGCCGCGCAAATCGGAAGAGCAGGTAGAGATCACAAATCAATCCGGCCAACAGCAGGAGGGCGGTCGCGGCGGCAAGGGCCGGATAGCGGGCAATCAGTTCGGGCTCGGAAAGGCTATCCGGGCTTGTGGTTGTCGCCGCCGCGGCAAGGGATTGTATAAAAAAATTGAATGGGAAATGCATCATCGCTGTCAAAAACCGCTGGGAAATCTTCAACCGGACCCTGGCCAAATGCAACTTCTTTTCCGAGCGAAAGCGGCGAAGAGTTGCACTTGTCAGACGCTCGAGGGCCTAGTAAGATGCAATGAACACCCAAGTTCAACGAAAATGGAGATTGCAAGGACGACCATGAAGCGAGAATTCTTGGCAGCAGTCGTAATGACAATGGCGACCGTCGGTGTCGCCCGTGCGGACGGAACCAACATCGCGGCAGCAGCTGCGACGCCACCGGCGGCGGCTCCCAAAATCCAGTTTGACAAGACCGTGTACAATTTCGGCACGACGTCGCTGGTGGATTCCGTGACCGGGACGTTCACATTTCAAAATGCCGGCGCGGCTGACCTGAAGATCGGCAAGCCCCAGCCGTCCTGCGGTTGCACGGTCGCCAGCGTGAAGCCCGACGTCGTGAAGCCGGGAGAGAAGGGGGAATTGGTCTTCACTGTTCGTGTCAGCGGCCAGCGCGGCCAATTGGAGAAGCACATCACCGTACCCTCCAACGACCCACAAAGCTCGTCCGTAAGCCTGGCGATCAAGGTTGAAATGAAACAGATCATCGAGGTGACAACGCCAACATTCTCCATCGGAACCCTTCGACAGGGCGAGACCACGAATCTGAGCGAGGTGTTGCGCCGGACCGACGGTCAGAAGCTGACGATTTCCAACATTCAGCCCAGCAGCAAAACGCTGACCGCGCGCGTCGAACGCGTCGAAGGTTCGAACGAACAGTCAGTCAAACTCTTGATCGATGTCCATCCCGAAGGCGCGCCCCGCGCCATCAATGAGAGTGTGAAGGTGTTTCTCGAAGGCGTCAGCCAGCCTGTGGCGACTGTCAATGTCAGCGGCCGGCTGCTCGGCGACGTGGTCCTGGATCACGAACAGTTGTACTGGCCGGTCACGGTGTCTTCTTCAAACCTACCTCCACAGAATCAGGAGCTGTCGATCCGCCGCATCACGGTGTCTTCTACCCGCACCAATCAGCCCCTCCAGATTACGAATTTAAACACCAGCCTGACCAACCTGACTGTCGAACTGGTCACCGTCGAGACGGGCAAGGTGTATTCCGTGATCGCCAAGTTCGCGCAATCGCCGCAACAATCCGAGCGGGGGACGATCAGTTTTAATACCAATGCATCCATCCAACCGATGATCGTGGTACCAGTCACGGTCACCGTGCTGAAGAAGTGATGCGCAGCCGCCTCTCCCGTAGCCCTTGAAGGAAGACTACGATACCGGTGACGATCGTCCTGCGAACGTAGCCGACGGACGGATGGCGTGCACGCTCGGCCACGCGTTGGTCATCGTGCTCGGCGGCGCGGTACTGGGTCTGGCAGCCAACGCGGGATCGCCACTGCGGATTGCCTTCCTCACACCTCCGAAGGCCCCGCCACACGCCGCTGACGTGGTGACACTCCAAGAGGCGAAGGCGCTGTGGAACAGCGGGACAGCGTTGTTTCTCGATGCCCGCGCCACGGCGGACTACCAGGCCGGCCACATTGCCGGTGCCCTGAGCCTGCCGATCGATGAATTCGACAACCACTATCCGCAAATCCAACCGATGCTGACGACGGATACGACGATCGTTGCCTACTGCGATGGGCTGGATTGTGACTTGAGTCACCGATTGATAGACCGACTCCGCGAACTTGACTATCACAACGTGCGGCTGCTGGTCAACGGCTGGACCACGTGGCACGCCGCGGGGTTGCTCACACACGCCGGGGGCCAGCCATGAAGATTCTGAACCTGATCCTGCGGCTGATCATCGGCGGGGTGTTCGTCGCGTCCGCAGTCGCCAAGATCGGCAACGTGCAAATCGGCCACGCCAAGAGTGTTAATGGAAATGCCGCTCCGGGCACCGATCTCACGTGGTCTTGGACCGTGTCACTTGGCCAATCCAGCACGATACGGCTTTCGTACGTCCCCGACATGGCGACATTCGCCCAGGCTGTTGCCAATTATCATGTTCCGCCGCGGGCGCTTGCCAACCTCGTGGCGATCACGTTGCCGTGGATTGAATTGCTGGCGGGTGGACTGTTGGTTGTCGGCATCTGGAAGCGGGCGAGCGCCTGGGTGATCACGGCGATGATGGTCGTGTTTCTAGCGGCCATCGGCTGGGCGCTGGCCCACGGGTACGACATCCGCTGCGGTTGCTTCGGCACCGTCGACGCGCGGAAAGTCGGTCTGACTGCGCTCGCCGAGGATTTTATGCTGCTGGCCATGGCGGCGTGGCTGGCGTGGCGTCTGGAAGATTCAACGGACCGAACAACGGAGACAAACGAATGAAACGACAAATCGTGGTGACCGACGCCATGCCCAAGGCCATCGGACCCTATTCGCAAGCCGTGTGGACCGGGGACTGGTTGTTCAGCGCGGGGCAAATTGCGCTCGACCCGGGCAGCGGATCCATGGTCGCGGGCGGAATCGCCGAACAAACGACGCGCGTCCTCGACAACATTCGTGGCCTGCTGAAGTCGCAGGGCCTGGATTTCGGCAACGTGGTGAAGACCACGGTGTTCCTGAGCGACCTGAGCAATTTCGTGATGATGAACGAGGTCTACGCGAAGTATTTCACCAAAGACCCGCCCGCGCGTTCCACGGTACAGGTTGCCCGACTGCCAAAGGATGCCTTGGTCGAGATCGAAATCGTCGCCGCGCGGTGACGCGCCGGCTCCAGTGTAGGGAATCGTCTCGTCCGGTGAGTCAGAAAGTTTCCCCGAGCCCACGCAACGCCGCACGGGACTCAGAAGCAGGGGAGATTGTAGATCTTGCCGAGGCGATGCTCGAAGTAGGCTTTGCGCTTGTTCGGCGCAGATCGGAACACGGGGTTGATGACGTAGAGCCAGCAGAACTCAATCCACTCGGTCAGCTTCGCTGGCGGTATTCTGGATCTCTTCATAGTGGTCATCTCCCCTTGTCTATGGCTGACGAGGGCCGGTGTAGAGCAGACTTCGTGCACGGGGACGAAGAATCGTGAAAACCATGAGGATTTGGGCGGTTTTTTCGGATGAGCGGAACTCCTCCGACAACTTGCGCCTGCAGATTTGCGAATCCGACGCGCAGGAATGAGACGATGGCCATTTTCGCGGTCGGGGACACAGGGGGCTTTCGCCTTGCCGCTGTCACGCGGGGTGTGTTAGCTTTCGCCCGCTTTTATGAGGAGAGTGGGGCGATTCCTGTGGTTGACGGTGGCGCTGTCGGCTTGGGCAGTGGGCGTGTGTGCCGATGAGCCAGCCGCAACCAACACGGTCCCAGGGCCAGTTACCAACCCGGTCGTTGAGCCAACGACGAATGTGGCTGTCGAACCGGCGATCAACACAGTCACGGAGGCGATTACCAACTCGCCCACGACGCCTGCGACGAATGTGGCACCCGAGGCAGCCACGAATGCACCCGTTGAGCCTGCTGCCAACGTTGTCACAGAGCCAGCCACCAACGTCGTCACGGAACCGGCCACCAACACGGTTGTACCTCCTGCGACGAATGCGACACCCGAACCGGCGACGACCGCAACCGAGACGCCTCCGACCAATGCGGCGGCCGAGCCAGCTACGAATGAAACGGGCCCAACTCCGTCTCCGATCATGCATTTTGACAAGATGACCTTCGACAACACCACGAAGATGGCTGTTTGGGAGGGTAACGTCGTGATGCAGGACAAGGATGTGACGCTCCAAGCAGATCGTGTCCGGTACAACAAGGACACCAAGGAAGCTTGGGCCGAGGGTCATGTCCGGATCAACCAGGGCGCCCAGGAATGGATCGCGCCGTCGGCTTACTACAACTTCGCCACGCAACGGCTCAAGGCGGGCGAGGCGAGCGGGTTTGTCGAGCCGTTGTACCTGCACGTGCAGAACCTCGAGCAGGTGGGCACCAACCATTACGTGTTCGCCCGCAGCACAGTCACGACCAGCGACCTGGAGCACCCCGGCTATTCACTACAGTCCAAGCATGGGGAAACGTGGACGGGTGACCGACTCGTGTTGCACGATGCCACAGTGCATCTGTGGGACAAACCGGTGTTATGGTCGCCCCTGGTGATCTGGTCCCTGAAGGGCGACATGCCGCCAGTGGTGGTGACGGTGG
>JBEKUF010000152.1:0-8263 GCA_049515295.1 Verrucomicrobiia bacterium | reverse complement strand
TGCAGCGCGCTTTCCTTCGCCGGGGCGTTTCGCGGAAACGTCGGGTACCGGTCCGGCAGGAAGGCCTCCTGAATTTCGCGCGCCATGTTCAGGTCGGCCTCGACCTCGGCATTTTTCTCGCGCAACTCTTCCGTGTAACGAGCGACTTGCTGTTCCAGGTTCTTGCGTTCCAGGGCGCTGCCGATCGCCCGCAGGAGCGACGGCACGTCGAGACTGTCCTTCGGCAGGTAATCCTTCGCCCCGCGTTTCATCGCTTCCACCGCCACGGACTCGTTCCCCATGCCCGTCAGCATGATGACCGCCGGCTGGCGCGCCATCGGCAGGCTGCGAATATGCCCCAGCACGCTCATCCCGTCGGCGCCGGGCAATTTGTAATCCAGGATCACCAGCGAGTAGTGGGTGTTCGCGATCTCCTCGATCGCCTTTTCCGCCGTGTCGACACACTTCGGCGCAAACCGCATCTCGGCACCCAGCGCCGGCAGCAGCCGCAGCAGGACCTCCGCATCGACCGGGTTGTCTTCCACCAGAAGCAGCGGTGCGGGCTCAGCACTCATAAGGACGCCGACGACTTCCCCTTGGGAGGCAACTTCGAGACCTGCAGCCAGTATCGCTGGATGTCTTCCACCAGTTTCAGGCAATCATCAAATTGCACCGGCTTGGTGAGGTAACGGTTCGCCCCAAACTTGTAACACCGGGAAACATCCTCGTCGCGGTCGGACGTCGTGACCGCCACCACGGGGATGTCTTCCATCTGCAGGTCGGTTTTGACCTGGTCGAGCACCTCGGTGCCGTTCTTCTTGGGAAGGTTCAGGTCGAGCGAAATCAAATCGGGGCGCGGCGCCGACCCAGCCCTGGCAAATTTGCCGCGGTGAAACAGAAAATCCAGCGCCTCCTCGCCGTCGCGGCACACGAAAACACGGTTGCCCTTGTGACTGCGACGGAAGGCTTCCATCGTGATCTCGACGTCGGCGGGGTTGCCCTCAACCAACAGGATGTCAAACGGTTGATGCAAGTTCGGTTTGTCCTTTGGCGGTTGTCTTCGCCGCGTCCGGCGCTTCCTTCAACTCACGTTTCGGCAGCGTAAAATAAAATGTAGTCCCCTGGCCCAATTCACTCTCCACCCAGACGCGTCCACCGCGCCACTCTATCACGCGCTTGACGATGGTCAACCCTATCCCCGTCCCCTCGTCATCGCGTTGTAACCGTTGAAATATCTGGAAAATCCTCTCGAAGTACTCCGCCTTGATCCCCAGGCCGTTGTCGCGGAAGTGAATAACGTACTCGGGCTGTCCCGCCTGCGGCTCCGCCCTTCCCACGCAGCCGACCTCGACCACGGGGTGCGGTTTGTCGTTGCACTTGATCGCGTTGGAGATCGGGTTGTGAACCACCTCGGTCATCGCGGCCATCCAGGCGGCATATTGAACTTTGATGTTGTACTTCGAGGCCATCCGCGCTCTCGTCACCTGCAGGTTCTATTCTCACTCCCGCGCCAGCATTTTCTTCCCGGTTTCGCGAAACGTCAAGCCAGGCCCGATCGAACCGGGGCCCGCCATGGATTGTCCATCGCCAATAATTCACATCGCGAGGCTGGCCCACCTACCGAGACGGAGTGGAAACACCAGGTCAGACATTCCCGTCTTTGCGGGTGTGTGCAGGAGGTGGAGCCCACTTCAGGGCAACGGTCTGATCCTTCTCGGGGTGGGAAGCCGCCGCGGGTTGAGGAGGCGGCGCTGGTTTCGGCTCGACAGCACCGGGAACGGTCACATCATTTCCGCACTGGGGACATTGGACCGTGAGGCCCACACCCGCATCATCGATCACCATGTGCTGTCCGCACGATCCGCAGAAAAAGTAGATGTCCATCAATCAATCTCCGGTACATCCTCTGCCATCGGCCCAAACCTATGCGACAACAGTACCCTATTCCCGCCCCGGTGGCCAGAAGAGAAATTCGCCCGGCGTCTGATTCCGCGAACCCAGTTGACTCCGCGAGGGTTAGCGGCTACAATTTAACTATCCAGTTAGTTAATTATGTCCACTCGCGCTCATTCACCCGCCCGGCGGGCCCGCAGCGATAAAACGCGGGCGGCGATCCTCGCGGCCGCCGAACGCGTATTCGCCGAATCCGGCCTGGCGGGGGCGCGCACCGACGCCATCACTGCCGCAGCCGGGGTGAACAAAGCCCTGCTCTATTATTACTTTCAGAGCAAGGAGCATTTGTACGAGGCGGTGGTCGAAAATCACCTCCGGGAATTCAACCGCGCCGCGTTGGGCGTGCTCACCGCCCCGGGCTCCCCGGCCACGATCCTGTTGCGCTACGTGAACCTGCACTTTGACTTTATCAGCGCGCGGCATCACCAGGCTCGTTTGTTCCATCAAATGATGACCACCGGCGGCCAGCCCGTGCAACGGCTGGTTCGCCAGTATTTCACCCCGCGGAGCCGGGCGTTGCACAAGTTGCTGGCGCGCGGGATGCGCGCGGGCGATTTCCGCCGCGCCGATCCGTTCCATGCGTCGGTTTCCATTGTCGCGCTGATCGTGTTCTATTTTTCCGCCGCGCAAGTGCTGCAATGGCTCGGCCACACCGATGCCTACAGCGAAGCCAGTCTGAAACGCCGCAAACAGGAAGTGCTCGACTTCATCCGCTACGGCCTGTTCGTGAATCCCAATCCCTGATATGAAACGCAAACTCCTCATCGCTCTCGTGATACTGGCCGCCATCGCCGCCGGCCTTTACTACGCCAACATTCGTCGCCCCCGCAGCATTGTCCTGACCGGTATCGTGACGACGGACGAGGTGATCGTCAGTTCCGAAATTCAAGGACGATTGCAGCGCCTGCTCGTCCAGGAAGGGGACACCGTGACCAATGGCCAGTTGCTGGCGGTGATCCAGCCCCAGGAATGGCAGGCCGACGTGGCGTTTTACTCCAGCAACCAGAAGCAGTCCGTCGCGCTCCTGGCCCAGGCCAAAGCCGATTTGGAAAATGCCCAACTCACCTACCAGCGCGAAGAAAAATTGTACGCTACCGGAGCCGAGTCCGCCCAGGCCTATGACGCGGCCCGCACGGCTTATGACGCCGCCCAGGCGCGCGTGGACGCACTCCGCCGGCAAATCCAGGCCGCCGGTGCCCAGGAAGACAAGGCCCGCGTGCAATTGGGCTACACCGAAACTTATGCGCCGATCAATGGGATCGTGGACACGCGCGCCGCGCTGCAGGGCGAGGTCGTCAATCCCGGCCAGGGCATCGTCACGTTGATGAATCCCGACAATCTTTGGGTCCGCGCCGATGTGGAGGAAACCTACATTGACCGGATTCGCCTTGGCGACAAATTCACGGTGCGGTTGCCTTCCGGCGCGACGCGGGAAGGGACGGTCTTTTACCGTAGCGTGGACGCCGATTACGCGACGCAGCGGGACGTGAGCCGCACCAAGCGCGACATCAAGACCTTTGAAATCCGCCTCCGCTGCAACAATGACGACCGCCGCCTGGCCGTGGGCATGACCGCTTACGTCCCGCTCCCGCTGGGACAACCGTAGCCATGTTTGACCTCGAAGTGGAAAACCTGACCAAGTGCTTCGGCGATTTTTGCGCCGTGGACCATCTCGCGTTCAACGTCGAGCACGGCGAAATCTTTGGCCTGCTCGGCCCGAACGGCGCCGGCAAGTCCACGCTGATTCGCATGTTGACGACGCTCGTGCCGCCCACCTCGGGTACGGCGCGCATCTTCGGTTTCGACATCGTCCGCGACGCCAACAGCGTGCGCCAGTCCATCGGCGTCATTCCCCAAGCGATGACGTCGGACCTCGACCTGAGCGCGGAAGAAAACATGAGCATCTTCGCCAAACTCTACAGCATCCCCCGCGACAAACGGCGGCGCACCATCCGGGAATTGTTGAAAGCCGTCGACCTCGACCAATGGGCCGACAAGCCGGTGAAGATGTTTTCCGGCGGCATGCGGCGACGGCTGGAAATCGCCCGCGGCCTCGTGCACGAGCCAAAGATATTCTTCCTCGATGAGCCGACCACCGGTCTCGACCCGGTTTCGCGTGTCGCCGTCTGGGACATGCTCGCCCGACTGAAGAGCCAGCGCGACCTGACGATCCTGGTCACGACCCATTACATGGATGAGGCGGACAAACTCTGCGACCGCGTCGCCATCGTCGACCACGGAAAACTGGTGGCGCTGGATTCGCCGTTGAAGTTGAAAGCCTCAATCCCCGGAAAGAACATCCTCGAAGTCAGCTTTTCGGAGGTTCCATCGGGCTGGGAAGACGTCCTGAAGCGGTTGCCGGAAGTGGCTGACGTGAAGAGCGACGATCACGTGTTCCGCATCTCGTCCAATAACGGTCCGCGCACGACGACCGAGCTATTGGAAGCGGCGCGGACCGCCGGCATCGCGGTGACGTCACTCTCCGTCCAGAGCACCACGCTGGATGACGTGTTCGTCCACTACACCGGGCATCAGTTGCGGGATGCGTTGCAAGCGCCGCCTGCCAGCAGCAGCCCGTTCATGATCCCACGTGGGTAGCCATGCGTCGAATCTGGGCCATCATCGAACGCGACCTCCGCCGGTTTCGTCGCAGCCCGACGCTGATCATCGTGTCGATGGTGCTGCCTTTGGTGCAATTGGTGGTGCTCGGCTACGCGTTTGGCGGCAAGATCAAGAACCTCAAGGTCGGCGTCGTCGATCAGGACCACGGCGTCCCGGCGATCAAACTGAAAGAGATGTTTCAGGCGGTCGCCGCCAACGCGCGGACGTTTGACACGGTGCCCTACAGCGACCAAGCCATGGCGCTGCGGGACCTGCGCACCGGGCGGATCAACGGTGTCCTGAACATTCCGCCCAATTTCTCGCGTGACGTGCTGGCCGGAGCTTCCCCGCGCGTGGCGCTGGTCGAGGACAATACCGACCAGTTCTCGGCGTCGGCCCTGGAAGGCTCGCTCGATCAACTGCTTGTGCCGTACAACTCGAAGTCGATCCAGCCACGGTTGACCGCCGATGCAACGCTGTCAATCGTGGAGATTTACCCGTACGTGCCCTACATTCAGTACCTGCTGCCGGGCACGATTGTGATGGCCATCTTCATTTCCGCCATGATCGGCGGCGGAATCATTTATATCGACGACAAGGCGCGCGGCCTCCATGAGGGCTATCTGGTCACACCGATCCGCAAACTGGAATTGATCATGGGCTTCAATCTCTCGGGCGCCATCAAGGCCGTGCTGGCCGGCATGGTGCTGGTGACCTGCGGTTCGATCATCGCCGGGATTCCCGACCCGCTCAATATCCTGCGGCTGGCGCGAATGGCCATCCTCGTGATGGCGGCCGCGCTGGCGTTGATCAGCATGATGTTTCTGCTGATGGTGCGGGTGAACGACCCGTTGGTGCCGCGAGCGATTTTCGGCGTGCTCAACACGGTGCTGTTCTTCCCCAGCGGCGCCGTGTATCCCATTCAGGGCTTCCCCCCTTGGATGAGGGTCCTCACCGCCGTCGATCCGTTCACCTACGCGGTGCACGGATTCAAGGAACTGGTCCTGAAAAACACAGGGCTAATGGCCATCAGCTTCGACATCGCCTATCTCCTGGGGTTTGCCGTGCTCACCATGGCCGCCGCGACGCTGCTGTTCCGCCGAACCCTGTAATTGCGGTGCGGCTGCAGAATTTTGAACAATCGGCTTGTTCTTTGTGTCACAAAGCACGAAGGATGACCCGTCATGCAACTCGAACACGCCGAGCACACGCTGGAAACCATCCGCACGTTGATGGAACGCAGCCAACGCTACGAATACATTTCAGGCTACTCGGGTCTGATGGCCGGTGCCGTGACCATCCTGGGATGCGCCGTCCTGCGTCTGGATCTGCTCCCCCTGGCTTACCCGGCCAATTTCGCGCTGGTCTGGAGCGCCGTGTTTGCCATTGCGTTCGCCGGCCACTTGCTGCTGACGTTCGGCCGCGCCCGGCAACGGGGCGAACCGGTCTGGTCGCGTCAGGCGCGCACGGTGTTGCTGGCGGTGTTGCCGGCTTTCGGCGCGGCGATGGCGGCCACCGTCCTGACCTGGCGGCTGGGCCGCGCGGACCTGCTGCCGGCGATCTGGCTCAGCCTGTATGGCTGCGGCACGCTGGCGACGAGCTTTTTTGCCCCGCGGTCCATTGCCCGGTTGGGCGCGACCTGCTTCGCCATTGGCATTGCCGCGTTGCTCGCGACGCACACGTATCCGATTCTGACCATGGCCATTGGTTTTGGCGTGTCCCATATCGGTTTTGGAATCGCCGTGCTCATCGCCGAGCGGCGCGAGTCGCGGGCCCGGGCGTTCTGGGCACAGATCGAACGGTTGGCTGTCGCCATCCCGAAAGAATGAGACGCTCGAACAGGGAACCTGCCATGACCGACAAATCCACCAAACTGAATCCGAGAGAACTGGCCGCCGACCTCGACGCATTTGAAAAATTACTGCCCGCGATCCACGCGAAAGTGCGGCTCGCCATCGTCTCGCTGCTGGCTGCCAACGAATCGCTGTCATTCATCGAACTGCGCGGCGCCCTCGGCCTGACGGACGGCAATCTCGCGGCGCACCTGCGGGCGCTGGGAGACGCCGGCCTGATCCGCCAGCGCAAAACCGGCAACCCCAGCAAACCGACCACCCTCGTCTCACTGACCGCCGGGGGCCGGCGGGCCTTCACGCGCTACCTGGAAGGGCTGGCGCACATCATCAAGCGTCACCGCTGAGGCGTCGTCTCTTTTATGCAGAAACCGATGGTTTATGTACAAGCTTTGTAGAACAAAGCGAAAATGAAATCCGCCATGAATTCGTCCGATTGGCACGCCTATTTCCGCCAAAATCAACTCGACCGGCGCGGCATCGCCTGGCACGAACGGATCCGACTCGACCCGTGGCTGCGCGATCCGCTGGCGCGTTCCCTAGCCCGCTTTCAACTGGGTGAAACCTCCGATGGCGCGGGTCTGAACGCCCGCGCGCGCCGGCTCGCCCAAGAGACGGGCGACTATGCGTACGCGAACGCCGTCGAGTTGTTCATCGCCGAAAAACAGGAGCATTCCCGGCTCCTGGCCAACGTCCTCGAACAATTGAATGCGCCTCTTCTCCGCCGCCATTGGTCGGACTGGCTGTTCCGCCGGAGCCGGCATCTGCTGGGGTATTACGAAGAGATTGCGGTGCTGCTCATGGCCGAGATTATCGCCCTGAAATACTACGGCGCGGTCCGCGAGGGATGCGGCGCGCCCGTGCTCGAGATCGTGTGCGAACAAATTCTGGCCGACGAAAAGTTTCATGTGCGGTTCCATTGTGAGCGATTCCACGAAACGATCGGGCGACAGGCCCTGCCGATTCGCGCGGCGTGGTGGTGGGCGCTGACGTTCATGTTTGTGGCGGCCAGCGCCGTGGTCGCCTGGGATCATCGTCAGGCGTTCCGTGCGCTGGGTGGTTCGGCCACCGAGTTCCTGCGGGAATCGTGGGCCAACTTTCGCGCCGCACGCGAAGCCATTTTCTCCGGTGTCCCGTTCGCTCGTGGCGCCGCCGAGCAAGCGCCGTCCGGGTTGTCCGGCCACCACCGGCACGTCCCGCTTTCCCCGGCCTGACGCCGCGACCGTTCGCCCGGCGGCCCCATCTCGACTTTGCTGGGGATGAGGATTATGGTTATCGGGTCCAGACAAGATGAAGACAGTAAAACTCCAGATCGACGGCATGTCATGCGCGAGTTGCGCCAAGGCCGTGGAAAAAGCGCTCGGCGCGGTGCCCGGCGTGGAAAATGCCTCGGTCAATTTCGTCTCGAAGACCGCCGTGGTTGATGCGCCGGACGCAGCGACCATCGAACGGTCGCTCATCGACGCGGTCAAACGCGCGGGATACAGCGCCCGCCCGCTGGCGAAGGACCGCGACGTCCAGGAAGGCCGCCGGGCGCGGCTTCAGCTCATCAAAGTCATCGGCACCGGCGCCCTGCTCTTTCTCGGTTGGCTGCTGGGCGCGACGAAACTCGTGCCTCCGGCCGTTTCGACCGCGATGGTGATTGTCGCGGTGGTGCTGGGCGCGTATCCGATTTGCCGCCGCGCCATCAAGGCGCTGTTGGCCAAACGGCTCGATGCCGACGTGCTCGTGGCCATCGCCGTCATCGCCGCGTCGTCCGTGGGCGAATACGTCGCCGCAGGCGAGGTGGCGTTCATCATGCTGCTCGGCGCGCAACTGGAAGAGTACACCATCCGCCGCGCCCGTCGTTCGCTGGGGAGTTTGTTGTCGCTGGTGCCGAG
>JBEKUF010000151.1:0-8423 GCA_049515295.1 Verrucomicrobiia bacterium | reverse complement strand
CTAAGCTGGCCGGCGCGAAAACCTTGCACCAACAAATTGTAGTGATCGTCCCACTCCTTCGGAACGAACACTCCGAACGGGCCCCAGTGGGCCGTGTACGCATAAACCCCGATGACCAGCGCACACACGGCGCCCAGTGAGATCCATGCGTTTTTCATTGTGCCACACCGACCAGCCCTGCGTGGCGTTGTCGCAAAAACATCATCTGCTGGATGACATCTTATACACTTCTCCAGTCGAACACACGCGCATTGTCGAACGAGGAACCGCAAGGGCTTAAACCCGCCAACGGAAACTCAGTGCCGTTCCCACCCGGCGAGGAAGGCGTCCACGCATTGGGGGAATTCACGGGAATAGCCGCCTTCGAGCACGGCAAAACACGGCAGCGCAGGAGTTGTCGATGCGGGCTGGGTAAGGCCCGCCACGCGCCGGCCAATCTCGTAAAACGTCTCGACCTCGAGGTCCATGTGCGTGATCGGGTCGGTCTTGTACGAGTCGAACCCGGCGGAAATGGCCAGCAGTTGCGGATGGAAACCGCGAATGCGGACAATCGCCTCGTCCGATACCGCCAGGAACTTTTCGGGGCCGGTGCCCGGCGGGAGTGGATAGTTGATGCAATTGCCTTGCGAGGTGAAGCCGGTGCCGGGGTAACACGGCGATTGGTGCAACGACACGAACAACACGCGGTCGTCGCCACGAAAAATATCTTCGGTGCCGTTGCCGTGATGGCAATCGAAATCGAGGATGGCGACCCGTTGGATGTTCGGCGAGGAATGGAATGTTCTCGCGACGGCGATGGCGATGTTGTTGAGATAGCAGAAGCCCATGATGCGATCGCGTTCGGCGTGGTGCCCGGGCGGCCGCATCAGGGAAAAGGCGGGTTGGCCGGCGAGCGCGTGTTCGGCGGCGAGTATGGCGGCGCCGGCCGAGAGTTTCGCAATCTCGATGATTTCGGGGAAGAACGGCGTGTCGGCATCCTCAAAGCTGCCGGAGCAGGCGGCTTCCAGCAATCCCCGAGTGTGAACGCGCAGAATGTCTTCGTCGGTGCACGGCTTCGGGACTTCCCAGGTGTGAAATTCCTTCTGAAGTCGGGCCACCGTGAGGCGGATGCGCTCGGGGCTTTCGGGGTGGCCCGCGGCGGCGTAATCGAGACAGCGGGGAGAATAGAGAATCACCATGAGCGATTCCTGCATCATAGCAGCATGGCGCGGCGGCGCAATCCAATCGTGTTGCATTGGCTGAAAGCGCGTGGTAGGTTGCCCAAAATTTTCGGCAGTGGCGCAACGGCCTCGGATAGGGTATGATTATCACGGTTGGCCTCGTGCCGTGGTGTATTTATGGACGAAGACGATAAGAAGAGACGGTTGCCCCGATTGAAACGCCCCTCGGATGGCCGCGATCCGCGGTTCCCGACGAGGTTCATTCTCCTATGGGTGGTCATCCTGATCATGGTGCCGTTGTTCCTGAAGCTGCGGCAGTATCAGGCGGACAACGTCGAGGAGATCGGGTACCCCCGCCTGCGCACCCTGGTCGAGGAGGGAGCGGTCAAGAAAGCCACGCTGTTTCGTGGCGGCGACACGGTGGAGACCCTCAAGGGCGATTATGAAGAGGCCGGGCCCAACGGCGCGAAGAAATCAGGCCGGTTTTCGACCCGGGTTGTCTGGAGCGACAATATCGAGAAGTTCCTCGATGAACACAACGTTCCGTACGACTTCCAACCGGCGAACCAGTTTTGGATGAACCTGTTGCTCTCGGCGGCGCCCTTTGTGCTTGTTGTCGGGGTGCTGTACTTCCTTATCTTCCGCCAAGTCAAATTGGCCGGCAAGGGCGCGATGAGTTTCGGCAAATCGCGCGCGCGCATGTTGAACCGCGACAAGAACAAGGTGACGTTCAAGGACGTCGCGGGCATGCAGGAAGCCAAGGAAGAGGTCGAGGAGATCATCCAGTTCCTCAAAGACCCCAAGAAGTTCCAACGCCTTGGCGGCCGTATCCCCAAGGGCGTATTGATGGTCGGCCCGCCGGGAACGGGCAAGACGCTGCTGGCGAAAGCCATTGCGGGCGAAGCCGATGTGCCGTTCTTCAGCATCAGCGGATCGGACTTCGTGGAGATGTTTGTCGGTGTCGGCGCCAGCCGCGTGCGCGACATGTTCGAACAGGGCAAGAAGAGCGCCCCCTGCCTGATTTTCATCGATGAAATCGACGCGGTCGGCCGGTCGCGGTTCAGCGGCATCGGCGGCGGCCATGATGAGCGCGAGCAGACATTGAACGCGCTGTTGGTGGAGATGGACGGCTTCGATACGCAGGAAGGCGTCATTATCATTGCGGCAACGAACCGCCCCGACGTGTTGGATGCGGCATTGCTGCGTCCGGGCCGTTTCGACCGCCAGATCGTCATCGATATGCCCGATCTCGTGGGCCGCGAAGAGATCCTCAAAGTGCATGCCCGCGCGGTGAAGCTTTCCAAGGACGTGGATTTCAAGGTCATCGCCCGCGGCACCGCCGGGTTCTCGGGCGCCGATCTCGCGAATTTGATCAACGAAGCGGCACTGTTGGCGGCGCGCAATGACAAGAAGGGCGTCGGGATGGAAGAACTCGAAGAGGCGCGCGACAAGGTTCGCTGGGGCCGGGAGCGTCGCAGCCGGGTGATGGACGATGCGGACAAGAAGCTGACCGCTTATCACGAGGCTGGGCACGCGCTGGTCATGGCCAAGCTGGAACACAGCGAACCGCTGCACAAGGTCACGATCATCCCGCGCGGCATGTACCTGGGGGCGACGTTCCAATTGCCGCAGAAAGACAAATTCAATCTTAACAAGAAACAGTTGATCGACCAGATCACCGGCATCATGGGTGGCCGTATCGCCGAGGAGTTGATTTTTGGCGATTGCAACAGCGGCGCGTCTGGCGACATCAAACAGGCCACGCACCTCGCACGCAAGATGGTCACCGAATGGGGTATGAGCGAGAAAATCGGCATGGTCAATGTCAGCGAACACGAGGAGCACATGTTCCTGGGCCGCGACTTGTTCAAGGGCCGCGAAGTCAGCGAACAAACCGCACGCGAGGTGGATGAGGAAGTGCGGTCGATCATCGACCTTTGCTACGCGCGAGCGAAGGAGCTTCTCACTCAGAACCGTGACAAGCTCGTCGCGGTTGCCCAGGCGCTGCTCGAATACGAAACGCTCGATGGCGCGCAGATCTTGGAGATCATCGATACCGGGAAACTCCAGAATCCGCCGCCTTCCCGTCCGGGATTGAGTTCTTCGACGGTGCCGCCTCCGCAGCCGGAGAAACCCAAGGCGGAACCGAGCCCCGAAGTTTTCCCCGCGCCGGGAATCGGTCCGTCGCCGGCCAATGCCTGACCTTTGGGTCGGCGGACATCAGGCGTTCACATCGATGACCACGCGCCCGCGGATTTTTCCCGCAATCATCTGTTCGCTGAGCGCGGGTACGTCATCCAGACGCGCGACCTGGGTGATCTGATCGAGCGTTTCCATCGGCAACTCGCGCGCCAGCCGCGTCTAGGCCGCGCGCCGTCGTTCCGTCGGCATGGAACCTGAGGCGACGCCGACCAGACTCACGCCCCGCAAGATGAACGGGTAGACCGTGGTGTGGAGTTCCGCGCCGCCGGCCAATCCGACCGCCGCCGCGCAACCATCGCGGTTCATCTGTCGCAGCGCCGTCGACAAAACTTCTCCGCCGACACTATCAATGGCGCCGGTCCAACGGGCGGACTCGAGTGGCTTATCACTGCGCGCGGCCAATTCGCGGCGGCCGATGATTTCCCGGGCGCCAAGAGACTTCAGGAATTCGTGAGCGTCCGATTTGCCGGTTGCGGCGACGACGTGATAACCGAGTTTGGCGAGCAACATCACGGCCACCGAACCCACGCCGCCCGTCGCGCCGGTGACGAGTACGTCGCCTTTGTCGGGCCGCACGCCATGTTCCTCCAGCGCCATCATGCAAAACATGGCCGTCAGCCCCGCCGTGCCGATGGACATGGCGCGCTTCAATGTCAGTCCGTCAGGAAGAGGCAACAACCATTCGGCCTTCACGCGGGCGAGTTGTGAGAGTCCGCCCCAATGTTCCTCGCCCACGCCCCAACCCGTAAGCACAACCTGATCGTCGGGCTTGAAATGCGGGGATTTCGATTCCACGACCGTGCCAGAGAAATCGATGCCTGGAACCATTGGAAAACGTCGAACGATCTTCCCGCGATTGGTGACCGCAAGCGCGTCCTTGAAATTCAGGCTCGAATAGGCGACGGAAACGAGAATGTCTCCTTCGGGCAGTGAACTGGCGGGGAGTTGCTTGACGGCAGCCCGAACTGTCCCGCCGTTATTCTCGAGAACCAGGGCGCGGAATGGATCGGCGTGCGGCATGTTCCTTACCGGGCCTCGGCGTGAATCCGGTTCACTTCCTGTTCCGTCAGGAAACCTTCCGCGGCGCAGGTCACGCCGATCTTGTGGGCGGCGAAGATCATGGCTTTCTGGATGGCGGTGTAGGCATTGCGGTCCTGGGCGTAGAAGTGGATGAACGCGGAGAATAGTGCGTCGCCCGCGCCGATGGTGCTGACGGTCTGGGGCGCAGGATGCGCGGGCACCCGTTCGAGGAACCGGTCGCGCTTCACCGAAAGCAGCGCACCATCGGCCCCCAGGCCGACCACAACGATCTCGCTGCCAAAGCGGCCAACGATTTTTCGCGCCCATTCCTCGGGCGAACATGGCAGCAATTCGTTGCTCATGAACAGGACGTTTGCGGCGGCCATGAAATCGCGGTTGTACTCATCGTCAAGGCTCGAAATCGCGTGCACGTCCGTGGCGACGGGTTTCCCGGTCTCTTTTGCCGGGCGGAGCAGTGGACGCGAGAAGTTGATATTGCACAACGCCAGCAGCGAGCAGCCGGCGCTGGCGCGCACGAAATCCTCCTCGGGATACACACTCTGTTGGATGTCCTTCAGGTCCACATTGATTTGCCGCCGCCCCTCTTTGTCGAAAAGGATCACCGAGTGCGGGGTCTGCGGCAATTGTTCGACCAGGTATTTCGTCGGGATTCCGGCGCGTTTCAAAGCGAGCCTGGCAAAGCTGCCTGCGAAGTCTTCACCGACCATGGAGGCAAGGCGCACCTGATCGCCGAGCGCGGCCAGCGCCTTGGCCACGTTGAAGCCCACGCCCGAGATATTGCTGTGTACGCCGTGGAACGGGTAGCGCACGGGTGCGTACGAGATCGGGAAACCATCCACGCGTAGCGTCACTTCGAGATTGATCAAACCGGAGACGAAGATTCGACTCATGCTCCTCCACGGTAGCAAGACGCCAACGCGCCGCAAGGCTTTTTCCCGTTTCAGTCGGGGCACGGTTGGCGTAAACTCGGCGCGTCATGTTGGCGAACCAACAAGATGCGTATGGACGGATCGTGTGGGACTATCTGCACGGCAAGTCCACCCGGGAAATCGTCGAGCACAAGGGAAGACATGAAGCCTAAGAAATCGCCACCCGACGCGGAAACGCAGGCGCGTATCCTCGCCCAGCTTCGACGGGACGCGGAGATTCGGCAGAAGGGATATCGGGAACGGGCGCTGGCGCTGTTCCCACATGTCTGCGCCAGTTGCGGGCGCGAGTTTTCCGGCAAGAGGCTGAAGGAGTTGACGGTGCATCACAAGGACCACAACCACGAGAACAATCCCCCCGACGGCAGCAATTGGGAACTGCTGTGCATCTATTGCCACGACCACGAGCACGAAAAATACAAGCTCAAGGGGTATGTCGACGGAGCGGCGCCGGCCGAGAAACCGAAAGACTCTTCCATTGCCAACCCATTCGCCAATCTGGATGATCTGTTGAAGGACAAAGGCGCGGACTCGAAACCTGCGGACGAATGATGCCTCTCGCTACGTTCCCCGGGAGATCCTAACCCTCGATTTCTGAAATCTCGGCGGCGGTAAGTTGCAGGTCTGCGCCGCGGATCACGCCATCGACCTGGTTTGCATTGCGTGCGCCGACGATGGCGCCGGTAACGGCGGGATGGCGCAGTGTCCAGGCGATGGCGACCTCGCCGGGACTGCAACCGTGACGTTTGGCAACTGCGCGCAGTCGATCAGCGATAGCGAGATTCTGCGACAGTTTCGGGTCCTTGAACTCCGAGCTGCGGGTGCGCCAGTCTTCCGGCGGCAGTGCCGCGGCCCGTTCCTGGGTCATTGCGCCCGTGAGCAGACCGGAACCCATCGGTGAATACACGATCACACCGACGCCATTCTGCTGGCAGTAGGGAAGGATGTCCCGCTCGACGTCGCGACGGATGAGCGAGTACGGTGGTTGCAATGACGTGATGGGGGCGATGGCCCGGGCACGGCGCAATTGTTCGAGGTTGAAATTGGATACGCCAATCCACCTCACTTTGCCTTGCTTCTGGAGGTTCGCCATCTCGGTCCAACCTTCCTCGGTTTCCGCCGGATCAGCCGCGGGCCAATGGATCTGGTAGAGATCGATGGTGTCAATGCGTAGACGACGCAGGCTGCTTTCGCACTCTTGGCGGACCGACCCGGCCTTCAGCGAGGTCGTGATTTGGCGTTTCTCGTTCCAGAGCCGCGCGCATTTGGTAAGGAGGTAGGGCCGTTGGCCGGGCCACGCGGCCAGCGCTTTCGCGACCACTTCCTCCGAATGTCCGAGACCATAGACCGCCGCCGTGTCGATCCAGTTGATGCCGAGTTCGAGGGCGCGATGGATGGCGGCAATCGAGTCCGCGTCATCCTGATGGCCCCAGCCAAATTGCCAGTCGCTGCCACCGATGGCCCACGCGCCCAAGCCGATCGGCGTGATGTTCAAGTCCGAATGGCCGAGTTTCCGAGTCTTCATTGTTCCTGGCGCGACAATAGGAGATTGCGGGACAGGTTTCAACTGCTGCGCCGGGGGCGCTTTTCTGCGGTTGTTTCTGTAACGGGACAGCGTACAGTGCCCGTGTGGCGGCGATTTTTCGATGGGAGACGACGCGCCCGCTGATCATGGGTGTGCTCAACGTGACGCCCGATTCGTTTTCGGACGGCGGGAAGTTTCTGGACATGGATGCTGCGGTCAAGCATGGGCGGAAAATGACGGGAGCCGGGGCTGACATCATTGATATTGGGGGCGAGAGCACGCGGCCCGGCGCGGCTGCCGTGAGCGTGTACGAGGAATTGCGGCGGGTGTTGCCAGTGGTCGAACGTTTGCAGGATTTGGTTGTCTCAGTGGATACGACGAAATCCGCCGTCGCGGAGAAGTCGCTGGCGGCGGGGGCACGCATCGTGAATGACATCAGTGCGCTACGGTTTGATCCGCGCATGGTGGACGTTGTGCGCGACGCGGGCGCGGGCGTGGTGTTAATGCATATGCAGGGCACGCCACAAACGATGCAGCAGAGTCCCCGGTACGACGATGTGGTCGCCGAGGTGCGGTCGTTTCTGGCGGAGCGGATTGTGTTTGCCGAGTCGCGGGGGCTGAAAAAAACGCAAATCGCCGTTGACCCGGGTATCGGCTTCGGCAAAACTGTGGAACACAATCTGCAATTGCTGGCGCGCTTGAGCGAATTCGGTTCGCTCGGCTGCCCGGTGGTGGTCGGCACGTCGAGGAAGTCGTTCATCGGCAAGGTGCTGGCCGCACAGGGAGTGGAGCGCGCCGGCGAGGCGGACGGGCGGCTCTGGGGAACAGCCGCGACGGTCGCCTGGGCGGTCGCGCAGGGTGCGCGCGTGGTGCGCGTGCATGACGTGGCCGAGATGTCAGACGTGGTTCGTATGGTGGAAGCGATACAGCAGGCACGGTAGCAATCCATGGAACTGTTTCTGGATTTCATCGCCGCGTACTGGAAGCCGGTCTTCGAGATCGCGCTGCTGGCGGCGTTCTTTTATTACATGTTCCAGCTGTTTCGCGGGACACGCGGGGCGGCGGTGCTCACGGGGTTCGTCATCGTCCTGCTCGGCGTTGTGGGTGTGACGCAGATTTTTCAACTGGATGTGGTCAACTGGATTCTCAGCCGCGTCCTCGCCTTTCTGGCGATCGCGGTGCTGGTCATTTTTCAACCGGAACTGCGGCGGGCCCTGGCGGAAGTCGGCAGCCGCCAGTTCTTTTCCAGTTGGAAGCAACGCGGCGAGATGATCGACGTATTGGTCGAGACAGCCCGTTCCCTATCGCAGAAGCGATGTGGCGGCCTGATGGCCGTGGAGCGCGAAATCGGGTTTCGCGGCGTGATTGAAACCGGCGTGCCGATCAGCGCGAAAGCGACGCCGGAGCTGCTGACAACGATTTTTTTCCCCAACACACCGTTGCACGACGGTGGCGTCGTGCTACGGGGCGATCAGATCATCG
This sequence comes from Verrucomicrobiia bacterium, assembly GCA_049515295.1. Classification (GTDB taxonomy): domain Bacteria; phylum Verrucomicrobiota; class Verrucomicrobiia; order Palsa-1439; family Palsa-1439; genus Palsa-1439. Next base: position 87 of record JBEKUF010000151.1, on the reverse strand, counting down.
CGGCGGCCTGCGTGTTTCCGTTGACGCAACGAAGGGGGCTGAGCGCCAGCACGGGTATGCGGCATCGCGCCGCGATGGGGCTGACGG
>JBEKUF010000150.1:0-8488 GCA_049515295.1 Verrucomicrobiia bacterium | reverse complement strand
CATGCTGGAATTGGCAGACAGGATAGCCTTAGGAGCTATTGCCCGAAAGGGCGTGTGGGTTCGAGTCCCTCTGGCGGCATTCCAATTTCTCTCTGGTTGCAACCCGTTTTTTGCACCCGACCTTGCGATTTGCGCTTCCGTCAGCTCTTTTGAGCAACTCCGAAAATCGTCTCGGAACCCTTGGAAACATTGCTCGAAATCGGATTTGCTTGCAACGTAGGCAATTGCGAAATACGCTTAAAAACTACTTAGGAGCCTGTGGAGAAATCCGTGTGGGTTCGAGTCCCTCCGCCCGCAGTTTTTTGTGGGGATGGGGGAGTGGTTCGGGGGCGGTGGATTTTCCGTATTGCAGTCCGTCGGATTTTTGGTAGTTTCAGGGCGTCTCAACGGAAGCGAGCGTAGCTCAGTCTGGTAGAGCGTCACGTTGCCAACGTGAATGTCGAGGGTTCAAATCCCTTCGCTCGCTCCAATTTCAACTAGGCTTTCGAACAGTCCGCTGCCATCTCTCGCAGCATGCGCAAATCCAATTTGCCGGTGCCCAAGTATGGCAGCGTTTCGATACGGAAAAATTGGTCAGCGCGCGGTTTCCAAAGGTTCGGTAGGTCGCTCGCGGCGAGGCTTTCAAGGACGGGCGCCAGCTTGGCGTCGCTGAAGGTATGAAGAACGACGAGGCGCTCGCCTTTCTTTTCGTCGGGCACGCCGGTGACGGCGAAACACTGTTCGGTCACGCCGGCAAGCTCGTGCAGTTTGTCTTCGACCTTGATGTGCGGGATCATCTCTCCGCCGATCTTGCTGAATCGCGTCAGGCGGTCGATAATCGTCAGGAAGCCATCCTCGTCCAGCGCGGCGATGTCGCCGGTCACGTACCAGCCGTCGCGCAGAACTTCGGCGGTCTTCTCAGGGTTGCCCAGGTAGCCTTTCATTACATTCGGCCCGCGCACGAGCAAGAGACCCGCCTGGCCAACGGGCAAGGGTTGGAACGTGTCGGGATCGACAACGCGGACGCTGACGCCCGGTAGTGGGTGGCCGATCTTGCCGCGTTTGGCACCAACCTGACGGAACCCTGCCGCGCGGAAATCGCGCGTGTTCACCGTTACCGCGGGCGAACATTCGGTGAGTCCGTAGCCTTCGAGTGGGCGAATACCGAATTTGTCCTCAAACGACTGTGCGATGCGGTCGGGCAACTTCTCCGCGCCGGTCATGACGAATTGGAGGCTGCCGAAGTCCTCGGGTTCGCAACCGCGGATGTACATTTGCAGGAAGGTCGGCGTGGCCAGCAAAAAGGTGACGCGGTACTGGCCAACGAGCGCGCCGATGGCTTTCGCGTCGAGCGGGCTGACGTGATACACCACACCAATCCCGAGCACCGCGGGCACGATGAGAGTCCCCGTGAATCCGAATGAATGGAAAAACGGCAGGATGCCAAGAATGCGGTCGCGACCGCCGAACGCAAAGGTTTGTCCCAACTGTTCGGCGTTGGAAATGATGTTGTAATGCGTGAGCATCACGCCTTTCGGATCGCCCGTGCTGCCGCTGGAAAAAATGACCGTGGCAAGCCGGTCAAGGGGATCTGGAGGGCCAAGCTCCGGTTTGGCCGCCGTCGCGCCGGAGCGCGACCTTCCAAGGATTCGTTCCAACCAGTCCGCCGGCAGCAGCCAGGTCATTAGAAACGCCGTCAGTCTTTCATTGAATCCCGGCTTCTCAACGAGTTCTTCGAGCAGGATTGTGTTCCCGGGCACCGAGACTTTGATTTTGTCGAGGAATGCCTTCGACGTGACAACGGTCTGCAGTCCGCACTGGCGCGCGCAGGAAGCGATGACCTCATCATCGGCGGTGTAATTCAGGTTCACCGGCACCTTGCCCATCACGAGCGCGGTGTAATTCACCAGCGCGCCGGCAACAGATGGCGGCAGGAGTATGCCGACCATTTCCTGTCCCGCCCACACCGGGCGGAGCCGTCGCGCGAGAAAAATGGTGCGCGTCAAAGCCGAGCCGAAGCGAAGTTTCGGCACGCGTCCATCCGCCATGAAGAACCGTCGCGGATGATGGCGCGCCTTGCGAACAAACGTGCGGTGAATCGGCATCATCAGTTTTCTACGGTTCTTCCACGCCTCGGTATTCAATTGCTGCACCGCCTGACGCACCTCGAACGGTGTCGAGGTCGGGAGCATTGGTTTCCCGAAGCTGACGGTCACGGGGTAAGGGACGTAGCGCGGCATTTTCCACAGGAAACGTCCTTTCTCGAAGCTGAAGATGCTGCCCCAGACGTGGTCGAGACACACCGGAACGATGGGAGCATCCACATCTTTCATCACCCGCTCGAAGCCGCGTCGGAATGGGAGCAATTGGCCAATGCGCGTGATTTGTCCCTCGGCAAAGATACAGACGACATCACCGCTCTGGATGGCCTCGCTCGCGGTGCGCAACGATTTGATCATTTCCCGCGGGCGCAACTGCGACGAGATCGGAATCGCCTTCATCGCTTTGGCGAATGGTTTCACGAACAGGCGGTCGTAAATGCCTTGAAACATGATGGCGCGAATCATGCGGTCGGTGGAACCAATGATGAGTAGGGCGTCCACGAACGACACGTGATTGCAGACGAACAACGCGCCGCCCGTTTCGGGGATGTTGTCGCGTCCCTCCACCCGCAGCCGATACACCGAGTGCGTGAACACCCAGATGAACAGGCGCAGCAACGAGTCGGGCACGAGGCACACGACGTACACGGTCCCGGCAAATGTGATCACCGAACACGTCAGGAAAATCTGGGACGGGTCGCGCGGCCAGACCGTTTGCAAGAGGTAGTACGCGCCGGCGGCCAGAAACGCGGCGCCGCTCGACAACAGGTTTTGGGCCGCCAGAATCCCGGCCTTGTCCTCTTTGCGGGGGCGATGCTGCATAAGAGCGTTGATGGGCACGGCAAAGAACCCGGCAGAGAACCCGAGCAGACAGAGATGGATCGCGACGGCGTTAAAGGTCAGCCCATGGCGCGCCAGCGACACGCTGGCCGCCGTAATGCCCATCGAGCCGAGCGGGATGAGACCGTACTCTATTTTGCCATCGGACAGATAACCCGCGGCGAAACTGCCCACGCCGACCCCGATGGCCAGCGCGGCTTGCAGGTAGCCGTTGTGGGTTTGGTCGATGCGCAGCACGTCGAGGCCGTAAATGATGATGTTCTGGCTGAGCAGGACGGCGAGAAACCAGAAATAGCTGTTGCCGATCACGGCCATCATCAGCACCCGGTCCTGACGGATTAGGCGAATCTGCGAGCCCAGATCGCCGAGAAGATTCCAGCGGAATTCCTTCGTCGGGTCGGCCGCTGGCACACGGGTGATGCCCAGACTGGTGAACAAACCAAAAGCCGCCAGTCCCACGAGGGCGACACCTGACCAGGCTGGCTCGCGCGTAAATGCCTGTGATAACATCGCGCCCGCGATCGTGCCGAGAATGATGGCGAGGAATGTTCCCAGCTCCAGAACGCCGTTTCCCCACGAGAGCCGCTTTTCGGGCAAGAGTTCCGGCAGGGACCCGTATTTCGACGGCCCAAAGATCGCGCTGTGCACACCCATGAAAAACACGCAGCTCAGCACGAGGGGAAGTTTCCCCAGCGCCAACCCCGCGGTGGCCAGCAACATGACGAATACTTCGAAGATCTTGACGCAGATGGTGACCGCCCGCTTGCTGTAGTGGTTGGCGAGCCATCCGCCGGCCATGGAGAACAGGATGAATGGCAGGGTCAACAGCGCCGTGGCTTCGGAGACAAGTTGATCGCGCTTTGCTAGGGAAAGGCCGAGGCTGATGCCGACGAAGATGGCGAGTTGCTTCAGCGCGTTGTCGCTGAACGCGCCCTGAAACTGGGTGACGATCAAACTCCAGAAGCCGCGTCGCCACGGCCGTTCGGAAGTACTCGGGGTCACTGGCGGCGGATTTTACCGACGAGCAACCCGGGGCGCAATCCTCGAAGTATCTCGCCCAAAAGGGCACGCGCACGGGGCCGGTCGATGCGATGGACTGCTGCGACAGGTCAACAACGCGCTACAGTCGGTTGGCACGGAAGTGACCGCATCCAAAGTGCGGTCACGTAGAAGATAATCTCTCTCTTCGAGGAGGGCGGCGCAGGCTGAAGCCTGCGACTATGACTTCGTATCGCTCACTTCAAATCCGGGTTCTGCTCGATGAACTCGCGGAGTTTCTGTTTGAGCGCGGGGGGCATCTGCGTTTCGGGCAGGCAATGTTTGTGCGTCAACTCGATGATTTGTCGGTAGCTTTTCACGTATTGCAGGCAGGCGGGACAATCACCGAGGTGCGTTTCCAGTTTGTGTTGGGTCTCCTGGTTTAGTTCGCCCTCAACGTATTCATAGAGCAGCTTCTTCGTCCGCTGGCATTCGACTGGATGAAACAGGCACTTGAAGAACCCGGCGAATTTTTTCTTGCTCATGACGGTTAACTGTCCTGCCCTTTCAAATACGGCAGCAAAGCATCTCGTAGCGCCAATCGTGCCCGATGCAGTCGACTTTTTAGCGCGGGTTCGCTGAGGCCCGTCGCTTCCATCACTTCCTCCATCGGCAATTCCTCCACGTCGCGCAGCAGGACGACCACGCGATACGGTTCGGGGAGTCGCTCGATGGCGGCGCGCACCTGTTCGCCGAGTTCGCCGGTCATCGCCACCTTGTCGGGAAGCGGCCCCTTGTCGCTCAATTGCAACGACGGCGGGGGGGTGTCGTCATCGTCGGAAGCGGCCGCGTCGAGCGAGACCTCATTCTCGCGCCGCTTCCGTTTGCGCAGGGCCATCAGGCTGGCGTTGGCGGTCACGCGGTAAATCCAGGAGGTGAAGGCCGACTTGCCTTCGAACGAGCCGATCTTATTCCAGATGGAAACGAGGGCGTCCTGCATGACTTCGTGGGCATCATACTCGTTGCGCATAAACTGGAGCGCGACGCCGTACATTTTGGCGCCATGAACCTGGACGAGTTCGCCCAACGCCGATTTGTCGCGCTGCTTGAGCCGCGCGACCAACTGCGCGTCGTCGGATTGCGTGTCAGTTCTTGACATGGGAGCAGCCACGACCCTTGTACTACGTTTCGGGGCGGTATCATGACACCAAGCAACGAGTTCGGCAAGTCCCGAGCCTATCGACAGGCAGCAACTGTTCACTGGTATAAGATGCGCGGTTGGCCGTGGGCGATTCCTGTCCGGCATGTTTCTGGAATAGCGTGTATACTGAGGGCGAGGTCGCTGGATATTTACAACGGGCATCGCTCGTCGCCGTCATCGCGGTTGTGCTATGTTGCGGGGTCATGGCTGGCAGCACCGAGACCCACAAGGCGAACCGTCTGATCCACGAGACGAGTCCGTACCTGTTGCAGCATGCGTACAATCCCGTCGATTGGTTTCCGTGGGGTGACGAGGCGTTCGCCAGGGCACGCCAGGAGAACAAACCGATCTTTCTGTCCATCGGTTATTCGACCTGCCACTGGTGCCACGTGATGGAACGCGAGTCGTTTGAGAACGACGACGTCGCCGCCATCATGAACAAGTACTTCGTTTGCATCAAGGTCGACCGCGAGGAGCGCCCCGATATCGACCGCATTTACATGACCGCCGTGCAGGCGACGACGGGCTCCGGCGGCTGGCCGATGAGCGTGTGGCTCACACCCGACCTGAAACCGTTCCTTTGTGGCACGTATTTTCCGCCGGACGGCCGGTACGGACGGCCGGGATTCAAGGAATCGCTCCAGCGCGTCCACGATGTCTGGGAGGCAAACCACGATGCCGTGGTGGCCCAGGCCGTCCAGATTGCCGAGTCGGTTGGGCAATACGCAACCATTGCCGGGGACGGTTCGCCGGGGCCCGCACTGGATGACGCGCCGTTGCGGCTCGGCTTGGAGCAATTCCGTTCCAGCTACGACGAAGTCAACGGCGGGTTCGGCAGCGCACCGAAGTTTCCGCGGCCGGTCGGGTTGAATTTCCTGTTTCGATGCTTGGCGCGGACGAACGAAGCGGCTACCCGCGATATGGCGTTGCACACGTTGCGTGGGATGGGCGAGGGCGGGATGTTTGACCAACTCAGCGGCGGGTTTCATCGGTACAGTGTGGATGAACGCTGGCTCGTGTCGCATTTCGAGAAGATGCTCTACGATCAGGCGCAACTGGTTTCCAGCTACATCGACGCCTATCAGATCACGCACGATCCGTTTTATGCAGACATTGCGCGTCGGACGTGTGACTACGTGTTGCGCCGCATGGCAGGTCCCGACGGCGGATTCTATTCGGCCGAGGATGCGGACAGCGAAGGTGTCGAAGGGAAGTTCTATGTTTGGACGCGAGATGAGATCGACAAGATCATCGGCGACAAGGAAAGGTCGGACGTGTTTTGCCGGTATTACGGCGTGGAGCACGAGGGCAACTGGGAAGACCGTAACAATGTGCTGCATGTCGCGCTGACGGTGGAGCAGGCGGCCAAGCTGTTCCACAAATCGGACAAGGAGGTGACGGCGATTCTGGAGGCGGGGTGCGCGAAATTGTTTGCCGCGCGCGAAAAGCGGGTGCGTCCGCATCGCGACGAGAAGGTTTTGACCGCGTGGAACGGCTTGATGATTTCTGCGCTGGCGCGGGCAGCGCAAGCGCTCGACGAACCGAAATGTCGCGATGCGGCGGAACGCGCGGCGCGTTATCTCGTGGCCAATCGGGTGAAGGACGGGAAGCTTACCCGCACGGCAACCGTACCGGCGATGGTCGAGGACTACGCATTTCTCGGCAATGGCCTGGTGGATTTGTACGAAGCGGACTTCGACCCGCAGTGGTTGGTTACCGCCACAAGACTGGCCGACACCATGCTGGCGCAGTTCTACGATGCCACGGCGGGCGGATTTTTCCAGACGGACGGACGCGACCCGAGCGTCATTGTTCGCGCCAAGGAAGACTACGACGGGGCCGAACCGAGCGGCAACTCGATGGCGGCGCTGTTACTATTGAGGTTGGCGCAGTTTACCGACCGCGCGGATTATCGCGACGCTGCGGAGAAGACACTGCAATTGTTTGGCGATCATTTGCGCAAAGCGCCGAGCACGGTCCCGCAGATGTTGTGCGTGCTGGATTCCTACTTGAGCAAACCGAAACAGATTGTGATTGCGGGCAAAGCCGGCGCGGCTGACACACAGGCGATGTTGCGCGCGGTCCGCGAGCGTTATTTGCCGAATGCGATTGTCATTCTTGCGGACGGCGGCGAATCGCAGAAGGCGCTGGCGAAGCTTCTGCCATTTCTGGAAACCATCAGGCCCGTTGAAGGCAAAGCCACGGCGTATGTATGCGTCAACTACGCCTGCCAGTTGCCGACGAACGAACGGAGCAAGTTGGTGGAGTTGGTTGGAAAGCCATGACGGCAGAAGTCCGGTCACCACGAAGTCACGAAGGGCGCAAAGTTTCCGCAGAACGGTAGCATCTCACGACACATCGTTTAGCGATATATCATTCAGCCGAGCCCGTGCAACCAGAGGACGAGCCAGACGGCGATGAAGATGAGCGGGAGCAGCACAGCGGCGGAATGTCCGAAGAGGCGTATCGGCGGGCGGGTCATGATCGGCGGCATTCCTTTTTCGTCTTCCGCGAATCGGGAGTGATAGGAGTTGCGGAGTCGGTTCATGGAGACGACGGCGGCGAGGATGCTGATATAGATGAGGATGCAGGTGAGCGCGGCCACGATGGGGATCAGCCGGAACAGGAGTTCGAGTTGTTCCATGAAATGGGAGCGGATCGACTGGGGCTGCGTGGCCAGGCCGTTGGTGACGATGGCATAGGCGGTGAAGAAGAACGATTGCGAGGCGACCAGCCAGGAGAGCCGCTGCACGATCAGGTTGTCCTCATGCTCGATGCGGGCGCGGACGACGTTGTAATAGTCCAGCGGAGGTAATGGATACTGTTGCAACGATGGCGCATTCATGGCCATGAGATGTACACGGGTCCTGTCGGAGATGCCAGTCTAAGAATGCAGAACTGCTTGCCGGGAGGCGGGTAGGTGGCTAGGATGCGCGGCATGTTCCGCGCAGAAGATTTTCTGGATTTGAAAGAGTTTGCGTTTCCCGAATTGTTCGACGGGGTCGAGAACGTGTGGGATGCGCTGAAGCGATTGTCCGCGTTCCTCCGGAAGCACCTCAAGCCAGCGCGGCTTGGTACGACCGTGGGCACGCCGTACATCGGCGAAGACGTGTTCATCGGGAAGGGGACAGTTGTCGAACACGGGGCGACGATCAAGGGGCCGGCGATCATCGGCGAGAACTGCCAGATTCGTTCCAGCGCGTATATTCGCGAGGATGTGATTGTTGGGAATGACTGCGTGCTCGGGAACGCGAGCGAGTTCAAGAACGCGGTGCTGCTTAACGGTGTGCAGGTGCCGCACTTCAGCTACGTGGGGGATTCCATTCTCGGCTGCAAGGCGCACCTGGGCGCAGGCGTGATCCTGTCCAACGTCAAATCGACCAAGGGC
>JBEKUF010000149.1:0-8704 GCA_049515295.1 Verrucomicrobiia bacterium | reverse complement strand
CGTCTGACGGTGGGAGACAACTGTTACGCCGCATTTCTAGACGCAAGAGGGAAGATGCGCGGGGAAGGGCACGTCATCTGCCAATCGGACGCGTTTCTGCTGGAGACAAGCCCCGGGATGGCGCAGTCGCTGGAGAAGTTTATCATCACGGAAGACGTGATGATTGAGGACATGAGCACGGCACTCGGAGAGTGGCTGGTGATTGGGGACATCACCACGGGCGTGCCGGCCGATGCCGTGACATTTCGGCATCCGCTTGGTTGGGGGGGCATCAGCGCCGTCGGGATGAAGCCAACCATCGACGCGGGAGCCCTGGAAATGTTGCGGATTGAGGCGGCGGTGCCCCGTTGGGGAGTCGATATGGATGAGCACACGATCCCCAACGAAGCCGGTTTGGAGAGACGGGCGATCAGTTACGACAAGGGATGTTACATCGGCCAGGAAACCATCGCGCGAATCAAGACGTACGGTCACGTGAACCGCCGGCTTGTCCAGATGGCGTTGGCCGGACCGGGTGTGCCGACGCGAGGCGACAAGATTTTTGCGGACGGGCGCGAAGCGGGGCGGGTGACGAGCGCGGTGTTTTCCTCGCGACTTGGCAAACCGCTGGCGCTCGGGTATGTTCGGCGCGAGTTGGCGGCGACTGGCGCCGCGCTCACGTGGAACAATGAAACAGCGGAGGTATTGAGAGTATGCGGCGAATGATGTGGATGGTCGGTGTGGTGGCGGCAGTCGGACTTTTTTTGAAAGGACACAACGTCATGGCAGCGGATACAGATCAGGTCGCAGTGGTGGAGACGAAGCTTGGGAAGATCGTGATTGAGTTTTACGACAAGGATGCGCCGAAGACCGTGGCCAACTTCGTCAAGCTCGCCAAACAGGGCTTCTACAACGGCACGACGTTCCATCGGGTGATTCCCAATTTTATGATTCAGGGAGGAGATCCCAATAGCAAGAGCGAGGACCGCAGCACACACGGCACGGGTGGGCCAGGCTACACAGTGGAAGCAGAGATCAAGCGTGATCACGCGCGCGGCACCGTGGCCACGGCGCGGCTTGGCGACCAGGTCAACCCGGAGAAACGGTCGAGCGGCAGCCAGTTCTTCATTAACGTCAAGGACAACGGTTTCCTCAACGGGGGCTACACGGTGTTTGGGAACGTGATTGCGGGGATGGATGTTGCGGACAAGATCGCGAATGTTCCGCGAGACGAACGCGACAATCCGAATGACCGTGTGGAGATGAAAGTGACCATCACCACACGGGCGGAGGCGCTGAAGAAATAGCTAATTGTCGGGCATGATGATTCAGGAGATTGCAGCAGCGCTGGAGAAATTGGGGTGTCCGCTGGGGAAATGCGCGGCGATGGCGGCACAGCTTGACCGTCGGGCGCGGATGGATGCGGCGAGAAAGGGAGTGTCGTATGAGTCTGCGCTGCAAAACCTTCTGGGGCTGATGGCTCAAGGCTGGGCGAATTCTCCGGACCGTCAAGGGAAGTGAACCATGGGGCGATGTTCCATTGCTCGGACTGCGGCACTGATTGTTTTATGCAACGCGCCGGTGTGGGCGCGTGAAGTGCCGATTGTGATACTGCACACCTGTGACCTGCACGGGAATATCCTGCCGACGGAGAGCTACGAAGGCCAAACCAACGTGGGCGGCATCGCGCGTTGCGCCACGGTGATTCGGCAAATCCGCGAGCACGAGAAGAACGTCTTGCTGGTTGACGCCGGCGACACGATGCAGGGCACGCCGGTCAGCTTCCTCACTGGGGGCCAGGTGATGGTGCAATGTCTTAACCAATTGCATTACGATTCGTGGACGTGGGGCAATCACGAGTTCGATTGGGGATTGGACAAACTGGCTGCCGCCGCCGAGCGCGCCGAGATGCCGATCGTCGTCGCCAATATGCGCGAGGCTGCAGACGGTGGCAACCCAGTGTCCCAGCGAATCGTATCGCGTTTGAAGCCTTACATCGTGCGGGAGATCGACGGTGTCAAGGTGGGCATCATCGGCCTGGAGACTCCCGGCGTCCCGAGTTGGAGCCGTCCGCGGCTCATTCCGGGGCTGGAATTTTTCGATTCAGTAGACACGCTTCGCCGGATCGTTCCCGAGGCGCGGGCGGCCGGCGCGCAAGTCCTCGTGCTGGTGTGTCATCAGGGGTACCGGGAAGCGGGAGACGACCACGCCAACCAGATCAAGGCGATTGCTCGTGAGTTTCCGGAACTGGACGTGATTGTCGGCGCGCATACCCATCGCAACTTTCCCGAATTCAAAGTGAGCAACGTGTTGTACTGTCAGGCCGACTACTACGGCATCTATTTGGGCCGTGTGGATCTGGTATTTGACACCGACAAGGGGCGGGTTATCCGTCGGCGATCCAACACATTGCTGATGGACGAGCACATTCCGTTTGATCCAGCGATCCTGAAGCTCACGGGTGAGGAGATCGATCGCGCGGAAAAGGCGTCCGGCACCGTCATTGGTGAGGCGACCGATGACTTTTGGGTGCGAGCCCTTCCGCATAAAGAGACCCCAATTCACGACCTGATCTTCAACGCGATTGCCGACGCATTACACGAGCGGGGCGTGAAAGTGGACGCGATTGTTCACGGGATTGTGGAGAATCACTATGGGTTGAAGAAAGGTGTGATTACCGTGGGCGATGTCTGGAAGGTTGTGCCGTACGAAAACACCATCGGAGTTGTCCAGTTGACGACGGCGGAATTGCGTGAGGTCCTGGATGAAGATTGTGACACGTTCAACAATCCCGCCTTTCGGGGAATCTGGGGACTGAAATGGACGTTCGATCCTACTGCGAAAGCGGGCGAGCGTACCGTCAGGCTGCGTCGCGCGGATGGCTCGGCGTTGGATGAAACACAACGGTTGGCCGTGGCGTTTAATAGCTACGACCTGGCCAGCGGCGGACAACGATGGAAGCGGTTGCGCGAATTGGCGGACCAACCCACATCGAAACTTGCGGAATACGATTTTCAAACGCGGGAGGCGGTCATCCAGTATATTCACAAGCGTGGCACCATTACGCCGGTGCTGGGCGATTGGTGGGGAACCAAACACGCTGCGGAATCGAGCGGTGCGCCAAGCCCGGCCGGTCACTAAGGCGTGAGCGTAACGGCACTGGCCGATTCGGGAATGACGGCCAGTTTCCCATCGAGCAACTTCACCGGGCCAGTAATCGTCAGCGCGAGCCCGGGCATCAATTGGCCGATGTGTAAACCGGTCAACACTTTTTCGCCCAACACGACCTGGATTTCACCGGTTGCATCCTGAAAGCTCAACCGACGGTTCTTGTCGCCGTTGTCGCTGCCAGAGACGGTACCGGAAATGACCACGGCCCGGCCCACCCAATCGTCAACGACAGGTTAATGCTCGCAATCGGGGTGAGGGCTTCTTCGGCAAACAGGGTGGGGACGAGACCAGCCAAATTCGTCCAGGCGATGGCGACAAAAATGAGCAACCGCCAGCGGACATGCCGGTTCTGCGCAGAAGTGATTCTGTCGGGCGAGCGGCGGTAATCAAGCGTTGGTCTCAGCATTTCTTCGGTTTCTCCAGCAGGTGTGAAGGGAACCCCTTACGCCAGGCTGCAACGTGGTGAATTGTTTCAGTGGATCAGCGACGCCGCAAGAAAAAACTCGACGCATAGATCTCATCCGATGGCGTGGCATGTTAGCTGCTCGAAACAGCGCCGGATTCTGTTCGATGGCAACAAGGAACTGACGAGCGGGCTATGGCGAGTTTCACATACCAAGCGCGTGATGCCTCCGGGCGTCCCATCCATGGCGACATGGAAGCGGCAGACCCACAAGCTGCAGCTTCGGCGCTGATGGATCGTGGCCTGATGGTCATTTCCATGCGTGCAGGGGTGGCACACAAGGCCGGGCGTAAGCGTCGTCAGGGTAGGGTCAAGGCCCAGGATCTGGTCGTGTTCACCCGCCAGCTGGCGACGATGATTGACGCGGGATTGCCGCTGGTGCAGTCGTTGACCGCCCTCGAAGAGCAGACGGAGAGCCCCACGTTCAAGCCCGTGCTGCGCGAGACGACCGAGAAGGTGGAGCAAGGGCATGCGTTTTCCGAGGCGTTGGAGGTGCATCCCAAAGTCTTCAGCAAGTTGTACGTGAGCATGGTGGAAGCGGGAGAGACGGGCGGTTTGCTGTCAGAGATCCTGGATCGACTGGCATGCTATTTGGAATCGAGCTCGCGCCTGAAGAAAAAAGTGAAATCGGCGATGACCTATCCGGTGATTGTCTGTTGCGTTGCGATGGGCATTGCGCTGTTTCTGATCGTTAAAGTGATCCCGATCTTCGGCAATATCTACAAGGATTTCGGGGCGCAATTGCCAATGCCGACGCAGATCCTCATCGATATCAGTGACATCATCCGGACATACTTTCTTCTCACGCTGGTCGTGCTGGCGGTTGCGGTGTTCGGCCTCGTCAAGTTCAAACGCTCCCGAAGGGGAACCGCCCTGTGGGACCGCACGAAGCTGCGGTTACCCGTGTTTGGAAAGCTCGTTCACAAGATTTGCATCTCCCGATTTTCGCGGACGTTTGCCGCGCTGTTGCGTAGCGGTGTACCCATTTTGGAAACCTTGCGCATTGTCGGTCAATCCTCGGGCAACACCGTCGTGGAGGCCGCGGTCACCAAGGCCGCCAGCAGCATTGAGCACGGCGACAATCTGGCGGCGGCTTTGGGACAGAATCCGATTTTTCCCCCGATGTTGGTAAGGATGATCTCTGCGGGTGAGCAAACCGGCAAAGTGGACGTCATGCTGGAGAAAATTTCGGATTTCTATGACGAAGAGATCGAAGCCACGTTGGCCGGGTTGACGTCGTTGATCGAACCCTTACTGATCGTATTTCTCGGGGTGGTGGTCGGCAGCATCGTCATTTGCATGTTCCTGCCGATCTTCAAACTGAACCAGATCGTGCAATTTTAGAGTGACGCCGCCCGGAGCAACAGGCGGGCGCGCGAAGCGGTGAACAGCTGCATGGGAAAGTGACTGGAGGAATTAGATGGCGAAGATAATTATAGTCGATGATGACCCGGCGATGGTCGCCGTGCTCTCGGAAGTGTTACGAGAGCATCGCCATGAGGTGATCCCGGCCGGTAGTCCAGAGCGCGCGTTGCAGTTGGTCAAGGAGGTGGCTCCGGATCTGGTATTGGCGGACGTCGAGATGCCGGAGGGTAAGCCGCTAGGGCTAAAGCTGTTACAACAGGTGAAGGAACATAATCGCTCGATTCCCGTAGTGATGATCACGGGACAGGGCACCAAGGAACGCGCGGTGCAGGCGCTACGTGCTGGAGCGCAGGATTTCATCGAAAAGCCCTTTCAAATTGACGAATTGGTCAAGCGCGTCGACAACGCACTCGTTCAGCAGAAAGCGGTGCATGCTCTCGAGGAGAACGTCGAACTTCGCCGACAACTCCAGGAAAAATTCCGCTTCGATTCGATGATCGGTACCACGGCCTGCATGGAGTCGGTGTATCGCCTCATCGAGCGCGTGGCCAACACCGATTCCACCGTACTCATCCTCGGTGAAAGCGGCACCGGCAAGGAATTAGTTGCCCGCGCACTTCACTACAACAGCCGACGCGCGGCCATGCCGTTTGTCGCGGTCAATTGCAGTGCACTTCCCGAGCACTTGCTTGAGTCGGAACTGTTCGGCCATCGCAAGGGGGCCTTCACCGGAGCGGCGTTCGACAAGGTGGGCTTGTTCCAGCACGCCGATGGCGGCACGATTCTTCTTGATGAAATCGGGTCCATGGCGCCGAGTTTGCAGAGCAAGCTGTTGCGCTTTCTTCAGGACAAGGAATTGCGCCGGGTGGGAGACACCGACACAATCAAAGTCGATGTCCGTGTTCTGGCTTCGACCAACGAGCCGCTCCAGCAAAAGATGGTCGATAAGTTGTTTCGGGAAGACCTCTATTACCGCATCAGCGTCATCCCCGTCCAACTCCCGCCGTTGCGCGAGCGCGCCGAAGATATCCCATTGCTAGTGGCGCATTTCGTCCAATTGAACTGCCAACGACAGGGAGCGCCCCCGCCAAGTTTCAGCGATGAGGTGATGGGCGTGTTGAAGTGCTACCGCTGGCCCGGCAACGTGCGCGAATTGCAAAACGCCGTGGAACGCGCGACCGCGCTCTGTGATGGCGGCGTGGTATTGCTCAAGGATTTGCCCGAGCGCGTGCTCGAAGCTGTGGCCGCGGGCGGTACGGTACCGTCGCGAGCGGATACTCAACAGTCCAGCACTCAACCCTTGGCGGCCGCTCGCCCGATATGCGAACCGATTATCGATCCGTCACTGGCCGAAAAGGCAGCCGGTGCGGCCCAGTGGAGCCGCGGTTTTTCGCCCATGCAACTCAAGGAGTTTCTGCATCGGCAGGAAGTTGATTACATCGAACAGGTGATCCAGGCGGCTGGTGGCGACAAGGAGAAGGCTGCGGAAATGCTCGGGATCAGCATGGCGACGCTTTATCGCAAGCTCGCCGCCCCGAGCACGGAAGACCAAGTTGAGGCCGAGCCTGCCCCGATTCCTGCATCGGGGAAGGTTCACCCCGACGATGTCGGGGTTCAGCCACCGGTCTAGCCCGACATTCCTGCCCCGATTCCCACATGGGGGCGATGTCCGGGTTTCGGAAGAGGCTAATACCTGTGGCGGTGCCCGGTTCGGAGTTCGCCCGCTACGAACAGGCTTGTCCAGGTGTCAGCACAAATGTGTACGGGCACGCGTTTTATGCCCGCGCATGTCTTGCAGAACTGCAAGAATTCTCAGGTGTGGCTGGAAAAACGCCGCCGACCTTCAAAAATGAGCGGGTAAGAAATGGCAGCTGCGCTTAAGGGGCTCACTGGCATCAATGCTGCTGAAAAACCTGGCGTGGAAACACAAAAATCCAAGAAAGGGGAGGTGAATCAAATGATCAACAAGATCCGCAATGACCGTTCGGCGTTCACCCTGGTTGAAATCATGATTGTGGTTGCCATCGTTGGGTTGCTCGCCGCACTCGCGGTCCCGGGCTTCGTCAAAGCCCGCAAACAGTCCCAGGGTCGCCGCATTCTCAATGACTGCCGTCAACAGGATGCCGCCATCGATCAATGGGCACTCGAGACAGGCCAGACGGACGGTAATGCCGTTAACACGACTGGCGCGGCCACGTACCTGAAGACGACGTGGAAGTCACAGGACCTACTCGGCAATGCGTTCGGTGGTAGCAGCCTCGTGGGGACAGGGCAAATCGCCGTATCCACCGCGACCAAGAGTTCGTTGGCCGGTGTTGGCATCGATTGGGGTCCGTACTAAAGTGGAACTTGGGCACAAGCGCCCGTGCGCTTGATGCTTGAACTTGCCAGAGGCAGGAGGGCAATTCCTCCTGCCTCTGTTTTTAGGAAGGGGGGACTTGAAGACGGAGTGGAAGTGGATCCAATGCCGCAAGTGACGCTTCGTCAGACGCGGGCGTTTGCCCTACCAGAAATAACGCTCGTGGCAGGACTGATGGGGTTGCTTGCGGCGCTCATCGTTCCCTATTTCATCAACAACCGCAAATTGTCACAAGGACGGCGCAGTGGATCTTGCTGCCGCCGGTCAGTACGCCGAGCAGGCCGCGTTCACCACCGCGGATCTGCTCGGGAACCCCGATGCCATCGGTCCGGTTGGGAGTAACCAAGTGTTGGTTGCCACAACGACAAAATCCGCCCTGTCCGCTGTGAGTATCGACTGGGAACCGTATTGACGGGGGCGGTTTTTGCCTGCCAACCGGTGGGAAGGTTACCCGAAGTGATGGCACATCAGATGCTGAATAATGGCTGGAGTGTGGCAGAAGATCATGTTGTTTCACGTCAATAAAAAACGTAAATCCGAAGTAGCACTGGGGATTGACATCGGGGCGAGCCAGATCAAGGCGGCCGTCGTTCGTCGCCAACGGGACACATTTGAACTTCTGGAATACGCGGCGCATCCACTGCCAGCCCCTCTGGCCAGGGCGTACCGCGGCCCGGAATTTGCCGCCGAACTCCAAAAAACTGTCGAAGACCTCAAGACTTCCGACCGGCATGCATACGTAACGATTAGCTGCAGTTCCGCGATGGTGTGCCAGGCCGAGTTTCCGCCGGTTCCCCTCGATGAGATCAAGAGTGCGTTGAAACTCAACAGCGCGGGGTATTTGCGGCGTGATTTCTCGTCGTACTACCTGGATGCGTTTGAACTGAAGAAGGGCTCCCAGGATTCCAAAGGCAAGGCGAAAGGCTCTGACAAGACAAAAGATGCCGCCAAGGCAAAGGACAAGGACGGCGCCAAAACGACCGTGCTGGTTGGGGGCGCGAACAAGGAAGAAGTGGACGCCTGCCGGGACGCGCTCACTGCTGCCAAGATCAAACCCCAGGTGATTGAACTGACCGCCGTATCCGTCATCAATGCCTTCCACATGAGCCATCCCGAGATTAAGGAGGAAGTTGTGGTACTCGTGGACATCGGCGCACGCATGACGAGCGTCAATTTCTTGCAGGGCGGTTTGCCGTTGATTACGCGCATCATGCATTTTGGAGGCACGCAATTGACCGAATACATCGGCCAGGTCCTCATGCTCAAACCCCAGGAAGCCGAAGACGAAAAGCGCAAGATGTCTCCGCCCGTGCAGGAGCTGGTTAAGACTGCGGTCTCGCCGCTGGCCCGAGAGATTCGGTCCTCGA
>JBEKUF010000148.1:0-10619 GCA_049515295.1 Verrucomicrobiia bacterium | reverse complement strand
ACACCAATGCGGGCAGGAATTCCACCTCATAGCGACCGACGGTGTAGCAACAGAAGCCAAGCGTCAGTGCACTAATCCCGAAAAGCATAACTACTGCCGCCAAAAGCCCGTGCAGAATGGAACGCGCCTCGACGGACCGACTGCGCCACGCCAGCGGCACGGCCAGCGCCAGCCACACCAGCGGAACGCTGGTCAAGACGCCAAAGGTCTGCTCAATCGGTCCATGCCCCACAGCCGAGGCTGGCACGCTGATGTCATGCACGAACGGAAATCGACAGCTCCAACGCGCCGGGGCCAGAAAATAGACCCGGAAGTTGAACCACAGATACCGCAGACTGAAGACTTGCAACCCAACCTGCCGGTCTCCGGCCAACTGGTAGCGAAAGCCGAACTCGAAGGGACTATCGAACCGCAACAGGTTGTATACCATCAGCCCCAGCCCGATGAACGCTATCGGGCCGGCCGCCGCCAGCAGGAGAGCCCAGACCTTCTGGCGCTCTCGCCACGCCCGGGCCACGGGCACCAGCAGGATGACCGCCCCGAACAGTAGGGAGGGCCGTGCCCCCACCGCCAATCCGTAAGCGAGACTGGCCGCCGCCAGCCACCGGCACCGCCGCTCCGGCTCGTGCAACGCCTTCCAAATCGCCGCCAAGGCCAGCATCGTCAGCGCATACCCACAACTGATCGCCACGTCGTAGAAATCACACCGGGCCAACATCACCGGCACACCCGTCGTCAAACCGAGCGCGAGCGCGACGGCGGCCACCACCGTGACGCTGATCTCGGCAAAGTAGCGCCGCCAGAGCGCGTGCAGCAGCCCCACGCTAACCAGGAAGCCGACAAAGCAAAGAATCACTGCGGCGTCTTTTTGAAGCAGATAATGGCCGGTCAACGCTACATACGGCCAGAACAGCAACAAGGCGGGTGTCACCCCATAATAGAGGTACAGCTTGCCCTTGTAATAACTCATGTCACCCACCGGATAGTGAGAATGGGCCGACGGATCGTAGGGGTCGGCGAGCTGCACGAGCCCGGGCGGCACGTCGGTTTTCAGGTTAAGCTGGCCGGCGCGAAAGCCTCGCACGAGCAAATTGTAGTAAGCGTCCGCAGGATTCAGGCTTAGCGATACGATATAGCCTGAGTGGGCCGTATACGCATAAACCCCGAGCACCAGCGCGCACATGCTGGCCAGGATTCCGTGCTGCATCCACCGGGACCTTCTTCCGGGTGCCTCCGCCTCGCTGCCATCTGACTTGCTGTCGGTCATCTCTGGAATGAGCCCAACCTCCTGTGGTTCTCGCTGACCGGAAGATAAGGGCGGCGACCAACCAGTTGAGACCGCACTTCATACTTCCCAGCGAGCGGATTCCACCTTCCGGTGATTGGACGGGTTCGGATAATAGCCATCGGGCGTTGCTTCTGCAATCTCTCCTTGCTGTGGATGGTTTGCGAACCTTGATGAGCAAACTGCACCGGACCAGTGTCCGCCGATCAGCCTCTGTCAGCGGCAGCCGGCGGCCCAACTTGCTGCGGAGAATCTTGTTCTCTTGGTGAAGAAAATCGTTCTCCGTGGCGAGGTCCTTGCTGAAGAGCTTCTGGATTCTGGTGATGAGTGGGCGGCGGTATGGCGAAGGTCGGGCTTCATTCAATCGGGGATACAAGACTCGAAGATGGTCGAAACCGCTAAAGACAGCGAAGCCCTGCGCCTCTTGGGCACGCACAAGTATTTACACAGTGCAGGGTTCCCCAGCGGTAACAACGGCAGTGTCGCCTCCGTTCACGCCCCCAATGTGCGTATACGTGCTTCGACAGGGGATGTCGAAGCGAGAGAATGTCGATCCCTGCACTGCCAGAGCGATGTCCGACCTTTTGCCGGCTCTGTCAATCAGGAGCCCGATGGAGACGGGTTCTCTTCATGATACGGCTTCTTCTGTTCGAAAAGACTCAGCCGCTGACGAGCGTTCTCCGGGGTGTCGATCGACGGATGGGATTTCAGATAATCGGATTCAAAATATTTGGTCTCCCATTTGACGGCGTCGTCAAAGTTCCCAGCTTCGGCGTAGGCCACCGCCAACGCATTGAAGTAAACCGGGATTTTCCATCCTGACAGTTTACAGGCTATCTTTGCATACCCGACCGCCTTCATCCCGTTCCGAAGATTGGCGTCGGGGCAGACAGCCAACAACCATGAGAGGTTGATGTAGGCCTGCGCAAAATCCGGCTTGAGGCGAATGACCTCGTTGTAATCGGCAAGGGCCCTGCCCCAGTCACCTTTGTGTCTGTAGGCGAGTCCCCGGCCGTAATAAGCATCAGCAAATCCCGGATTGCGCCGGATCGCCTCGTTGTAATCAGCGATAGCCCTGTCCCAGTCGCCTTTGAGCTCGTAGACGAGTCCCCGGTTGTAATAGGCCAAGGTATATTTCGGCTTCAGCTGGATAACTTCGCTGAACGCTGCGATTGCGAGGTCGTAATCTTGCCCACGCATCGCATCCACACCTCTCGCAAAAGCTCTCTCGAACTGTCTGTACCCGCACCCCTGGCCTGCCAACAGTAGCAAGAGGAAACTCCCCAACCATGACAGGCTTGAGAGGAGCCGATGGACTGGCGGCCTCGAATGCAGGTTTGGTTCCGGGGGCATCGTTGTCTCAGACCTGGAGCCGCTCTCTTGGTTCCAATATGAAGGGGACTTCGTTTGCAGATCGAGCCTCACGGTCTCTCCTCATGGTACGGTTTCTTCTGTTCGTAGGGACTGAGCCGTCGGCGAGCTTCCTCCGAGGCATCATTCGACGGACTGGATTCCACAGATTTGTTCTGCCATTTGACGGCGTTGTCAAAGTCCCCAGCCTCAGCGTAGGCCGCCGCCAGCGTGTCGAGTATTTTGGCGTCCTTCCATTCGGACAGTTCACATGCCTTCTTCGCACACTCGACGGCCTTCATCCCATTGCGAACATTGGCATCGGGGCAAACGGCTAACAGCCAAGCCAGGGAGTTGTAGGCCTCCACGTAATCCGTCTTGAGACGGATGGCCTCGTTGAAATCGGCGATGGCCTTTTCATAGTCGCCGTTGCGGTTGTAGACGATTCCCCGGTTGCAATAAGCCATCGCATCATCCGGCTTGAGCCGGATGGCCTCGTTGTAATCGGCAATGGCCCTGTCGTAGTCGCCCTTTTGGCTGTAGGCATAGGCTCTGCTCGCCTTGCAGGTATAGGCATAATCCAAATTGAGACGGATGGCCTCGCTGTAATCAGCAATAGCCCTGTCGTAGTCTCGTTTGCGGTTGTAGGCGTTGCCTCTGTCGATATAGGCCGTGGCTTCGTTCGGATCGAGTCGGATGACCTCGTTGAAATCGGCGATGACCCTGTCGTCGTCGCCTTTGTGGTCGTAGGCGTGGCCCCGGGCGATATACGCATTGACAGAATCCGGCTTGAGCCGGATGGCTTCGCTGTAATCGGCGATAGCCTTGTCGTAGTCTCCTTTGCGGTGGTAGGCGACGCCCCTGTCGAAATAAGCGTCGGCATAATCTGGCTTCAGACGGATCGCTTCGCTGAACTCAGTAATGGCGAGGTCGTAATCGTGCCAATGCATCGCATTCCCACCTCTCTCAAAGGCTCTTTCTGACTGGTTGTTCCCGCACCCTTGGCCTGCCAACAGCAATAAGAGAAAAATTCCCAAGCATGACAGACTTGGGAAAAGGGGCTGGGCTGGCGGACTCGAATGCAGACGGGGTTCCGGGGCCATGCTCCTACAAGTAGCATTCCGGCCATGGCAAGGCGAGCCGGTTCCAGCCGCCGGATCCCGCCGCAGTTCTGCCCCACTTGCGTTCCCCACAGCCAGGCGTATATTGAAGCGGAGAGTCGAGCGACCCTCTCGTCAAGTCAGATAGAATGAAGGGCAAAGCCCCTCTCTTGGGAGCGGCTCAGGGGAGTTCAAAGTAGAGAGTAGAGCCTCGACTCTCCGCTTTTTTTGTCCTCCTGTTGCCAATCCGCCGCCGTGACCTTCTAGCAAGAACTATCACCCCAGGGCTCACCTGATCGGGGCAAAATGCCGCCAAAACAGGTGATGGTCTGGGTTGGAGTATGAATGAAACTGGGAGCTGAACAAAGAGTTTAACCCGCTGCCGTTCAGCAGGTTATGCTCATTTGAAACTGGTGGAGGTGACGGGGCTCGAACCCGCTATGATTAGGCGTGAATAGCCCTGATTAGGCCGAACTTTGCGACTTGAAGATTGGGTATCCTGGGTTTAGCCCGTCGAACCGGCATTGGGGGCGTCACTTTTCGTTACTCAAAAAATGGTCCAGTTTCAGGGGAACAGGTCACCCCGATCAATCAATTCACAAAATCACCGAGCTTGTCATCAATCGGCCACCACGGGGTCGGATTCGGCCATCGGGTTGTGCACACTGAACTCGACGCACAGGCCGTGACGGTTTTCCATCAACAGGTGCGCGCCAAGACAATGCTTGGCTTCTTTGTCAGGGGCCCTGTGTTGGGGCGGGGTCTTCCCGGGAATTTCACGGTCGGATTGCCGGGGTCATCGTCCTTGGCCGGTTGCACATCCCTAGCATCTGTGCCGTCGTTGCGCGAGATCGAAAGTCGATCCACCAGATACAGAACAGAATACGCCCATATGAAAATCCCAATTTGACGACACTCAAATTGCCGGGACTGGAATTTGTGGCGAAAGCTTTTACAAAAGAATCAGAAAATACTTACAGACAAGAGACCTGTTCATTTGATAAAAGGGGTCCGCCCACGTTAGGCTTGGACTGAATAAAGCGAATCACGGAGGCACGCCCATGCGGGGCCACCTACTGATGTTTGGGATGTTGTGGCCTGTTCGTTTGGTTTTCGCTCCAGATGTCTTCCTGGGGAAGACCCGCCTTGTCCGCATCCGGAGCACTGATCGAGGTGTCGAAGGCGCTCCGCATGACCCCCTCACAAGATAAAGGAGACCGCTTGAACACATTGAACAACCCTAACACGCCAGATGGGCTGGCGATGTCGACGCTCGTTTTCATGAGGCCTGGCTTGAACACATTGAACAACCCCAACACGTCGGCTGGCCCGTTTCAAAAGATGAGCGAGGAGGAAGACAAAGAGATTGAGAAGCGTCGCGAAGCAGCCGGGACTTCCAATGTCGAAACGGTCGGGGTCGCGCTGTCCGGCGGCGGCATTCGAAGCGCGACGTTCTGTCTGGGCGTGTTTCAAGCATTGGCCGAACACGGATTGCTGGGCAAGATCGATTATCTTTCCACCGTCTCCGGAGGTGGCTACTTCGGAAGCTTCCTCGGCAGACTGTTTACGCGTGCGTGGGTGGATCCGAAAACAGTCTCGGTGCCAGAACCATGTGATGGCGAGCGGGCAGTCTCGCCTGAAGATCAAGATGTGTTGGAGGCGTCGCCAGGAATCTCGCGGGTGGAGCAAGTGTTGCGTGATGGCCATTCCAAACCGTTGGACTGGCTGCGGGAGTCGGGCCGATACCTGTCTCCGAACGGTTCCGGCGACACGTTCCTCGCATTCTCCGTACTCCTGCGTAATTGGGCGACGATCACGGTGGTCCTGGCGACTTTTATCCTGATGGTCTTTCTGGGGGCGAATTTGCTTCGAGCCGTCTTTTGGTCGAGCCCGGATAATATCCCCTCCTACGAGTCTGCGATGCTGGCCCTGGCACGGTGCTCAATCTGGTGGAGCCCGTATCTGCATGTCAGTCTTTTCCTTTTTCTTTTGGCATGTATTCCTTTGGGTTGGGCTTATTGGCTGACGCAATTATCATCCAACGGCCGGCGATGGGCTTTTTTCCCGTTTATCACTGTCCTGCTCGTCCTGGTCGGCTGCATCCTTGGGATCATCTTCTTAAATCTGCACCCTTTGGCATGGTGGACATGTCTTGGGTTGGTTCTGATCAGCCTCTTGACGCTTATATTCCGGAAACTTGCTGGTGTCCATGCGGACATCCAAGTTTCGATGCTTCAGCTGATACGCAATCGGCTGTCAGCATGGCTTGCAATGGCATTGGGGATAACGCTTGGGGTGTTCGTATTTGCGTTGATCGATTCCTTAGGACAAACTCTCTACGCTTGTTCCACGGCGGAGGGGCGGTTTCACCCGCTCGGAATCAAATCCCTGGCGCCGATACTCGGCCTCACAGGACTTCTTCCCCTGGTCAGGAATCTCGTTCCCCTTCTGACGAAGTCAGGTAAAAACAAACGGCCCAAGCTCCCGGTTGCCATAGCCGCTATTGCCATCGCCGCGCTTCTGGCGGGGTCGGCGCTCGTCGCGTTGTCGCTCACAGCTCATGGGTTCACCTGGGGATGGCAAACTCCAGCAGATAATCCGGGTCTGGCGATTCGCAGTCGGCTACAAAAGCCCGCGGTCTCTCTGAGTGTGGAGAATCACATCGTCGTGAACATTCCCAAGACCATGCAAGGAGCAACGGGTATGGATCACATGCTGGTCTCGAAGGTTCTGTTCGCGTTTGGGATAACGGTGGTCCTTTCAGTCCTGTTCGGTCGAACCATGTACTTTCTGAATTTTTCATCCCAACAAGCCCTCTATAGCGCTCGGCTTGCCCGTGCCTATCTCGGAGCCTCGAATCCGAACCGGTGGCATGGCAAGGGACAAAAGCTGAGCGATGTCATCGCTGGCGATGACGTCGATCTGAGCCACTACGAACCGCAGCGCAATGGTGGGCCGCTCCATTTGATCAATGTGACCATCAACGAAACGGTCGATGGCAAGTCCCAAATTGAGCAACGTGACAGAAAGGGCGTGCCCCTGGCGGTCGGACCGTGTGGGATTAGTGTCGGCATCGGCTATCATGCCCTTTGGGGCCGAGACGGGAATCAAAAATCCTGCGACGAGATAGAACCCATCCAACGCGATCCCCCTGAGTTCAACGTGTTTGGTGGTGGGAAAGCGCCGGGGCCGGAGCGATCCGTCTTGAAGCGATTATTGGGGAAGCGATCTCCTTCGACGAAGTCGAACGTGCATTCTGTGGAATCGCTTGATGTAAGCACATGGGTCGCCGTATCCGGGGCCGCAATTACCACCGGGCTCGGGGCCAAGACCAACATCGGACTGAGCCTGCTGCTCGGGATGGCCAACGTACGGCTCGGGTATTGGTGGGACAGTTGCGTCGAACCCGGTTCCCGCGTCGGTGAGACCCCGCCGTCCGTGCTGAAACGTTTCGGCAGACGCATCAACCGCCTCTTCCCGGTCCAGACTCATCTGCTGGATGAATTCCTCGCCAGATTCCCCGGAACCGCCAAGAGGCGGTGGTATCTCTCCGATGGCGGTCACTTTGAGAACACCGCGTGTTATGAACTGATCCGACGCCGGGTGCCGTTCATCATTGTCTGTGATAATGGATGCGACCCGGATTATGAATTCGAGGATGTCGCCAATCTTGTTCGCAAGGCGCGGTTGGACTTCGACGCGGAAATCACCTTTTTCTCGGAGTGGGAGATCACGCAATCCGTCCATCCGGAACTGTTATCCTGCATCGGCACAATGTCTGAGATAAGGAATTTTCAGACGGGTTCCGAAGGTCAGGTTGACCAGGCGCAAGGCCGCCCGAGTGTCCCCCCATACAAACACGCTACGCTGGCTTGGGTTCACTTTCACAATCCCGAGCAGCGTTCAGTGATTCTGTTTATCAAGCCAAGCTTGACCGGGAACGAGCCTCTGGACGTGCTGAACTACCATCAATCGCATGAGAGTTTCCCACAAGAGACCACCAGCGATCAGTACTTTGATGAAGCGCAATGGGAAAGCTATCGCGAGCTTGGCGAACACATTGGAGATCTTCTGTTTCAACCTCAGCTCACACCGGCGGCTGAAGGGCAGGGAAGCTGGTCGCCAAGGGAGATGGTCGCACCAAAACCCTGATACGTCGCAAGGGTCGATCCGCAACACAGTAGCATTTCCCATCGCGCGCAGGAGCGATGCACGACAGTAAATCAATAACACGAATCCAAACCGCCTGCTTCATGGGCTACGTCGGCGGCACCGAAATGCTCCACAGCCACTACAAAGGCCTGGCTTCCAAAACCGAGGCAGACAAATTCTGGGCTTTGCGTCCGTCACCATCGAGTCCTCCGAAAGCTCCAGGAATCTCCGCCGCGAATCAAAGCGAGTAGCACACACGGGGCAGGTAGCCCGACCGCAGGGCAGGGGCGTCTTCCGCCTGTCTACGGGGTCGTGTTCGTCGTCTGTGGGTGGGACCCAATTGCCCGGACACGCCGAAATACTCCGCGTCGGCGAACTCCGCCTCCGCGAGTAACTCATCAAGAACCTGCAGGGGACGGCCTTGGTGGGCCGCCGCTTTGCCACGACGGGCGTCGCCGCGGACGACCACCATCTTCACCGTCAGGGCACCGATGTCAATTCCTGTATGCGACATAGCGACTACTCCCCTGCCGTCGACCGCGAACACCCGTTTGGATCAAGGCTCGAATTCTCTATCTCGCATCACCCCAAGCCTCTTTTGCGGAAAACCTAATGATATCGGCGATTTCCTTGAAAGCCATGGCGCGACATCGTGTGCCAAGGTGGTGGTACACCGACTACGGATTGCCCAGGGTTGTTCGGATGGATGAGTCCCAGCGATGTCCGATTTCATGCGCCATGACGTTTACGGTCGTCACGATCTGGCTGGTTCATTCGTGGCAGCGCTAGCCCTTGTAATGCTGAAAGGCGCTGGCCAGCAGGATCAGTTCGGGATGCGCGGCCTGTAGTTTGGGCAGCACCAGCCGAATCTGGGAACGATACACCGCCAGTTTCTCCGCCAGCGGCTTCAGGTTGTCCACCTTGTCCCAGTGGAGCTTGTTCAGGTCCAGCACCAGCCGGCTCTTGCTTCGCGCCAGCGAATCGTGGATGCGTTGGCCCAGCTTTTCCGCCTGGGCGCCCGACAGGGCGCCGCTCAACCGCAGCCAGACCTGTTTCTTGGCGTGTTGCAGTTCGACCTGGATCGACAGGTCGGGGATCGCGATCTTATCCGGGATTTCCTCCCAGAGACGGAATTCGCTCCAGCGTTTCGCCGGCATCCGGTACGCCGTGCGCATCAACTTGGGATGTTGGAACAGATCGAACCTCAATGTCACCCACGTCCACAGCGCCGCTCCGACCGCGAGCGGGGACTGGAACCGCTGGGCCAGCGTGGGCCGGCCGAGTTCGGCGCAAATCTGCCGTCTCAGGTCCCCGATCCAGCGCCGCACGGTGGCGTTGGGACCGAGCAACCGGCCAGCGAGGAAGATCGGGAGGGCGACGCGCAAATCGGCGGCGTAATGCGCGGCTTTCCGGCGCAGGATCGGATTCGGTGAGTTCTTGAGCGTCTGGTAGCCGAGAAACCGCGATTCGAGGACGCGGAAGATGCTCGGACCAAGTCGCTGGAAATCCTCGTCAAAACACCACTGCTGTAAGCGCTCGATCTCGGTGGCCGAGAGCGTCGGGTGCTTCATCGTGGTGGTGAACCCATCCGCCCGATGGTACAGACGGTCGGGATGGTCGATGTACTCCTGAAGCATGAGGTTGTCGCGCATGACCCGCGCATTGAACGGCGTGCCGGGCACGGGACCGTAAATGAGGTACTGCCCCAGCGACGGCTTGAGCTTCATCAACCCGTCCAGTTCCTGCGCGATCACCTCGGGCGTCTGGTAATCAAACCCGAGGATCATCGAGGCGAGGATCGTGATGCCATGCGCGCGAAACTCGTTGAAAACGTCTTCCACGGGACGGCCCTGTTGCTTGGCGTAGCCCGACCGCGTGCCTTCGTAGCCAATCCAGAACCCGTCAATTCCCATTTCGAGAATCTCTTCGACGGTGTACTGGCTGAGGGCTTTGATGCTGGAGAAGGCGAAGATCGAGAGTTGTTTGCCGCTCTTGATCACACAATCGCGGAACTCCATCGCCCGTTTCTTGTTGAGCAAGAAATCCTCGTCGATGATCAGGAACACGAGGCTCGGGTCCATATCGTGATAGCGCTGGGTGACGTCGAAGATGTCTTTGCCGGTCGGCAGCAGCTTGATGTGCTTGCGCTTGAAAAAATGCGACGTGCAGCAGAAATCGCAGCCATTGGGGCAGCCCAGCCCGGCGAAAATCTTGCCCGTGCCCGACACCTTCCAGCCAAACACTCGTAACCAGCTCACGATCAGCGGCTGCTTGTACGGCATCGGAATTTCCGGTTCGCCCAACAGCCGGCGCATGTACCCGACGCCTTCCTCGCGGCAGATGTAGTCGGCGTATGGCGTGAGCTCTTCATCGGTCAGCACCGTGCCGTAGCCGCCGAGGATGATCTTGGTATCGGGCGCGTGCTCGCGGATCAACGCGACCATGTCCTTGACCTTGTGGAAGATCGCCATCAGAAAGGAAATGCCAACGTAGTCGTAGCCCTTCTTGAGTTCCTTGATCAACTCGCGCTTCGACGGGTATTGGAGCACGACCGTCGGCGTGTCGAGGTTCTCGGCGATGTATTCCAGGGAGAACTGGATGTTCACCGTGCGCGGGCTGAAAATGCCCTGGGCGCGAGTGACCTGACGGTAGAGCAATTCATACCCAACCGACGTCGCATCCCCGCACTGCGGCCCCATCGGCCGACACACGGTGGTCAACAGGATTTTCTT
>JBEKUF010000147.1:0-8858 GCA_049515295.1 Verrucomicrobiia bacterium | reverse complement strand
CCGAAGGCCGTCGAACCACCCGCGATTGGCGCAGAAACCCAGGCCACCGAGCCGGCAACCACCGAGCCACCCGTGGCTGAACAGGCCACCGCCGAACCTGTTGCGGAAGTCACGACGCCGGCGCCGATCACAGCGGAACCAGCGTCTCAAGCCGAGCCAGAGCCGGCGGAAATTGCCGCAGAAGCTGCCGCGCCAGCACCTGTCGCCGCCGAGCAGCCGCCCACGCCCGAAACGCAGCCGACGACCGAGCCAGTCGTGGTACCGCCGCCTGCGGACGAGGGAGCCGAAGCCGAGGAGTCCGAGACAACTTCAGAAGAGACATCCACCGAAGCTGCGCCGGAAGCGCAAGCCTTCCAGCCAGCGACGCCAGCACCCAGCGTCGGGTCGACTCCCGATCAGGTTCTCGTGAACCTCAATCGGTGGAGCCTCGTCGACCTCGCGCGCATCGAAGGAATCGGCCCCGTTCTCGCCAAGCGAATCATCGAATTTCGCGACACCCACGGTGGATTCAAGTCCATTGAGGAGTTGCACCAGATTCCGGGTATCGGACGGCGGTTGTTCCGCTCGCTGGCCAGCCCGCCACGCCGCGGTCTCAATCGTCTGCTCGGCGTCGAGCACAACGAAGAGCTTACCCTTCAGGAAATCGTGCGGCTCACCAGCCAACTCCAGGGGGTTGCGGGCTGCATTCTCGCCATGGCCGATGGCGTGTTCCTGACCGGCGAATTGCCGCCGCATCTGGATCGCGAAACCATCAGCGTGTTCGCGCCCCAACTGTTCCGCAAGGTCGGCCGTTACATGAAAGAGCTGGGCGCCGGACAGGTCACGCGGTTGTCCGTGTTCACCGACCAACAACCGATCAGTATTCTGCGCGCGGGCGACATCTTCTTCATCGTCCTCCACGATAACCGTCACTTCAGCAAAGCGTTGTTGCGCCGTTGCGAGCGCATCAGCCAGGAACTGGCCCGGCTGTGCCGTCAGCGGACCGTCGAGTAAGGGAGCCACATCATGTCGATCATCAACTACGTCAACAAGGAAATCCAATTCAAGATTGTCTACTACGGCCCCGCCCTGTGCGGCAAGACGACCAACCTGACCTACATTCACAGTCAGGTGGCCGAAGCGCACAAGGGCGAATTGGTGTCACTGGCCACCGCGGCGGACCGCACGCTGTTCTTCGACTTCCTGCCGCTGAACGCGGTCGTCGTCAAAGGGTTCAAGACCAAGTTCCAACTCTACACGGTGCCAGGGCAGGTCATTTACAACGCCACGCGCCAACTCGTGTTGCGCAGCGTCGACGGGCTGGTGTTCGTCGCCGACTCGCAGTGGGACAAGATGGAAGAGAATATC
Organism: Verrucomicrobiia bacterium; assembly: GCA_049515295.1. Taxonomy (GTDB): domain Bacteria; phylum Verrucomicrobiota; class Verrucomicrobiia; order Palsa-1439; family Palsa-1439; genus Palsa-1439. Next base: position 7,511 of record JBEKUF010000147.1, on the reverse strand, counting down.
GAGAGTTTCAAGAACCTCGAAGACAACCTTGTCCGCCAGGGGACGAGCCTCGACCAGATTCCGTATGTGCTCCAGTACAACAAGCGCGACCTGCCGAGTCCCGCGCCGGTGCATTACCTCGATTTCGTGTTGAACAACCGCAACGTGCGCGTGCCGAGCTTCGTGGGCATCGCCACCACGGGCCAGGGAGTGTTCGCCACACTCAACGCCATCTCGCGGCTCTTGTTGCAAAAGTTCGCGCGTGAAAACGAAGCCGCCGCCGCCAAACAGCAGTCATCCCAGTCCGCGACTGCGCCGGCCTCGACCGCCTTGTCGGGGATTGCGGCCGCCGCGGCGCACCGTTGAACCACGCGACCAGCAAAATCCAATCGCCGATCGTAAGGGACACGCATGCAGGCACTGGCAATTCTGACGATTGAATCGGCGGAGCGCCTCCTCAAGGCGCTCGAAGAATACCTCGACCATTCCGAGGCCTCGTACGCGCTCATCATCGACCGGGGCGGCGCCATTCTCAGTCAACTCGGGGAGATTCCCCCGTCGGTGGACGTGACCACTCTTTCGGCATTGGCGGCGGGAAGTTTCGCCGCCACGCGCGAGCTGGCGTTACGCGTGGGCGAAGCCGAGTTCTCCGCGTTACACCAGCAGGGCAAACATGCCCAGATTCTCATTTGCTCGATCCAGGATGAAGCGATGCTGCTGACCGTCTTCGGCCCGAAGACGACCTTGGGGCTGGTGCGATTCTATTCGGTCCGGGCGGTGAAACAAATCACCACGATCTTGGATCGGGCGCGGGGCGAGTCCCGGATTCCCATCGATCTCGGCCACGAGGTCACCAGCGGCCTTCAGGACGTCTTCCACGATCCCACACGACGCTCGTAGCTGCAATAAACACCCGTCCCATTTCAGCGTCGATCTCGACACGCCGGTAGTGGGTCTCATCGACCCCTGCTTGCGCCCCGTGGTTTACCACCATTAACGTATTTTCGGCAGCCAATCGGGGTCGATAATTGGGCGGTCGAGGCCAAAAACGAAGCCAATCCGGACAAACGAAGCCAAGTGCCAAATTGGCCCACTTGGAATTCTAACAGCTTGTCCATCAACTCAATCCACATCTCTCAACACCTCGGGAAATTGGCTTCGTTTGGTAATTTTCACATATTGGCCCCGCTCTCTCCCGTCCGCCACCCTGTCCGCCGTCTCGTCTGCCGTAGGCGGATTGCCCGCCTCACGCGTGGCTGACTGCGGTCCGGATGTTGTAGACCGTGGTTCGGTTGTAGCCGCGCTCGGTGAGCGCGGACTGATTCTCCGGATTGCAGGCTTGCCCGCCTCTGGCGGCGCGACCGGTCCGGTCGCCGTCGTTGCTAAGGCACGAGCCGAGCCGTAACCAAGTGCATACGCGACCATGTCGTGCCCCGGTCGCAATGCCAAACGCCAACCCGTCTCTGCTATCTCAAAGAACAATCACGAGGATATTCAGGCCGGCGATCCATCGAAAAAACCCTTGGCCGACCACAACACCAGGTAAACATGTTTTCATGACGCAGCGAATATATCGCACACCGATAGAAGCGTCAACTCCAAAAATCGATACAACTGTAAGACGACAATCCGCCATTTACCAGATGACTTCCAACGCTTGCTCCCGAAAAAACCAAAAAAGGCTTGTGTTGTCAGCGCGATCGGCGCAGTAAGCGCTTTTGGAGCAGTAATGTCGGGACACCATCACAACATGGATTTCGTGTAGCCTCGGGCTACGGTCGTCCAGCGCAACCCGTTGTAATTACGGATCGATGAGGTGTAGGTAGGGCGTCGCAAAGGCTCTCGGGACCGGGCGCGCCGAATCGCTAGGGCGCGGGCCGCCCGGCGGTCGGCCCTGCCCACGGCACTGATCAGGCATCTGCCCCCTTTCCCGGCCAGTGTCAAGATGCGCCCTGCCATTTACGAGACGACTTCTATATGTTTAGTGAGCGCTCCAAGCAAAGCCCAAACCCCTTTTTGTTACGTCCGCGTCCCCAGCCACAAATTCTCGGGCCACGCAAGGCTTCCGCACTTCAGGATTCTTGTCGTCCAATCTGGGGCAGATGAACGCGTGCGCCTTCAAGGAAGAACTGCGCTTGGCGAGACACTGTGGTCAGCGGACTGCGGACGGCCTACTGGCTCAGTCGCAGCAGGATCTTGGCGGCGATCGTCTGGAACAGTTGGTCGATATCCGATGAGTCGGAACCGATCGCAACATCGCCAACCGGCTGTGAATTGGTGTAAGTGGCGCTATCCGTGGTATTGGCAAGGTCCTCGAGGAACGAGATGTTCAGCGGAGGATGCCCGCACTCAGGCGTACCGCTCGGACTCCCAAATCCGATGCAATAGACAATGTTACTCTCGGACCGCGCCAGGGCTGCTACCGCTTCCGCGCGTGCATCCGCCTCAGCGTACATATCGCCGCACTGGTCGCTGGTGTTGACCGTGCCGCTGAGGCCAGCGATCGTCCCGGGCACTGCACAACTTTCTCCGGTGTCTAGCGTGTTTGTCAAGTAGAGTGACTTGTCGGGTGCTATGTCCAGCCCTCCACAGCTGAACCCCGGCCAATACCAGGTATTTGCCAGGCCGTCCGTAAAGAACACAATCACCTTGATGACGTTCTGGCCTGCTGTTATGGGGGTGTTTTGGTTTTGCGCGAGGCCATTGGTCAGGCCTCGTTCCGAGCAGGTCCAGCTAATACCGTTCAGACTCGCAACGGCTGTATCGATGGGCGACTGGAAATGTGTGGTCATGGGAACGGGAGTCGTTGCTCCAGATGAGAAGGTGACCATGGCCACCTGATCGTTATTGTTGTCAAACTGATTGACGAAGTCGGGGACTGCGACTTTTAGGCCAGCGATCCCTCCATCGCCGTTCATGGACCCAGAAACATCCAGCACAATCGACATGATGAGATTGGCGCGCGTGGCCTGAGCGCTGGAGCCCACGCTAAGCGTGTTCCAGTTCATACTTGCCACACCCATCGACGGCAACACGCGGATGAAATAGGTGTTGACGGCCACCGTGGCGCTGACATTGAGCACGGTATTTCCGTTCACCGTGCCGAAATTGATCGTGAGCGCTGGAGCCGCGACATCGCGGCCCGACTTGCCGTAATTGGCCACAAAGGCGTTGCTGGCGACCAAGCTGGCCTGGGCTTGGCCCTGGTATAGATTGCGCATTCCCGTCAAGGCAGCCGAATCGACCGCCTTGGAAAGACGGGCTTTGGTGATATAGGCAAACCCGAGGTCAACACCCATCCCCACAAACACGAACAAGATGACGATCATCAACAGGAACAAAATGAGCGTTTGCCCGTGCTCATCAGGCTTGTTGCGATGAACCGCGTTCCGCAGACCGGGAAATTGTGGATCCATGAGAGACCTGACACCTTTAGAAGTAGGCTGCATCGTAGAGGGTCGACGGCAGGGTAACACCAAGGAGCTTGCCGATAGGCGTCACAGGGCTATAACTGTAAAACACCTCGGTGACAAATACGGTTTGGTTGGATTGGGGGATGGTTCCCGTCGCCGTTGCCAAGAACGGCATGGTAACATTGTTGGAGTTGGCAAGAGTGCCGATCTTGCTGGTCTGCGTCAGGTGTCCCTCCGAAATCTGGTCGGTGATGACAAACGCTTTACCGGTGTTGAAAACCGCTGTAATGATCACCTGCCCGTTGGCGTTGATATTCAGCGGAATCGCATTGCTAATCACAGTTCCAAGCGCGTTGGAAATGACAGAATCGGTGGTAGTCCCGCTGCCTCGGGCTGCCAGATTTGACCCCTCGCGCGAAATATTGACCATCACCTGCCACGTGGAAATGGCCCGACTAAAGTCGATTAAGCCGAAAAGCAGAACCAACAGGCCCAGAGCCACCAACATAAACTCGACCAGCGCCTGGCCGGACCGTCTCCTGGTTTTCAACATCAAATCTCGGAGCAGGTTCATCACAGCTTCCTAGTTCGCCTGACTCGGGTTAAAAGGTTCGTTTCGGAACGTCACACTGTTTGTGAATGTGTACGTGCCGTTCGGGAAAAAGGCGGCAATCCCCGGGGTAATCAACTTGAGATTGCTCACCATGGTGATCGTCATTTCCTGGCTGGGACCGCCCGCGTAGTTCGTGACCCCGCCGCTGGTGATCACTATGCTATTGATATTGCCGCTATTGATCAATCCAGCCGCCGCGTTCTCGGCGACCTGAATGATGGCAGACACCCGATTGGTTCCCCCCGTGCTTTGACCGGTGACCGCGAAGCGCCCCGCTTGGCGCATCGCGTACTGCAGGGTCTGCTGCTCGTATAACAACCGACCGTAATCCATAATCCCGAACGTCAACAGGAAAAAAAGGGGCGCCACCAAAGCAAACTCGACCATCGCCTCTCCGGTTCGGGCACGGGTTGGCCTGCCAACCTTTGCGGCTATCATCCTAAGCAGTTTCACATCTGCCTCCCACACTCCTGCGACTATTCGGCACATTATCACTTTCGTCACCGTTGTCCACTGGGTTTTTATGCATTTTTCGTGCCGGTTCGCGTTGATACCGAGCAACTTGCCTCCTCCCAGCTACGACTACCACCTTGCATGCCAAGACCTGCCTAAGAGTGGCGTCGATACTACTGTTCTGGCACCAACGACTTGGCTCCAGCCCGAAAGCCCGCCACACCGCCCTCCTGTCCAGCCGATGAACAGATGTGTCCGGAAAATGTAAACTCACCCGAACAACGCGGTTGTTGCAAACCCGCACGAAACCCTTGCATTCCGGCGAAATATTCTCAGTCCCGTCACCGTTTCAACCACCGGCACCGATACACTTGTTTTCCCGCCGCCACAAACTCTTTCTCGAAGTCTGTTCGCGCTTCCGGCGGCAAGACCGTGGGTTCAGTTTCCGCGAACCGGCTACTTTCCTGGAACGCTCGTTGAATCCACTCGAAATATTCCTCGTGGTCGGTGGCGCAATTGACTGCTCCGTCAGCTGTCATCGTGCGATGCAGTTCGGCCAGGAAGTCCGGTGAAATGAGGCGCCGCGCCTGATGTCGCCGCTTCGGCCATGGGTCCGGGAACAGAATGTGATAGGTCGAGACCGACCCATCCGGGATGAGCTTCGAGACCAGATACCCCGCTTCCAGGCGGACCAGCCGCACATTGTTCAATCCGCTCCGCACCGCTTTCCGATCCACCCGGCGCAACCGGCGCAACAGCCGCTCCACCCCCAGGAAGTTCCGGTGCGGATCGGTGTTCGCCGCCCAGAGCAGAAACGATCCCTTGCCGCAGCCCAGATCAATTTCGATGGGTTGGTCCTGCTCGAAAACCGCCCGCCAATCGAGGGCTTCAAACCAATTGGCGGCCTTGTAGATGACCGACGCGCCCGACTCGGTCCGCACGGGGCCGGTATGGCTCGGGGCAGGACTGTCGGACGACGCGGGCTCTGCCGCCCCGAAAGTGGATCCCGAAGGGTTCATCACGGCCCCAGTCTATTGAGCAAATGCGTCCGTGACAAGCGACGGCTGGTGACCATCGCGAAGATCATCGAAGAAATCGGGAATCCGCCGCCTGAACAGCGGGCGGAAGCCATCCGCTTCACGGACCGCTTGGACGACGGCAAGGAACGGAACGTCACATCGGTCGTCGTCCGCGCCTAATCGGGATTCACCCGCCTGGCGCTGGGCAGCGGCGCCGCGTAGCCGGTGGTGAGCAACGCTCGCACTTCGGAGTCCAGCACGTACGGAGGATCAAGCTGCGGGTCGCGTTCGGGCAACAATGTGTCCACGCCGAGCCCTTCGTCGCGCAATGCCTGTCCGTAGCTCAGCGGGTCGTGCGGGTCCTTCACTTTCAGGTTCATCGCCCGGGCGCAGGCCACATACACGTCGTCCACCGTCACGCATTTGCCCGGTTGCCAGCCGTGGAGCGGTTTTACGGCCCGTCGTGCCAATGCCTTCATAAAATCGTCGGGCGTGGCCTTGTCCGTCATCTTCAAATCCATCGCCTTCCCCAGCATCGTCGCAAATTGCTCGTGATGCAGGCAGGTTTCCCGAGTCCGCGCCACGGGACGCTGCACCGGCGGAAGTCCGGCCGGTCGCGGCGTGATCTTGATATCGACGCTACTGTTCGTGACTGCCGCGGGCACTTCGTTGGTCGGCGGCGGCGTCTTGAGAGTGACACTGGTCGCGCAACTCTCCGCTTCCAGCAGGAGCTTTTCCGCGCGCTCGCAGCACAGCTCCACATTGGTGGCATAACCCTCCACCGCCTCCGCCTCGTCCGTCTTGATCACTTTGTGAAGGCTCTTCTGTGCGCCGAGAGTCAATTCCAGCAAGCTGTCGATTCTTAGCACGCGCGAATGAATGCAATCGACCAATTCCACCTGGTCGGACGGAGCGGCCCCTTCCAGCTTGACCGCCTCGTCGCGAATTCCCTGCAACCGCAGGACGCGGGCGTCGGCGTCTTTGACGGTCGCCGCGATGTCGTGGGCGGACGACTGGGCGCAGGCCAGCCGGTGCCCGAGCACCAGGGCGAGCGCGATCATCCACGCTAATGCGTGCGTTCTCCGCATGGCCCCGCAGTGTAACGGGATGGAGAAAAAGCGCAAGCTCCGCCAACGGCGGGCAAGCTCCGCCCGAAGCCGCCGATGACGGCCATATAGCCGGCGATTTGTGACGGGGAGAATTGAATGCTCCAGCCGTCGTCGTGTCCAATACGTGCCAACATTGTCCATCAGCCTTTTTCGTTGAAACATGCTCCGCGCGTTCCTATACTCGGCGCACCGTGGCGTTGTGATAAAGGCAAAATTGACGGTAATTCTTGTCTCGGTTCTGGCGTTGGCCGGCGCGGCCCGGGCCAACAACGCCGATTTCGTCCCGTTTGCCATCGGCGAAAAGCTCACCTACCAGATTTTCTGGGGCCCGTTTGTCGTCGGGCGCGCGACCTTGGAGGTGGCGGGAATCGAACCGGTCGACGGTCACAATTGCTACCATCTGGTCGCCAAGGCCAAAACCAGCGGGTTGATTGACGCCTTGTTCCCGGTCGATAGCACGGCCGAAAGCTGGTTGGATTGCCAAGGCCTGTTCGCGCGCCGATACCGCGAAGACCGTAGCGAAGGCAGGCGCCACCGCAACACGGAGTCGCACTACGATTACGCCAGCCAGGAGACTGTGATCACCAATCGTATCAATGGCAAGCAACACCGCGTGTTGCTCGATCACCCCGTACAAGACGTCGTCTCGTCGCTGTACGTCGTGCGGACGAAGAAACTCATGTTGGATTCGGACGACGTTTTCACGATCAGCGCCGATACCACGAATTACAATGTCATCGTCCACCCCGACGAGCGCAAATTGATTTGGGTGAAACCCTTGGGCGACGTTCAGGCGTTGCGCATCGAGCCCAATCCCACCCTCAGCGTCGTCTCCGCCAACAAGGGACGCATGTGGTTCTGGATCAGCGACGATGCGCGCCACCTGCCCCTGCTCGTCACCTCCGACCTGAAATTCGGCAGCGCG
>JBEKUF010000146.1:0-8892 GCA_049515295.1 Verrucomicrobiia bacterium | reverse complement strand
GTTTTATCGGAAGCGGAGGCAGTACTACGGCAAATACTACGGATTTGTGGACATCATTTTTGCGCTCGTCAGGTTCTTCGAGGAGAACAACGACCGGATACCCACTTACGATCAAGTGTTGGTGGACGAGTTTCAGGACTTTAACAAATTGGAGGTATCGCTTATTGAGCTGTTGGCGGAAAAAAGTCCTGTCCTCATCGTCGGTGACGACGACCAGGCACTGTACGATTTTAAGGACGCAAGCCCTGATCACATACGGAGGCGATACACCAGTCGCAGTTCTGGTTACGCTTCATTCGAGTTACCCTACTGCTCAAGATGCACGCGAGTAATTGTCAAAGCGGCCAATGACATAATCGCCTCAGCGACGGCAAACGGCTGTTTCAAGACTCGGATAAAAAAGAAGTTCGAATACTTCGACCATAAACGCAAGGACAGGGAGAGCGACAAAAACCCAAAGATTATTCACGCTTCGTTGTTTGCGGCACAAATCCCCTGGTTCATTCAACAGCGGATTGAAGAAATAGCTCAGGACGTAAGAGACAAATTCTCCGTTCTGATCATTTCGCCGACGAAGACCCAATCCAGACATATTGTGGCCGCTCTTCGAGAGAAAGGGTTTAAGAACATTACGACTGTGGAGAGGGGCGATCAACAAGAGCCGAGTCTACTCGATGGATTGGAGATTCTGCTTGACGACAAAACAAGCAATCTTGGCTGGCGGATCGCCGCAAAATTCGTCCTGGACCAAGAAGCCTTCGAATCCATGTTGCAGGAGACCAATGATGACAGCGGGAAAACCGTTTCTGAAATAATCGGTAGTGCTCCCAAGAAGAAAATTAAGGCTATGCTTAAGATTCTGCGCGCCTTGAGAAATGATGAGGGGGTGGATGAACAGGAGCTCCTTGCGCTGACGAAGGCGGTGGGAATCGAGCCGCTGCGAATGGCTAGAGATGCCTTGAGAGACCGCGTCCAGTCAAGCAGTGAACGAATCGGCAACCCCGGTATTAGAAAAATACCCATCAGAGCAACCACCATCGAAAGCTCAAAAGGCTTGACCGATGAGTACGTGTTTATCACTCACTTCGATGATTTGTACTTCATAAAGGACAACGACAAGGGCAATGTAACCGATCGGGACGTTTGCAAGTTTCTAGTAGCTCTGACAAGGGCGAGAAAGAAGGTCTTTTTGATTTCATCGGACGTAAAGAATGAGCCGACCTTCCTCACATGGATTGACAACAATCGGATCGAACGAATCAAAGTGGTCGACTCCTAAGTTGGAGAAAGTCAACCCCTGACTCTCGACAACCTCATCACCGGCCTCGCATCTGCATCACGTTAGCCACACTCTCTCGCCCGCGCACCATCCATGATATATCGCTAGCCGACATATCGTGGCGCAGCGAAGAAGATTCGCGTGCATCCGCGTTCATTCGCTTGCCCTGCTCGCGGTGAGCGAAGTCGAAGGGTGTATGCGGCTCAGGGGTACGTCTAGTTTCGTGAACCGGAATCTGCCACGATAGTACGATTGCAACTCCGAACCGTAACGGGCCGATCCTGCCTAGGGGGTGACGCATCACTACTGCCCTGGTCTCTCCGAAATCGCCTTGCTGTTCGAATCCGTCGGGCTAGAATTGCATGGAATTAGTCAGAGCGGTCTTTTTGAACGCTCGGGTCACGGTCCATGCGAGAGGTGATTATGAGAATTATCGGCGGCGTCGCGGCGGTGTTGATCATATTGGCGGGTTGTCAGACAACCGCAATCAAGAGTGTGAACGTCCACGGGGCGACCGCTGCCCGAAAGAGGGTCTTGGTGATCGTTAACAAGTGGTGGGAGTGCGATCCCCTAATGGAGGTGCTTCTCAACGATAACGCTCGACCAGCGTCCTACTTGGGCTGGCCGACCCAATTGAATCATCCAAGGAAGCGCCCGGACCAGAACAATCTGCCTCCGGAAAATCCATCACCGATTCCGCGAGCCGTGTTCACCCTCACAAACATCAGCGTGGAAGTCTGGTGCCTTTCCGATCTTCTCGAAGACCTTCCAGACAAGCCTCAATTCCAGTCCAGTTCGGAAGTGAAGGCTCGACGGCTTTCGAAGGCATTCGCCGGCCGGCCGGTGGATTTCGTCGTCGCTGTAGGGGCGGCAGGCTACCCAGGAGATGCCAGCGAGAATGGGAGTGTGGTTGTCGGCACGAAAGTTTTCATGCACAACTGTCACCCCGGCGGCGCCAACTCAAACAGCAACTGGAATGTGGGCCCCTTCGACAAGATCGTTCCTACGACCTTGGACTCGAATGCGTTTACCTCAATCACCATGATTGAAACATCCGCGAACCCGTCCGTGAAGGCCCGGTTCCTTGTCCCCCCTCTCAATCCCGCGCCCACGGGCCGGTTGCTTGCCGACCAGGACTTCGTTGCCATCGGCGAATTCAATGTCACGGACTACTCGGAATATGACAAGACAGACCAACAGACCCTGGACGCATACCGGTCGAGCAACGATCCGAATCTGGGGAAATCTTTGGAAACCACTCACGGACTCATTCGATCCCAATCAGAAGCCCCGTTCATATTCGTTTCCGGAATCTACGATCGAGTCGGCCATTTCGAGGAAGAGGTCAGCCCGAGGCTCTATTCCCAGAAGACCACTGCGGCGCACAACGCCGGGGTGGTAGTCGCCTGGATGCTTCCAAAAATCGACGTCATGTTTGGAAGTAGGCAGAACGCATCGGCGACCAACGAGAACGCCAAGTGACAGTGCCTATGGGAACCTCTCATGGACGGGGTGGACGGGGTCAGCGCTTTGCAATTTACAGATCAGAAAACACGCCGTGTCGAGAGGCTCAACGCCCAACCCCTGACAGACTCTTCCGCCCCGTCATGCCTTGGCCTTCGTAGCCGACCAGGCGAAGTAGGCTGCCGCAGCGAAGAAGATTCGCGTGCACCCGCGTTCATTCGCTTGCCCTGCCCGCGGTGAGCGAAGTCGAACCGAGCGGAGTCGAAGGGCGGTGAAGATTTGCGGCGATTCGCGGTAGACACTCCGTGTCCCCTGCGCCTCTGCGTGAGACCGCCGACCGCCCCTATATCTTCCCGCCTTCTTGAGGCTTGACGTCGTCCTGCAGCGGCTTATACTGGCCGCCAGAAGCACGGTGAACAATGCGTTCTCTGTTCCTGCCGAGAACGCTAGGGCCACGTCCGCTCGGATCCGTCATCTTGGGTGAAAACAGGCACCTTGACCGCACACCGGTCAAATGCCGAGCTTTGGGTTCAACCATGTGAAAGCGGCAACGTCAGAATCCGCTTACGACGAGCGATCGTCCCCGCCCAACAGTATTTCTGCGTCTTCAATGCTCGCGCCGGCGCACGAAGGCGCCCGGAACCGTTCCCGCGCAGGCCCGATTCGCGACCCACGCGCTGCTTTCCCCTTCAAGCGGTGTCAGGACCTTCTCAAGCCACGGCTCACCAAACCGGTGCGGGACCTGTTTCATGAATTCACCGGGCTGTCTCTGCATGTGCGGTGGCACACGCCCGTGGCTGCCCGGCAGCGCGGCGACCTCCCCAGGCTATGTCCCCGCCTGCGTGGCCGAAGCCACTTCGGCGTGGCGAAGGCCCGAGCGCGCCAGCGCCCGGCGGGCCAACTCCCGGCGCGATGTCAGACGTGCCTGCGGACACGGTGGCAGCCGGCGTGGAACACCCACGAAACCCAGAAGCGCTTCGGCGGCCTCTGCGGCTCGCTCAACTACCGCGCCGCTCCCCAAGTCCCTGGCTCGTGCCCGGTCACGCTGCTGGTCCAGCAGCCACTGCCAGCCCCGAACAGGGGGTCGGGGCCGGTTTCCCGTGCCGACCACCGAGCCTTCCGTCGCGCGGTGAACCTGACCCGGCTCATTATCCACGATCTGGAAGCCACACTCGAAGCGCGGCGAGTCGCTGACGAACTCGACCGCGTCCGCAAAAGAGTCAAAGCCGCCGTATCCAACGAGGACGCACGACCGCGCCCCGTCTTGCCCTTGGGCGGGCCTGCCATTCCAAAGACGCGCAAGCAACCGACCTGTGGCAACCATCCCCGGCAGATTGTTCAACGGATGCTGGATTACATCCATCAACATTACTGCCGCCCCATGCAGCTTGGCGACCTGGCCGAGGCCATGAACATGAATGCCGCGTATCTCTCCGACTTGTTTCACACGGCGCTCGGCGTGACGTTCCACCACTATCTCGAGCAACTCCGACTCGCCAAAGCCAGGGAACTGCTCCGCAATCCCGTGAACCGCGTCTGCGAAGTGGCCTGCGCCGTCGGTTACGTCAATCCCAACCACTTCCGCGAAGTCTTCAAAGCCCACGTTGGCGTTTCACCCTCCGCTTGGCGAGAAACTGTCGGCATGTAGCCGCACCCTTCAGGGGGCGCGGGAGCCCTTCGAGTTTCATGTGCGGTTTTTCGCCACGAAATCCAAAGAATCCTGTGCTTTTCCAAAAACTTCGCCGTTGCGCAAACCGCGTCGAGCGTGGTGGAATGAGAATGACTTGGAGGAGTGCAACGAGAGCGCACGCACGGAGGACACCAAACTTTATGAAATCATCTTCTATTAAGGCTCAAGAACCTACCCCATTTACGCAAATTGCCATGACGCTTACCGCAGCTGCGCTAAGCCTGCTGCCCGCTACGAGCTTCGGTTTGGCGCTGCTTAACGATGACGCCACCTTGCCGAATGGCTTGGCCAACAACGTGGTGCGTATTGTGGGACAGTATCAAGATGGGCAAGACTTGGTCACGGAACGAGGTAGCGGCACCATCATCAGCATCAGGCAAGATCAACAGAACGGGGGAACCTGGTACAATGTGCTAACCGCTGACCATGTGGTTAATCAGGCGGTCGCAAACTGGGGAAATAACGGAGGCAGCATTCAACTTGGCTTCAATGGCATGGCGGGTTTCCAGTACACCGTTGCTGGCGTGGCGAACGTCGCGGAGGCGGCAAACAATGTGGATCTAGCCCTGTTTGCTATTTATGTTCAGGGGGCCTTAGACGGCCCAGCAGGCATAGTTCCGAACGTCAACTTCGGCACAGCCGCCGCCAACAGCCAGATCATCCAAGCCGGCTTTGGGTACACAGCAACGGCGGGAATCGGTAGCCCTGCACCTGACGGCACAGCACGCTATCTATGGGGAGGGGTCGATACTTGGGGCACGTACAATGCCGGCACGAATAGTATTTCGGACGTTCTGACGAGCGTCTTGACATGCCAAGAGCCCTACAAGAATTACACAAGTGATGCCATACAAGGCACCTGCGCCTTTACGATTACTGCTGGCGTCGTGACCAGAGGGACCACATACATCTTGCCGGCTGATTCGGGGGGCCCGACCTTTTCGTTGGATGGCTCGCTGCTAGGTATACATTCCGGGAGCCAAGATGGCGGGACGGACCCGGATTACAGCGCGGCAGGTATGAATTGGAGGGACGTTAGCCTTTCCCAACCGTATACTGATTGGATCAACAGCTCGATCCCGCAAATTGACGTAATCCCCGAACCGACATCCTTTGCCCTGCTGGCGATCGGGGCGGTAGGTCTGGCCGCACGCGGTCTCCGCCGCAGTAAGAGGGTTTAACGAATCTGTCGTTGGGGTGGCCCGAAGAGGGTGGTTCGAAAGGGTCACGGGACTTTCGAGAGGGTTGACTTTCGACACTTGATACCTCGCTTCTGGGGGCACTCGGTGGGGGTCAATGAACAGCAGTAGCCCGAACGGGTCACGTATCACATATCATAACTTTCGCGGCCTAACGTGCGGCGCGTTTGAACAACTCGGCTGAGCCGGGATCTGGCCCTACCACACCGCCCGCCTCACCCATTTTTCGGTATGGCGCGCGGTGATTCATGAAATGGACGGCTCTCTTACGGGCCGATTCTCACCCAAAATCCAAAGAATCCTGTGCTTTTCCAAAAACTTCGCCGTTGCGCAAATCGCGCCGAGCGTGCTGCAATCACCCTGACTTGGAGAAACGCGAGTTCAGCAAAATGGAGGAAACAGGGCTTATGAAATCTTTGTCCGTCAAGAATCAGATGCTAGCCTCATTGATTTTCGGTTTGCCGATACTGGTGACCGCCTCAGTTGCCAGAGCGCAGTACGGTTATGAGGATCCAGGTTTGTTTGGTAATTTGGGCCAACTAAATAGCCAAGTCACTTATGTGAACGACAACCTCGCCGCTGCCAATTCCGTCCTCGACCCCTTCCAAGACTACAGCGTCGCTGTTGGTCCCAACGCGTGTGTCCCCACAGCGACAGCAGATGCGTTGACGTATTTGCAGGCTATATATGGTCCCTTGACTTACACCCCGACCTACACATCAGTTAACAACCTGGCATCTGAAATGCAGACATTTAACCTAAATACTGGGGGGCCGGTCACGGTCAACGGTAAAGTGTACAATTACGCGAACAAAGGCGGCACCTACACAATCAACATGTTGAATGGACTGCAGGCTTATCTTGGCCTTGGAGGAGATAATCCAGCTCCCACGATTTCTATCTCTGGCGAAATTGCACCCCAAACTGCGGGAGGTACACCTGCATCATGGCTGAACAATGGTGCAACTCTTAATCTGGGGATGAACATCGCCCAAAACACGATTCCAACCGCCGCCTATCTGGCTAATGCCCTGAATGACAACTGGGCCGTGGAGCTTACGTTTGAATGGGGTAACCTTAACGGCAGTACATGGAATAGTCTAGGGGGGGGGCACGAGGTGGCACTGGACAGTATCGACCTTAACGGAACCACTGGCACGATCGAGTTCGTGGATCCTGCCGGCACAAATGGCGGCACAAATGCAGTCGTGAAGGATGCCACGTTAACCTTGGGATCAGACGGGTATCTGTATGTGACGGGACAAACCTATATCGGAGACGTCGATGATTTCGCGCCGGGAGATGGTCAGGCCAACGCTGGTAGAATCGACGTTGCCATGATCGAATCGGTTCCGGAACCGTCCACGTGCTCATTGGCTATCGTTGGGTCTCTTGTCCTGCTCGGGACGAGCTTCAATCGGTCACTGCGCGGGATTGTGAGCACAAGGTCCTGAGGAAAAGGTCCAAGGGTCTATCTCTTCTTCATTCCGATTCTCGGTGCGGTGACCGCCTACGGCGCGGTCACGGACAGCCTGAATGGGGCCAACGCCTTACCGTTTACAGAAGGCGTCGTTCCTCAACTCGGGGAGCTTAGCCTTCAGGATTCATAGCCTCGGCGACGGTCGGTGTCATTCCGTCTTGGTTGAACTGCTGCCGTCTTCGTGTGCTTCGTGGTAAAATCCCGCTGGCCCTGATTCACGCAATTCGTGGTGTCACTCCTCGTTCATCGTCCGCCAAACCCTCTCAGGCGTTGCGGGCAAGATGCGCACCGGTTTGCCAATCGCATCCTGGATGGCGGACAACATGGCCGGTCCGCAGGCGATCAACGGCGGTTCGCCGATCCCGCGCGCGCCGAACGGGCCGCCGGGGTCGGGATTCTCCAGCACGATGCACTCGATCTCGGGCACATCGCGAATCGTCGGCAAAATGTAGTCGGTGAAGCCGGGGTTCATGATCTTGCCGTCTTTCATCACCACTTCTTCCATCAACACCATGCCGATCCCCTGCGTGACGCCGCCCTGAATCTGGCCCAGCACCTGGTCGGGATTGATGGCTTTGCCCACGTCGTGGCAGGCGATGTAGCGCTCGACCTTGACCTCGCCGGTCTCGGTATCGACCAGCACCTGGCAGGCATGGCTCGCGAACAGATATGTCACAAACGCCTGCATGCTCTGGCCGGTCTTCGTGTCCTCGGGCATGGTCCGCGGTCGGTACACGCCCATCGCTTCCAGCGAGTATCCCCGTCGCTTGCCTTCGCGCGCCAGCTCGCGCAACGTCAACCGCCGTTCGGGACGAAACACATTGTACGCCTCGCCGTTCTCAATCTTGATCTCGTACACGAGCTCCTTGAGGTGCGTGGCCGCGATATCCTGGAGCTGTTTCTTGAGTTCCGACGCCGCCAGTTGCACCGATGTCCCCGTGAAATAGGTCTGACGCGTCGCCGAGGTGCTGCCGGACTCGGGCGTCAATTCCGTGTCGGCCAGAATCGTGCGCACCCGTTCCAGCGGCACGCCGACCTCCTCCGCCGCGATCTGCGCGATCATGTTGGTCAGCCCCTGGCCAACGTCGATTCCGCTCGAGTACACCTCGACCATGCCGTCGGGGGCCAGTCGGCAACGCGACCGCGACACATCGGGGAAACCATCGCCATAGCCGAGCCCGAAACAAATCACAGCGACGCCGTAGCCGCGTTTGAGGTGCGGCGCGCCGGTCTCGTAGCTGCGATTCTTCCAGTCGATCTTGTTCAGCACCGCGTTGAAACACTCCTCGCCGTTTGCATAGGGCACGATTTGCCCCGTGGTCACCACGTCGCCGGAATGGATCAGGTTCTTCATGCGCAACTCGGTCTTGTCCATCCCGAGTTTCGCCGCGAGCCGGTCCATCATCCCCTCGTAGGCGATTGCCGTCTGCACCGCGCCGAACCCGCGCATCGCCCCGCACGGGTTGTTGTTGGTGAACACGCCGATGACGTCCACCCACACATTCGGCACCTTGTACGGCCCGGTGGCGTGGCTGGACGCCTTGCGCATCACCGCGATGCCCGTCGACGCGTAGGCGCCTTTGTCCACATAAAACGTCACTTGCGACGCGACCAAGGTGCCGTCCTTCTTCGCGCCGAGTTTGTAGTGGACCCGAACCGGATGGCGCTTGTGACGCGCGATCGTCGATTCGGTCCGCGAATAGCGCAGGCAGATGGTTTTGCCTTTCAGCTTGAGCGCCGCCAGGCTGAGGTAAATCTGGATCGAGATGTCCTCGCGTCC
>JBEKUF010000145.1:0-8975 GCA_049515295.1 Verrucomicrobiia bacterium | reverse complement strand
ACAGGAAGGAATGACGTCGGTGTTGGTTCAACGCCCACTGGTTTTGGGACGGCCAAAAAGGCTTGTCGGCACTGTCAGAGATGATAGGATGCCGCTCCAATCAATCCAACCAACGTGATCGTGACTGAACGGAACACGATGGCGCCATCAAACGGCGCAGGGATCTGCTGCAACGGATCGGCCACAAACTGTAAGCGAGGAGAACCCGATGGACGGAGCCGGCAAGAAATACGAGTGGTTTGTCATTGGTGATATCAACGGGTTCTTCGGGCTGATGTTCGACAATTTGACGGTTCTATCTTTTCTCGCCGGTGTCCTGGTTTTTGGCTTCAAGTTTCCGGCAGATATTGTCTACTCCCGGATGTTCCCCGGCACCGCGATTGGCGTTCTCTTCGGCGACATGGTGTATACGTGGATGGCGTTCCGTCTCGCCAGGAAAACCGGCAACACAAGCGTGACCGCCATGCCGCTTGGGTTGGACACGCCCTCCACCATCGGCATGGCCCTTGTCGTGCTGGGCCCGGCGTTTCTCGGGTTGAAAGCCGAGGGGATGCCGGAGCGAGAGGCCGCGATGCTGACGTGGCAGATCGGCATGGCGACAGTGGTCATGATGGGCCTCTTGAAGTTGGTTCTCTCATTTTGCGGAGGATGGGTTCAGAAGATTGTGCCCCAGGCGGGGCTTCTTGGATCACTGGCGGGCGTTGGCCTGGCGTTGATCGGGTTCATTCCATTGGCAGATATCTTCGGAATGCCACTCGTGGGATTAATGGCGCTGGGGCTGATCCTGTACACGCTGATTGCCGGGATCCGGCTGCCGCGGCATTTCCCCGGGGTGCTGGCCAGTGTGTTGGTCGGAACGGCGTTGTATTACCTGCTTGGGCCTACGGGATGGGCCGGAGGCACCTATGTTTCACCGCCCGCGCTCACGCTCCATATGAGCTTTCCGGTGCCGAATCTGGGTTTCCTACACGGGTTCGTGCCTGCCCTGAAGTACCTGCCGATTGCAGCTCCGTTCGCCATCTTGACGGTTGTCGGCGGGATCAATGTTACCGAAAGCGCCCGGGTGGCGGGCGATAATTTCAACACGCGGGATATTTTGCTCACCGAGGCTGTGGCCACCTTCGTTGCGGGAATCTGTGGAGGTGTCGCCCAATCGACCCCGTACATTGGCCAGCCTGCGTACAAGCGAATGGGGGCACGGGCCGGATACACACTGCTCACCGGGCTGTTCATCGGGCTCGGCGGCATTCTGGGTTACGTTTCCTTCTTCGTGGAGTTGATTCCCCGTGCCGTACTGGCCCCGATTCTGGTTTTTGTGGCGCTGGATATCATGGCCCAAGCCTTCCTGGCCTGTCCGGCGAAGCATGCCGTTGCGGTCGCGTTCTCTTATTTCCCGACTGTGGCTCGTCTGTTGTCCATCAAGCTGGGGAACCCCGAGTTTGTGCCGGTCGAGACATTTCAGAAGCTGATGGTGGCTCAAGGACGATCACTTCCCGAGTTGTTGGTCACCGTGGCGCTTGGGAACGGCTTCATATTGACCGGGATGCTCTGGGGGGCATTTCTGGCCGAGCTGATCAACCGGCGCCTGAAAATCTCGGCGGTCTATCTCGGCATCCTGGCGTTGTTTTCGTTCTTTGGCGTGGTTCATTCCTGCTCGCCCGATGGGAATATTTACCTCCCCTGGTCGCTGACCGGGATCGCCCGGAAGATTCCGTATCAATTCGCGCTGGCGTACGTGGGGCTGGCGGTGATGTTTCTGCTGCTTTCCGTAACCGCTGCCAGCCGAGAACCCCCGTTGGATCCGGAGCATCAGTTCAAGACAGAAGGATAAACCCCGGCGGGAGCACACTCTTATGCGCATGTTGAATCGACTGACCATCCTGATCGTTGTTCTGGGGATTTCGCGGCAATCGGCCCTGGCCGAGTTCAAGGTCGGGCTGGTTCTGGATCGCGGAGGCAAAGACGACAAGTCGTTCAATGCGTCGGCCTACGAAGGGGCCATCGAGGCAAGGAAGAAACTGGGGATTTACCTGAAATACGTCGAGCCGACAGATGACAACGAGTTCGAGCCGCTCCTGCGCGCCTTTGCGCAAAAGGATTACGACCTGATCATTGGCATTGGCTTCGTGCAAAAGGAAACGGTCCAGAAAGTCGCCGCCAAATTCCCGCAGAAACATTTTGCCATCGTCGACGCGCAAGTCGACGCGCCCAACGTGCGGTCGCTCATGTTCGAGGAGCACGAAGGCGCGTTCATCGTCGGCGCCATTGCGGCGATGACGAGCAAGACCGGGAAAGTCGGATTCGTCGGCGGTATGGACGTTCCGCTGATTCGACGGTTCGAGACGGGCTACGAAGCCGGCGCGAAGAAGATCAACCCGCAGATCGGTGTCGTGGCCAACTTCTGCGGGGTGACGAGCGAAGCCTGGAACAACCCGCCGAAAGGAAAGGAACTGGCGTTGGCCCAGTACGACGGCGGTGCGGACGTGATTTTTGCCCCCGCCGGGGCGTCGGGATTTGGCGTATTTGACGCGGCGGAGGAGCGGAAGAAATTCGCCATCGGCGTCGACTCCAACGAGGACTGGGTGAGGCCCGGCTATATCCTCACCAGCATGCTCAAGCGGGTCGATCTGGCGGTGTTCTCCGTCATTCAGGATGCGCAGAGCGGGAAGTTCACCAGCGGCTTGACGCGCTTCGGACTCGCCAGCAGAGGCGTCGATTACTCCGTCGATCAGTATAACGAGAAGATCCTGCCTGAATCCGTCCGCAAGCGCGCCGATGAACTCAAGGCCGAAATCATCGCCGGCAAAATCGCCGTCCCGGATTACTACAAGATCAAGTAGCCCTCACCATTGAGGCGCACGGCAACGCTCTAATTGTCGGCTTCCTAAAAGGAGACGCGCAAACTGAGCGCATAGAAACGCTGAGGAAGCAGGCCAAGTCCGGTCAAAGCCCGGCCACCGGCAACGCCTCCGAGATTCTGAGATTTATCGGCTTGCTGCGGCCGGATTCATATTTCAATGCTGTCCACCGCATGCTTTCGCAGTTGGAAATGCCTTCGCACTTCCGCTGAAGACATCTGCTGAGCGATGCCGACCTCGGTCCGCTGCGGTGGGTAATGACATAGCGGCTGTCGATATATCATCGGCTCGCTTCAAGATTGTGAGAGCACGCGATCCATGGCGTTGGAGAATTGACGCCAGTTTCGCTTGCGGGCTTGCAGTTCCTTCAAGCCCTTGGCCGTGATGACGTAGGATTTCCGCTCCCGTGCGCCGCGCGGCTTTACCCATCGCGCCCGCGCCAAGCCGCGTTTTTCGAGCGTCCGGAGCGTGGGGTACAAGCTGCCGAACGAGAACTGGAAGTAATGCTTCGAGCGTAGTGCGAGGTCCTTCCGCAGTTGGTATCCGTATCCCTGGCCGTTGGCCAACAGCGCCAGGACCAACGCCTCCGCGTGCCCACGCACCATCTCGCGATCCAGACTCTTCATAATCAACTGATATAGCGGCAGCCGATATATCATGTCAACATCTCCCCATCGATCAGGCGCATCTGAGCACTGCTGTCAAGAGGAGGTGACTTTTGAAGCCTCGAAACTCTTTCGCGGCGAGAGCGTACCGCGAATAGGATTCGCGGCTACAATTCAGTGGCAGTGTCCAGTTGCTCCCCATGGATCACCATTTCGAGCGCAGGGCTTTGAAACTCGCATGCAACAGGCAATTCAGGTCAGCCGCGATCAAACCTCCCGGCAGCGTCGCGGCCAGCCGCCAGGGCATCTGCGACGCCACTCGCTTGGAAGTGTTGACTCTCTCGGCTCAAATCTGGACACTGCCAGCAACTATGGCGGTGGAGACAACGGCGGCGGTCGAGTTGCGCGGGCTGACGAAGCGGTTCGGCAGCGTGCACGCCAATGACGGCGTGAACCTTCGGGTCGAGCCGGGCACGATTCACGGCGTGATCGGCGAGAATGGGGCGGGCAAATCCACCGCGATGAAGATGCTGTACGGCATTTTCCCGCCGGACGCGGGCGAGATCATTGTCCACGGCGAGAAACGTGTTTGGGCGTCGCCCGCGGACGCCATCGCCGCGGGAATCGGGATGGTCCACCAACATTTCATGCTGGCGGGGCCGTACTCGGCGCTGGACAACATCGTGCTGGGCGCCGAACCGGTTCGGCTGGGCGTGATTGACCGAAGACGGGCGCGGATCCGATTGGACTCCCTGGCCCGGCAGTACGGGTTGCCGGTCGACTGGGGCGCCGCCATCGAAGAGCTTCCCGTGGGCGTGCAACAGCGGATCGAAATCCTGAAGCTGCTGTATCGCGACGCGCGGATACTCATTCTCGACGAGCCGACCGCCGTTCTCACGCCGCAGGAAACGAACGAACTGTTTCGCAACCTGAAGAACCTTCGCGATGAAGGCAAGACGATCCTGCTGATCACGCACAAACTCAAAGAGGTCATGTCCTTCACCGATCGGGTGACGGTGTTTCGCGCGGGCAAGGTCACGGGCGAGATGGCGACGTCGCAAACCAATCCGCAAGAACTCGCCAATCTCATGGTGGGCCGAAAAGTGGTGTTGAACATCAATGTTCCTGTCGCGC
The DNA here is from genome assembly GCA_049515295.1 of Verrucomicrobiia bacterium. Classification (GTDB taxonomy): domain Bacteria; phylum Verrucomicrobiota; class Verrucomicrobiia; order Palsa-1439; family Palsa-1439; genus Palsa-1439. The sequence continues at coordinate 4,378 of JBEKUF010000145.1, read as the reverse complement.
GGTCTCGCGACGAACTGGCCATGGAGGTTGTGGGGTTGGGTCTGGCGGGACCGGTGCGGGGAAGCCGTCACAAACTTTCGGATGTGAGTTTTTCCGTGAGACGTGGCGAGATCGTGGGCATCGCCGGGGTGGAAGGCAACGGGCAATCGGAACTTTTGCAGGCGGTTCTCCACCCGCGCGAGCCGTTGTGCCGGACTTCCGGTACGGTGCGGTTTCTCGGAGAAGACGTGACGCACTGGGACGCGCGGAAGATTCGCGATCTCGGCGTGGCGGTGATTCCCGAAGACCGTCAGCGCGAGGGGCTGCTGCTGGAGCGGCCCGTGAGCGAGAATTTCCTGTTGGGCTTGCAACGCAGCTCCGCGTTCAGTCATGCGGGCCTGTTGAACGCGAAGAACCTGCAGACCGCCGCTGCTCAGGCGGTGGAAGAATACGACGTGCGCCCGCGCGACCTGACGATTCCGGCGGGAAACCTTTCCGGCGGCAACCAGCAAAAGCTCATCGTGGCCCGCGAGTTTCAGCGGCAACCGCGCCTGGTGATTGCCGCCCAGCCGACGCGCGGTGTGGACGTGGGGGCGATTGAATTCGTTCACAATCGGATCGTGCGGGCGCGTGACGAGGGCGCCGGGGTGTTGCTGGTGTCGTTTGAATTGGAAGACATCCTGACGTTGTCGGACCGCATACTGGTGATGTACGAGGGCCGAATCGTGGCCGAGTTTCAACGGGGACAGGTGACCGAGCGCGAGCTGGGATTGAAGATGGCTGGGTCATGAGAAAACTCTTCCAACCTGTTCTCGCCGTGGCGTTCGGGCTGATCCTGGGACTCGGGGTCACGCGCATCGCCGGCGAAAGCCCGTGGCACGTCCTGCAAATCCTGTGGAGGAGCGCGTTTGGCTCGAGCTACGATTTCGGGATGACGTTGTTTTACTCGACGCCGCTCATTTTCACCGGGCTGGCGGTGGCGGTCCCGTTCCAGGCGGGGTTGTTTAACATTGGCGCCGAGGGACAACTGACGCTCGGCGCGCTCGCGGCGGCGGCGGTCGGCGCCGTCTGGCCGGGGGTGCCCTGGCCGTTGGCGCCGGCGCTGGCGATACTGGCGGCGGTTGCGGCGGGGACGATTTGGGGGGCGATCCCCGGCTGGCTTCGCGCCAAACGTGGCAGCCACGAGGTCATCAACACCATCATGCTCAATTTCGTCGCGGCCGGCCTGGCGAGCTACGTGACGTTGTACCTGCTGAAGAATCCCGACACGCAAAATCCCGAAACGCGGCCTGTCGGGGCGGGGTACCTGATCCACCAGTTCGGGATTTTCGGCGGCGCGCCCGTGAGCCTGGCGTTGCCGCTGGCGATTCTGGCCGCGGTGCTGGTCTGGATTCTGTTGTGGCGGACGGTGGTGGGTTACGAAATGCGGGCCGTGGGCCAAAACGAATCCGCCGCCCGCGCGGCGGGAATCAACACCGGACGCATGACCATCATCGCGCTGGCCGTGGCGGGCGGACTGGCAGGACTCGTGGGCGTCGGTGAGGTGCTGGGCAACGCCGGAAAATTTCGACTCGGATTCTCTCCGGAGTACGGGTTCATCGGGATTGCCGTGGCGCTGTTGGGGCGGAACCAGCCGGCGGGCGTGGTCGCCGCCGCGTTGCTGTTTGGCGCGCTGCACAAAGGGACGGCGGGTTTGGACCTGGAAACCGAACATGTGACGCGCGAGCTGTCGCTGGTGCTGCAGGCGCTGATTATACTGTCGGTTTCGGCGGATGGACTGTGGAGTTGGATGAAGAAACGGGAGGCACCATGACCGGGGACCTTGCCGCGTCGACGCTGAGAGTTTCGACGCCGCTGATTTTCGCGGCGCTGGGCGGAATGTTCAGCGAGCGCTCGGGCGTCATTAATATTGCGCTCGAAGGTCTGATGCTGCTCGGATCATTTGCCGCGGCGGTGGGAACGCTGGTGACCCATTCGCCGTGGCTGGGTTCGGCTTTGGGAATGGCCTCGGGGGTGCTGCTGGCGGCGGTGTACGCGTTGTTTGTGATTCGGTTGCGGGCGAATCAGATCGTGGCCGGCACGGCGATCAACATGCTGGCGATGGGCCTCACGCCATTCATGTGCAAGATTCTCTACGATGTCACGGGGTCGACTCCGTCCATCCCGCTCAGCGAACGGTTTCAATCCGCGCCGCTGTACCTGAGTTGGGCGCTGGTGGCGGCATGCGTCCTGTGGATGAAATACACGCCGACCGGGTTGTGGGTGGGTTTCGCCGGGGAACATCCCGAGGCGCTCGATGCGGCGGGGATTCGGGTCAATCGCGTCCGCTGGATGGCGGTGCTGGTCAGCGGCGCGCTGGCGGGCATAGGCGGGGCGTCACTTTCCGTTTTCCTGTCGTCATCGTTCTCGCGCGATATGACGGCGGGCCGGGGGTTCATGGCGCTGGCGGCGTTGATTTTTGGCAAGTGGAAACCGCTGCCGACAGCCCTGGCGTGTCTGCTGTTCGGGTTTGCCGATGCCGTGCAGATCCGGCTGCAGGGCGTGGCGGTGTGGGGCGGGCATCCGGTGCCCGTTCAATTCATCCAGATTCTGCCGTATCTGGTGACGATCCTCGTCCTGGCCGGTTTCGTCGGCCGGTCGCGGCCGCCGAAGGCGAGCGGTACGGTGTTTGAGAAGGGGTAGGGATTCTTGGCTCGCCCCCCCAGCCCCTGACCCTCGCGACTCGCAGATGGACCGGCCCGGCTTGCACACCCCGGGACTCCGCTTGGTGCAAAGCCAGGTGCCCTGAAAGCGCCGCCGAAATCAGCCGGAGAGTGGAGCGCAGCGGCTATCCTTCGAAATCACCCAACTTTTTCTTTGTATCTGCAATGTAGGAAATTGGATTCTCCCGGCAAATCTTCCCTAATTCGTGTCTCTGCCTAGCATATTCCAACGAGAGCCTTCCCACTTCGAGAATTGCCCCTGAGCCGAACGCCTCCATGGCAAGTCGTGCATTTCCCATTAACAATGAAACGGCAGATGTTGCGAATGCCCCTATGAGTAGCTTCGACTCAAACAGAAATGAAAGTGTTTTGACCATTGTCTCAAACCCACACGCTTTTACTGCTTCATTGTAATCAGACAATCGTCTCTGGATGTCGTCCTCGATATATGCTCTATCTTTTCCACTATACTGTTCATACGCAAACAGCCGAAAGTTACGCATTTTGTTCATGGTCTCTCTATCTTTGCGAAACTCCATGATTTGAGGAACCGTCACTTTACTAGTGTCAATTACACAAATCTGCCGAACAAATAGTCTGTCGGTAAAGGGCGCGTCCTTCACACTGCCCATGTAAAAACATGAACAATCAACTGGTATATTTTGCAACCCGAACTCCCCCACCAGCGCACTGAATAGCCGTTGTAGATCCTCCACCGTAGGACAAAACTTGTCCGGGTCGATAGGTTTCTCGACATGCCTGATTTGCGCCAAGTGGCCAACGTATGCTCTAAATTTCTCATCTCCATAAACCGCTTTGAACATATACGCCATAAGGAATCCATTAAACATATTCACGGCGTCTTTGAAGAATGGGTGCTTAGCCAATTGGGGCGGATATAAATTCAGCAAAGCGTCAGGTTCCCCAAAGGAATCCTTCAGTTCCCTGTAACCGTCCATTCCAAGCTCTCTAAATTTCTCAACTAGTCCACCCGACTCACCCCGTGCGGGCCGAAGCCCCACGAACTCTCCTGAAAGATTCATTGGAATAACGTATTCAAAATGGAGCAGGGCATCCTTTAAGCCGCCGAACACGATCGCGGTATTCCGGTACGTTTCCATAATGAGGATATGTTACCAAGTTCATGTTTACCACAAAAGAGGCGTTTTGCCCTACACGTAGGCTTCGCCAGCCCACCCCGTCAGCGGAGGTTCCCAAATTTAAGTGGTTCCCCTATCTACAGCCAACAGCACGGAAAACGACGGGCGCTTCACAGCCCCGACCCCGAAAAGAATTCGGGGTAAATCTCGGAATCGGGGTAAAAAGCGCCTCGACAACAGCGGTTACCTATTTTTTCTTCAGCCAGGCGATGATGTCTGGCTTTTGGTTGGGCCAGGCGAGGTCGAGGGCGGTTTCGATGCGGTGGCGCTCTTTCGGGTAGCGCTGCCAGGTGAGGCGGAGTTGGCGAAACCAGCGGGCGGGCCAGACGACGGTGTCGTAGTCGGCGCGGGCGGTTCGCAGGGCCGGGCCGGGCGCGCGGAGGAGTTCGTCCAATGTAACGCTGAACGCCCTGGCGATGCGGATGAGCACGTCGGCGGACGGCTCGTGGCCCTGGCTGAGCCAGCGGCTGATATTGGCCTGACTGACCGAGAGGGCGTCGGCGGCTTCCTGTTGATTCCAGCCGCGTTTGGCCATCA
>JBEKUF010000144.1:0-8991 GCA_049515295.1 Verrucomicrobiia bacterium | reverse complement strand
GAGGCTGTCTATGAGCAGGTGGCTGATGGAGTCCACGCCCATCACGTTAGAGAACCGCTTGTGTATGGCCAACGGGCGCCGCCAGTTTGGCAATGAGGTTCTCGATATCGCGTCCGAACCGCTGAATTGTCAGATCTTGTTGTTGGAATCTGACACGGGCATTTTCGCCGAGTCTCTCCCTGAGAGGGCGGTCTTTCCAAAGCCGCGCCAACGCTTGGGCCATAGCGTCGGGGTCTTCCACCGGCACGATCAGCCCGCTGACTTCGTGTTGGATAAACTCAGGGACGGCTCCGACGGCTGTTGAAACAATCGCCTTGCCCGCGGCCATAGCCTCGACGACAACCAACCCCCACGATTCGTCACGCGACGAACACACGAGGACGTCGGCGGCCTGGATATACGAGAGCGATTCCTCGTGCGATGTTTCGCCCAAAAAGTGGATTTGGTTCCATCCCTGCGCCGCTTGCTGCAGTTCGGCAAAGAACCCATGGTCCAATACCCGCCCCAAAAGATAAAACTCGCAATTTTCCGCAATCTCCGCCGGCAACGCCGCAATTGATTTGAGCAACAAATCCTGCCCTTTTCGCGGCTCCATGCTGCCGACTTGGACTACGATCAGTTTGCTTCCGGCCTTTGCCAAAGCGGGGCGATGCGCCTCAGACCGAGGCCCCAATCCATGGTGTAGCGCAAGGTGAGCGTTGCCGCGGCAGAATCGCTGATAAAGTTGCCGAGTATGATCCGACGGGAATACCACCACATTGGCCAGTCCGAGCGCACTGGCAACGGAGGGATCGTCGCTCGCCAGTTGTTGGCCAAATCGGGACTCATGCACAAGCCACAAACACGGTTTGTCCATCGACTTGGCCGCGTGAACCACCTCCGCGCCAAGGATGGTGTTCGGCATGATCAGGTCGAAATTCTTCAGCAGCGTGCTGACCGCCGCCGGCATGCAAAGAATCAACGGATCGATCACCACCGGAATCTTGTGCTGTTCGTAATATGACAACAACGCTCCGCTTTCAGGGGACACGACGGTAACAAAGTAGCCGGCATCCCGTAGATGCACAGCCAGCCGCGACAGGGTGATCGGAGCTCCACTGGACGTCAGATCGTGGCTGACCATAAGAATGTCGCCACGGGTCTTGTTTACGCCGCAATGGTTGACCGCCCTCATTCGATACCGGGTCGGCGAGTCCTTATACAGCGTGTTGCGCATGTTCTCGGTATAGTAGGGGTCGGTGGCCGTGTATCCTCCCCACCGCTTCAGCAGGTAAATATCCGCTTTATCGGGCGCGGATGGCTCCCGCCGAACTTTCCCCAACGAGGCGTGCCCGATATGCCGCATCGTGGCAAAGGGTGTATAGACCAGCAGATAGCCCTTCTCCCGAAGCTTGAATGACAAATCGAGGTCGGAGTTCATGATCGGCGTGTTCTCGGCATCAAACCCTCCGACCTGCTCAAACAGCTTCTTGGGAACGAGCATACAGGCGGCTGTCAGCGCGGATGTGTTGCGCATGGAGATGGCCATGTTGAAGTAGCCGGCGAAATCCGCCGCTTCCTGATGAAACGCTGTTCCCGCCAGTCCTCGCACGCCGGTGACCAAACCCGCATGCTGGATTCTTCCATCCGCATACAGCAGTTTGGGACTCACGGCCCCCACATCGGAACGCTGAAACACTTCCAGCATGTTTTCCAGCCAGCCATCGTCCAGGGGTTCGACATCATCGTTGAGAAACAAGAAATACTGGCCCGTTGCGACCGATGCGCCGAGATTGCACTTGGCAGAGAAATTGAACGGGTGGTCAAACGGCACGAACCGAACCTTGGGTTTGTTGGCATAACGGGGCTGCAATTGCTGGATCAAGCGGGAGTTGGTCACGACCACGACTTCCAAGTGTGCGTAGCGCGTCTGATGCAGCAAGCGCTCCAGGCAGGAACCGATGTTGGCTTCACTGTCGGTCGGAATGATGATCGAGACCAGCGGACGGCCGGGGATCGCGTACTTAATGCGATTGGCAAAGGGATATTCCAGCACCTTGGCGCCGTAGCCGCGCCGTTGCGCCGAATTCGCCAGGGCTGCGAGGTTGGTCACGCGCGCGTAGGGTTTGTCGCCCGCCGCCGCCGAGCCGGGAATCGACCGCCAGTGATAGAGAATCTTGTGGATATGGGCGATGGCGTTCGTGCGTTCGACCACCCGCAGGGCCAGGTCATAGTCCTGAGAAAAATCGAATTGCGAGCGAAAGCCCCCCAACTCATCCACCAACTTTTTGCGGTAGACGCTCAGATGGCCTGTGTACATGAAGGAAAACAGCAAGTCGGGACTCCAGTCCGGCTTGAAGAACGGCTCGTAACGATTCCCCTCCCCGTCCACTTTGTCCTCGTCGCTGTAAATCATATCCAGCGCGGGATTGGCATTGAGCGCCTTGACAATCTCGAACAGCGCAAACGGCGCCAGCGCGTCGTCGTGATCCAGGAGCGCGATAAACTCGCCCTTGGCCAGGCGCAAGGCCGCGTTCGTGTTGTTGGCAATGCCTTCGTTGCGGTCCAGAAACACAACGCGAACCTGGCGGTTGTTCTTTTCGAATTCCTTCAAGACCTCTCGGACTCCGGGCTTGTCAGAGTTGCCGTCCGCCAGACACAACTCCCATTTGTTGTAGGTTTGATCCAGCACGGACTGGATCGTCTCGCGCAGCACCTGCAGCGGGGTGTTATAGACCGCCGTGACAACGCTGATCAGCGGCCGATAGGAAAGCTCCCGGGCTTGCTGCCGCTGTTCCTCCAATTCTGCCGCGTTCGGTTCGGCCTCTGCCAGCACCGCTTGGGAAATCTCCCCTGGCAACACGGTTAGCTGACGTTTTCCAAACACTCGCCATCGGGCGCGCGCATCCGCCGCTTCCAGCACGATCTCGTGCTGACCCGGCCGGAGAGCAACCTCAATCTGAAATCCAGACAGCTTCAGCGCGTCCAGCGAGGCCTGGCCGGCATGAACCTCGGCGACATCGGGCCGTGAGAGCCCGCACACCCCGCGGAACGACCGCTTCCCAACCCGCGCCCGAATGGATTGCACTCGCTGGGCCGACCCGATCTCAAAACACCAGCCGACCAGGGAGAACTCCGAACTGGCGACCCGTTGCCCAATCGGGGAATCGACATAGTGCATGAACTTCCTGGCCTGCAGGAGCTGTCGCGCCACCAAGCGAAGATTCCGCTGGTCGCGCCGTGCCTGATACAACAGATCGCCCAACTCGCCGATTCGCCTGGCCCGGGCGCCACTCCCGGCCATGACTGTCTCCAGCCGTTCCCGCTGAGATTTCAGTTCCGCCTTCAGCTCGCCGAGTTCAGCCCCGTGCTTCGTCGCCCTGGCCTCTGCCGCTGCCGCATCCAGCGCCATCCTTTCAATCTGCGATTGCTGTGCCGAAGCGTTCGCCTGCGCCCGCTCCAATTCCCGCGTCAACTCTCGCGCGCGGGCATCCCGGTCCGCGATCAAGGCGCGTGCCTGCGTCTCTTGCGCCAACTTTCTGGCCCGCGCCTGCTCCAATTCCCGCGTCAACTCGCCCACGCGCGCATCCCGATCCGCGATCAACCTGCGGACGGAGGATAACTCATCCGTTACCGCCTGCATCTGCGTCCTCTGCACGGGGGCCTCCGAACGCGTCACGTCCATCTCTCGGCTCAAGCCCCTTCTGTGTGCCCCACGCACCCGAATCTCGTCCTGTTGCAGCGCCAGCCACGGGCCATAAACCTGCTGGGCATTGTCCAGTTCCGCGGCAATGCCATCCAGTTTGTGCTCCCATTCGACCGAATCCGCCTCGCACATCCGCTGCAAGACGGTAAACACCCGGCGCGCCCAACCCGACACCACGGGGTCCAGCGCCAGCGCTTCCTCGGAGAACTGCTGATGGCGATGCTCCGTGGATAAAAAGGCGTCGACCTCCGCTCCACGCACCGGGATTTCCGCCGTCACATCCAGCCCGAGGCGGTCGGCAGCCACCGACATCGTCCGCCGCCAGTCGGCCAGCAACCCTTCGTAGGAAACGAACGCCCGCGGAAAACCACGGGTGTCATGTTCCGCGTCGAGTGTGTGGCGCAGCCAGACCAGCACGGACTTGGCCGCCGGGAACCCGTCGCGCTTCTCCAGCGAGGCGGCGACTTCGAGCGGATTTCGCACGATCACCAAAAACCGCGGTTGCGCGCCCATCTCCTGAACGACGGAAAGCCACAATGGCACCAAGCGGCAGATGCGCGGGTCCTTGACCACAAACTGCTTCGAGCCGTTGAAGTCCCGCCGCAGCACGTCGAGTATCCGTGCCCTGGCCGTCTCGGCTGGCGCGGTTTTGAACCAGTCACCGGGCAATCGACGCTCATCGTCCCACGTCGAGCCCAGCGCGAGCAGCAGCGTTTCGTGAATCTCATGGATCTCGCGCAGTTCCCAAAACCCGGTTTCGTTATCGGGCGCCGGCGGCAGAAGATTGTCGCCGAGTTGCGCGCCAAGCAAATTCCAGACACGGGTGACCGCGGACGTGCCGCTCCGGTGCATCCCCAGCACCAACACCGCGGTCGCGCCTGTGCGCTTGGTTAGCGGATTCTCAAGTGATTGAAGATACTCCATACGGCGCCACAGCGATTTCTCCTTGCTACGACGGGGCGAGATTGTTACCAACGGCTTGTGCCTTTGCAAGCGCAAAGCTGTATTTCGGCAACCAGCAGAAGCCCCGACGTGAGCCGTGTGCGCGCCACCCCGGGCATCTCCTTCGTCATACCTGTGTTCAATGGATGGCAGCTCACACGGGCCTGTCTCGACAGCCTCCGCCAGACCGTCGATCTTTCCCGGCACGAGGTGATCCTGGTGGATGACCACAGCACCGACGGAACGCGCGAGTATCTTGCCGCTCTTGCCGAGCCTCCGTTCCGCATCATCGCGAATGATCATCAACGCGGCTACGCCGCCAGCAATAACGCGGCGGCCGCTGTCGCCAGAGGTGAGCTTCTGTGCCTGCTAAATAATGACACGGTATTGTCCCCCGGCTGGCTCGAACCGATGCTGCGTGCGTTCCAACGATTCCCCGACGCTGGCTTCGTCGGCAACGTCCAGCGCAATCCGCGCACGGGCCGATATGATCACCTGGGGGTTATTTTCGCTGACGACGGAACGCCCCTTCACTTCGGCTGCGACTTTCGGTCCCGTCCGTTCCGGGGATACACACGGTGGAGAGCCGTGACCGCGGCGTGTTGTCTCGTCCGCCGATCTGTTTTTCTCAACGCGGGAGGGTTCGACGGACAATACATCAACGGTAGCGAGGATGTGGATTTGTGCTTGCGACTTGGCCGGGCGGGGTACCAACACTACGTAGCCAACCAGAGTGTCATCGACCACCACGTCAGTTCCTCGGAAGGCCGGCACACGTTCACGCCACAAAACACGACGCGGCTGCTGCAACAATGGAAGTCCCACGTGCTGGAAACTCGCACGAATCGTGACCGCCGGCTGCTCGCGCTCAACTACTTGCTGAGCCACATGTCGGAACCTTGGCGCCGCCGATGGAAGCTATGGAAGGCGTTCCTCCGACTGACTTTTCCGCAAGTGACAGGTTGACGTCGCCGCGCTTTCCCACGCGCAAGGGGCGTCTTGCCACGCGGTTGTACAAGCCCCTATAATCAATTGTGCTCTACTTGGATGTCTCCAGTTCCTGTAAATCGCCGCTGAACACCGGCGTCCAGCGAATGGTACGCGGTATTTTCGCGGGGCTCAATCGTCGCACGGAGGTGACCCCGCTTCTTTGGAGTCACAAGCTCGACTCGTACTGTCGCCTTTCCCCGTGCGAACTCCAGTTCCTCGCAAAACCCTTCGCCCACCACCGCACCTCGAGTGCCAAACCCGAACGGCTCGCGATCCCGTTTCCCTGGTCCAAGACCATGCGGTATCTGCGCAACCGAAAGCGACGGCTGCCCCTGGAAACCGAGGCGACGATCGACGATGTCCTGTTCGTGCCGGAGATTTTCCGGGATAATCGCATCGAAAGGTTCACCCATCCGGCGACGCGGTTCCCCGGCCGATGTTACGCGGTCTTTCACGACGCCATCGCCTTGCGATTGCCGGAGTTGACGGCCCCGGATCATCTACCGAACTTTGCCGGCTATATTCGCGCACTGGCAAAGTTCGACAAGGTCGTCTGTGTCTCCCACGAAGTCGAAGCTGATTTGCGCTATTACTGGAACTCCTTGGGCCTTTCGCGCACTCCGACCGCGGTACTCGGATGGCCCACCGACTTCGGAGAAGCGCGACCCGATGCTTCCCCCAACTTCGGGGCACGCCGCATCCTGTGCGTGGCCACGCTGGAGCGCCGCAAGAACCACCTCAAGTTGCTGGAGGCCGCCGAGTCGCTTTGGGCCGACGGCCTGGACTTTGAGCTGGTTCTGGTGGGCCGCATGACCGCCGACTGGGGCGCGACCGTTCTCGCCGAAGTGGATCGTCTGGCGAAACGTCGTCGCCAGTTGAAATGGCTGCGCCATGTTAGCGATCACGCCCTCCACCGGATATATCAAGACTGTTCGTTCACGGTATACCCGTCACTGCGCGAAGGTTTCGGCCTGCCCATCCTGGAAAGCCTGTGGCACGGGCGTCCCTGCATCTGCGGTGCCAACGGAGCCCTCGGCGAGGTTTCCAGCAGCGGCGGTTGCCTGGCCGTGACCTGCGCCGACACCGCATCGCTGGCCGATGGAATGCGACAGTTGCTGACGAATGCCGCCCTGTATGATCGGTTGTTCGCCGAAGCCTGCCACCGCAGCTTCCGCTCCTGGGACGACTACACCAATGACCTGCTCCGCGAAATTGGCCTTGCCTGAAGCGCCTCGGCTGCTCATCGCCCGACCTGACCGCGTTGGCGACGTGATTATTTCCACCTCATGCATCACGCCGATTCGCCAATTCTTTCCGGCCGGTGCGCTCTACTTCTATGCGGCGGAACGAATGCGACCGTTGCTGGAGGGTCACCCGGACCTTGACGGTTTTCTTTCCGACCCATCGCAACTCGGGCCGCTGGCGCTCGACGCCGTCGTTCATCTCCACCCCGATGCCGCGTGCTATCGAGCCGCCCGCGGCGCGAATGTGCCCGTTCGCATCGGATATCAGCAGTGGCTCTTGACACGATATCTCACGCATTCGTTGCCCGACCGTCGCTCCGAAGGCCTGAAACACGAAGCGGCGTATAATTTCGATCTCTTGAATCTCGTCGGCCTGCCGCCTCCAAACCATTTCACACCCAACGTGCATCTTCCCGAGTCCGCCTGCGTCTCGCTCAACGCAAAACTGCCCTGGCCGTTGAAGTCAACACCGTTTGCTGTATTGAATCCATCGGCCCATTCGCCTGTCGCCCGTTGGCCGGCCGAATACTACCAACGCCTGGCAGACTGGTTGGACAAGCAAATGAATCTCCAGCCCGTGTTCGTGGGGACTGACGTGGCCGATGCCCTTGCCGCTACGCAAGCACACCATCTCGATCTTGCCGGCCAAACGAACCTTGCCGAACTGGGCTGGTTGTTGAAGCACGCACGGGTGTTGGTCACGAGGGACACAGGGCCGAGCCACTTGGCAGCGGCGGTCGGTTGTCCCGTCGTCGTGATTTTCGGACGCACGACGCCTCTGTATGGCCCAACGCGCTGGCGGCCATTGACCGAGAAAGCGATCATCGTTACGAAACCCGTTCATCGCAAACGCTGGGAGTCCAAGGACCGCTATTGGCGGCGATCGTTTGGGGCAATCACGGTGGACGAAGTGGCCGCAGCCGTCCGGCAAATTCTGGCGTCAGCCAACGGCGCACGCCAATGCCCGCCCACTCAGGTGAGCCAGTAGCCGTTGACGAACAGGATGGTCGTCATTACCTGCAGACCTCCAAACACCATGAACAGCGGCCCGGTCAGATTCGGCCACTTCTTCGTCATCAGCGCGAGGACAAAATAGAAGGGAAACAATATCGACAGGTAACGCGGAAGCGATTCCAACCGGCTGCTGGAAAGACAAATCGTGGTGAAAATGGCCAGAACCAGAAGATAAGTGGGACGCAACCGCCATCGCACGGCGACGAGAAACAGCACGGCGGCGACGATGGCAAAGCACACAAACCAAATGTCGTACGGTCGATCGTACCGATGAAGATGAAAAAACGGCACCCAGGGCCACACCAGTTTTCTTCCCCAAACCGCCTCGGCCTTGAGGAATGCCAGAGGCTCCCCAAACGCCCGGCCAAGATACCCGACGTACGTCAAGAAACCCAAAGCGGGAGCCGCGAAACATACCAGCGCGCGCCAGACGTTGGGCTTGCGCCAGGTCAGATGAGGATGGTTTTGGAGGAAATACTCACACGCCAGGGGGACCACGAGCAGCAGTCCCACAACCCGCGACAGCGCGGCGGCATACGCACAGATACCGGCCAGTAGCCAGCGCTCTGTGCGGGCGAAGTACAGCGTGCTCACCAGACACAGCAGGTATAGCGATTCCGTGTAGATGGAGGAGTAGAACACGGTCATTGGGTTGAATAGCAGAAGCTGCACGACGTGTTTGGCGCAGGATTCGTCCCGCATCTCGAGCACGGTCAATTTCCAAAGAACCACGATACCGAAAAACAAGCTGCCGTTGGATATCAGGTAACCGACCACCCGTCCATCGACCGCGCCGCCGAACGTAAGCCACCCCAACAGAACCGGGTAGAGCGGAAAAAACACCACACTGCATTCTTTCCCCGGTACATACGTATAGCCGCGCTGCGCGATGTCCAGATACCATCCAGAGTCCCATTGTTTGAACCAGTCGAGAATCGAACCTGGTGGGGTGTAGAAATCCCCTTTCTTGAACATCAAAATACTCAAGCCAGCCACCGCGACGAGAAACAGCCGCGACAAGAAGAAGTTTAACGCCAGGAACAACCACGGCGCACGCGCTGGCGGAGTAACGGTATTCTCGGTCATTCTGGAAACCTGTGACAATAAGTCTACCTG
>JBEKUF010000143.1:0-9038 GCA_049515295.1 Verrucomicrobiia bacterium | reverse complement strand
GGCGCCGAGCAGGGATGAATGCGCGTGCAGCAGGCCTTCATGGACCGTGCTCAGGAACGGATCGTCACTGGCGGTCGTCATCTGCACTGCGCGGTCGAAGTCACCGCCCGCAATGGCGTCAAACGCCTCGTGCAACGATTGGGAGTTCGCCCGGCGGCGGAGACTGGTCCACCAGAGTGCGCGCTCGACGATCACCACGAGGGCGGCGAGAAACGCGAACAGAATCGGCCACATGACCGGACCGCCTTTGAAGAAGAAGTCCACGACAATATTGGCGAGTAGTATGGGCATCATAGATGGAGGTCTTTCATTGGGAGGTGATTTGAAAGTGAATCGGTACGTCGTACGTACGTACGGCACCCGGAGCGAACCGCCACTGGTGGCGAACGGTCCGGACGGCCGATTCGTTTAGCAACGGCCAGGGACAAGCGTGGATGACTTCGGCGGAGGTGACCAGTCCGCTCTCACCGACGACAAGGCGGATGACCACGGTGCCTTCCTGGTGCTGCTCGATTGCCTCTCGCGGATACTCCGGAGAAGCTTGTTGACCCTCGCCCACGCCGAACGTGAGCCGTTGGACGGTCGGGACCGGCTTTGACGGCCGGCCGTACGCCGCCTGGCCGAAGGGAACGACGCGCGTGGCGCCTTCCACGGGCACGGCGAAGGCGATGGCGGCAGACGGTTCCGCAACGGGAATCGGCGGCGGAGCCATTTCATCGGATGGCAAGGCTGCCAAGAGCCCGCCGTTGCCGGGCTGACGTTCGTTCTCTGTTGGCGTAATGGTTTCTTTGCCCAGTTGCACAAACAGTTTTTCCACCTTGACCGGTTCGGGCACCTTGACGAATGGGTGGACACGCGAGTATGGCAGCAGGAGCCCGAGGATTCCCACGGCCAGGCAGACCATCCATGTCACAAAGGTTGCTACGGGGACGAGGGACGCGTCATCGCTCGGCTCCATGCCGATATGGGCAATCGAGTCCGTCGGGCGCGCCGTTAGTGGCGGCCCAATGAACTGGAGGGTATCTTTGGCAGTCATTGTGTTGCCTTGCCCGGCTCAGAATGCCAACCCGAGCGAGCCAAATATACCACGGCGCATGCCGTATTGTGCAGCGTTGACACCAACGCCGGTACCACTGCGGAGTTCATACGAATTGTCCGTGATATTCACAATATCCAACCGGGCTTTCAACACCCGTGTCTTGTCCAGCTTCATGTCTTGTTCCACGCCCATGTTTATTGAGTAGTACTCCGGTACGTTGGAGCCATTGGGAATGGGCGCGGTCGGATCGTTGGGTTCAAATCCCCCCCCGTCCTGCCGCAGCCCGCTGCCATAGATAGCGTCCACGTAAACGTGCGTACTGCCATGCGCTTGCTTCCAGGCATAGGCTGCGCCAAAGGAGCCGCTGATACGCTGATCGTGGTCGAGGTAGATCCAATGGTTTTGGACATACGTCAGGTCGTTGGGAGAAAACAGGAATTGCGCCGAGTTCCAATCCTTCCCCTGTGCCACTGAGTAGGCGACATTCGCGTACGAAGAGAAGCCACCGGTCGCATAGCTGCCGGTGACTTCCACCCCATACACCTGGCCCAGCCGATAGTTGAATGCCGAGAGAATCAGCGACTGCCCGAACAACCCGTCATCCAGTTGGTTTTGGGCGTGTTTGTAATAACCGTCCACGCCCACTTGCAGCCCCGGCGCAAGTTTCTGGCTGATGCCGGCGTCGAAGTAATTCGCGCGCTCGGCCTTGACCGGATCGTCCTGGGTCGTTGCGGACTCGTTCGAAGTGCCTTTGAATTGCGACACGTCCGTCGCCGGCACGTTTTCCAGTGGCGGCGGCGTGAAATAACGCGAATACCCGGCGTGCAACGTGGTATTGGTCGTCGCTTGGTAGATCAGGTTGGCGCGCGGGCTGACCTGATTTTCCTTGTCGAACGAAGAGGAATACAAGTCAAAGCGCCCGCCAAAGTTGAGTGTGAGTTTCGGCACGATCTTCCATTCATCCTGCAGGTACACGCCGAAAAACGTCGCGTGTTGGTGGCCATCCTGGACAATGGGAAACGCCGACCCCGACACAGCGCCACTGCTGTTGGTTGGATAGACCGTCGTTGTCGTGTCGGATGCCAGGGATTCCTGCAAGACCATCACACCAGCGCGCAAGGTGTGTTGATCGTTGAGGAGATAGCTGCCATCCGCCTGAAAGCCGCCCGAGTCGAGCGATCGATTCACGTCCGTGGCCACGCCGTTGAAGAAGAGGTCGCCCACTGGATCGGGCAGGAAATGCACCTCGCTGTAGCGGCCGTAGGCGGCGGCCTGAAGGTTCAAATCGCCCGCGGATTTTTGGTAGGCCAACACGCCGTAGTAATTCCGCTCGTCCTGGTTCTCGTTCAAATTGCCTGGATCGAATGTCGCGGGCTGACCGGGCGCGCTCGCAAACGCGGGCGTGGTGTTTGTCGAATTGGGAATCTGATACGTACTGGAGGATGCGCTTCCCAAGAGGCTGATGCGGCTGGTGTCATCCAGAATGTAGGACAAATACGTGAAACCTTTGTATTGTTGCGTATCGTCGTGGACCGGAATGGCCGTGCCGAGCGGGTTCTCGATGCCGATCCCGTTTTGGTCGTAACTGCCATCCACGAAGTAGCTCAGTTTCCCTTGCGTGCCGCCGTATTCAAAACTCGGCCGTAGCGTGTCATATGAACCGCCATACATGTCGGCTTTGCCGCCGTTTTCGAACCCGCTCTTGGTCTGGATGTCCACGATACCGGCGGTGCGGAAACCATATTGCGCCGGCAACGACCCCGTGATGAGCTCCATGCTGTTCACGAAACGCGGATCGAGCTCCAAGCCGAACCCCGTGATGCCTTCTGGCAGCAACACGCCGTTGATGCGGTATTGCAGGTTCGCGTGTTCGCCGCGAACATGCAGGTCTCCGTTCACCGCCGAATCCTCCGCGACACCCGGCGCGCGTAAGACCACTTGATTGAACGGCGCATTCTCGCCCTGCGACTCCGATTCGATTTGCACCTGGCTCACCGAATAGGCCGTTGCCCCTAAATCCGGTTGAATCTGGCTGCGGGCTTGATCGAGCTTGCCGTAGACCGTCATCTCGGGGAGCGTCGATACGTTGGTCGAATTTCCCGAACTGACCGGGGCGGACGCGACTACAGGCGCGTTCGTTTCCGTGGATGCGGGGACAGCGACGACCGGTGGACTGTTGGTTGGAAGCGGAGCCGCCACCGGAGGAGTGGTGACGCTCGCGGGACTTTCGGGCGTAGCTGGCGCAGGTGCGGCCGGTGGATTGTTGGTTTCGGGCGCGGCGGTGACCACGGGTGCAGCCGTCGGATTGTTGGTCGGTGCCGCTATAGGAGCAGCGGCGTTGGGTGGATTGTCGGTTTGTGCTAGAACACCATGGGCGCAAGCCAACAAGGCGATTGCAATCACCGTGATACAGGCACGGGCGAGACCGGGGCGTGCCCGTTCGCCGGGCCGATCAACGTGTGGCTCGAAGTTCGATTTCATTTCTTATTCCAATAAATAAAGGTTTCCTCTCCTGACTTGACAGGTTCACATACCTGGAATGCGGGCAGGAGAAACCCGTGCATTCCTTGGTCTGCGAAAGTCGCTCCTGCGGCCCGTCTTTCGAAAAAAGGCGGCGGGTCACTGCGGTAGAGAATTGGAGCGCAGACTCGTCCATGAATTCCATGTGCGAGGAAGCGCACCCGCTCAATCCGCGCGGGGCGACCTGGATGCCTGAATTATGCCGGGGAAGCAGGAGGAGCGCGGCCCGGGGGAAGAAGGACAACGAGTGGAGCAACGAACGAAAGCGTAACAGGCGGGCATGGATCGATCCACTGGATCGAGACGGTTGGAACAACTATTTCGCAGACGGCAGAATCTATCTGGCCGTGGGCGAACAAAGTGACCGTGCAATGATGGTCGGGCTGGCCGGCATCAAAGTGGATCAGTTCGTGCAACGCGGGCGAAGCCGCCATCAGATCGATCAGCAAGATCAAGCCGATGATCGTCGGGATGAGCAGCCATTTGCCCAGTTGTTTCACAAACTCGATTTCCTTATTGCAACTATATTGCAATATAGACAAACGCCTGCGCTGAATGCAACCTTTTTTCGCCATCACAAATTGAGGGCATCCGGCGCAGCCCGCGATCTCCGGTTTAACGTTGCTTCCGACGGCGGAAGTGACGCCGCTTCTGGCAGTCCGGGCAGACGCCGAAGAATTCCAAATTATGGCTGATATCCTTGTAGCCCCGCGCGGCCACGACCTTGCTGAGTCTGTCGACGATGCAGTCATCGATGCTTTCCACCCGCCGACACTTCTTGCAGATGAGGTGATGATGGTGCTTGTCGTCGACGTACTCGTAGCGCCATTTATCGTCACCAAAATCGCACCGCCGGATCAGATTGAGTTTTTCAAAGGCGGCAATGCATCGGTAAATCGTCACCCGGTCGCACGTCTTGCGCTGGAGGTGCTGGCGGATCTCGTCAATCGTAAATGGCCCGTGGTTACGGATTAATAAGTCGAGCACCAACCTTCGGGGTCCCGTCACCCGCAGCCCGCCACCGCGCAACGTCGACAGGGCGGTCTGGTGAGACTTGCGCGAGTGCGATTGGCCATGTCGGGTCATGGCGGTTCTCTATACGCCCCGGATTTACCGCAAGCAATTCTGAAGTGGCAATTTCTGACCAATTCCTCGGTCCCGCGCGTTCGCTTCAGCAAGTCGGGCACGAATCCGCCAGTGCCCCATTAGAAAGTCAAGTGCACCTCTTAGCGCGATAACAATCAAAATTGTGCCGTTAGTGCAGCGCGGGCTTGGATTGGCTCGACCGGATGGAAAACATCCCCAAACTGCGGCGTGCCCGTGGGCGTCTGGCGATATTGGTAGGCGTAGTCAATGTCGTGGTCGCGTCGGTTAAGCACGTTCAATAGTTCGACGGAAATGCGCCATGTCCTGTTGAATTGATAGCCGGCTTCCGCGTTGACCAAAATCGTTTCGCTGGAGCGATAAATTCCGTCCGATGTCAAATCGCGCGGACCAAAATAGCGCAATCGCAGGCTCGACGAGAATCCATTCAAATCATGCAAGGTGATGCCGGAAGAAATCACCAACCCGACTGCCTCCGGCACGCGCGTGCCGCCGGGGCTGTCCGGCGCGGCGTCGGTGGCGTCAACCCCGATAAAGCGGGCAATGGAATCCGCGACGTCCAGGTCAAGTGCCAGATGTTGTGCCGGCGTGACGTAGTTGGCCCATTCGACGCCGTAGCGGTTGCTCGGATTTTTGGAAGCAACGGTGCTTCCCGTGTCGCCATCCTGCTGTAGTTCGGAATCGCTGTACAGATACCACAGCGAAAGCGTGCTCTGCAGACGCGGCACGATCAGCGTGCGCACGCCGATCTCGCCCCCCTTCGTTTGGACCAGACCGGGAATTCTCTGGCTCGGTGTGTTGGGATTGGGATTGTCAGCCGAGATCGGTTCCACGGTTTGTGTCGCGCCGCGTCCGTCGTTGCTATGAAAATCAAAACCACCCTGCACATAATATTCCGTTTTTGCCCATGGACCGAAAATCAAGCTCAGCTTGGGGTTGGGCAGAATACTGAAAGACGTGCCGGAGTTGACCGGATTATTAAGGCAGGTGACATCAAAACAGTCTAGGTCGCCGCGCATGGCCGCGACCGAACGGAATTTGTCGGTCCACTGGATCTTGTTTTCCACCCAGAAGCCAGCTTGCGTGTCTGTAAAATTATCCGCTTCCGTGGTGGCGGGCAAAGTGGTGCCGGTGGAGATATCCACTTTGTCCATGCGGACGCGGTCGTCCGTTTGGTACAGGCCGTTATTGATCCAGTCGTTGCGGACTTGCAAGCCGAAGGTGTTTTCCACTTCGCGGCCCCACCATTCGTTGAAAAAAGTGCGGCGCGCGTCCAGGCCGGCCACGTAGCGTCTGTCCTGCTGCTCGAACTGATCGCCGAGAGTCGGGTCCGTGAGGTAGTACGTAAAGTCGGAAAACAAATCGAGGTCATAATAAAATCCGTACGCCGTGATTTTCGTGTCCGAGCTGCCATCCGCACCGTGCCATTCGCCTTGCAGGCTGTACCGCTGCGAATTCCCGCCGTCGGTCGGGTTGATGGCCCCGAAGAAGCCAACCTCAGGCACGGCGCTTTCGGGAATCTGATCGCTCGAATTCCATTTGCCGTGGTAGCCCCGCGCCGTGACGCTGAGACCGTTGACATCATCACCCTGGCTATAGGTGAGAAGGCCGTTGAATTTGGAATAGTCATCCGGATGCACCCACGGGCCATCGTCGTGATACACTTCGCCGCCGTAAAGCAGATTGCCCTCGCCCAGTTTTTGCGAGAAGCCCGCGACACCGCGCTCATAACCATACATGCCGCCTTCGACAGTGACGAAGTCTTCGGGCAGCACCTTGTAAAACACCAGATGTGCCGATCCGGCGGAACCGTAATTGCCGACATCCGCATAATACGGCCCCTTTTCGTAATCCACCCGCCGTACAAGCTCTGGGATGACGGTGTTCATGTCGGAATAGCCCTCGCCGTGCGCGTGCGATGGCAGGTTGAGTGGCATGTCGTCGAGGAACACCGCGAAGTCGGTGCCGTGATCCAGATTAAACCCGCGCAGAAAATACTGGTTCGCCTTCCCGCCGCCGGCATGCTGCGTAATGATGACGCCGGGAACGGTTTCGAGGATTTCGCCGCTGCGCAGAATCGGGCGGTCTTCCAGTTGCGCCTGGCCAGTCGTGCCTTGCGACGCGGATTCGGCCACTCCCACGAGGTTGCTCTCGCGCCCGATCACGACCACCTCGGGCAGGCGAATCACCTGCGAGGTTGACGCGGCAGTGGCCGTCGCATCGTTTGTCTGGGCGGATGCCGTCCGCTGAACCAACAGACCTGCGGAGACACCGACTGCCAGCGCGACGACGCTGAGTCGTCTCCGTTGCGTTCTTGGAATGTTCTTAGCCGTTTCGGCCAACGCCCGTGCGTCGGTCATGCCGGCAGGTCCTTTCCCGTAGTGGTAATCGTGAGTTTGCCATGTTTCACGCCTTTGGCGGCGATCAGCTCATCAGCCAACTTTTTGATGTCGGCGGCCTTGCCACGGACAGCCAGGACTTCCAAACAATTGTCATGATCCAGATGGCAATGTAGCGCGGAAATGATTACGTCCCGATGTTCGTGCTGCAGGTCCGTGAGTAATTCCTGCAAGTGATGCTTGTGATGATCGTAGACGAGGGTAATGCTGCCGGCAATCTCGCCACGGCCGAGTTGCTGGCGGTGTTCGATGAGGTGGGCGCGGACCATGTCGGCGATCGCCAGCGACCGGTTGTTGTACCCCTTCTCGCGGCACATGCGGTCGAGCTCGCGCAGCAATTGTTTGTCGAGTGAGATGCTGAATCGAGAGACAGTTTCCATAGTGTTACGATTTTTACAATCGTAACACTGTCTGTGATGTCGTCAATGCTTTTTTTGGTGCATTTCTGGAGTTGCATTTTGAGACTGCCACCGTTGGTTGGGTTGCCAGAGTTTATCCCTGTGGCCGTTGGATCGGGCGCGGGGCGGGTCTCGGATTCCCATCGATCTCGTCCTCGAAGTCACCAGCGGCCTTCGGGACGGGTTCCACGATCCCACAGCGCGACGTTCCTGTTCCGCCGAATCCTGTGGGGCGGTTTCTCTCAACCCCCGCTGCGTCCAGTTGCTCCGTCACCGATGGAAAACCCTTGCCGGTTCGATACGATGCGGCGACGAAGCTTTTCCGTGTGACCGTCCCCATGCCTCCCGCGGGCGGCCAGCAGTTCGTGACATTCCTCCGCACGGGCCAATAGTCGGTGCCAGGTCTCGGAAGCGCGGGCGGCACTTGCGCAAAGTCTGAAGTTGGTGGATATGTACCATGGGGTGGGAGGGGATGATGGTATGGAGACAAAGACGGGCCTTCGCCGCGACGAAGTGGCTTCGGCCACGCAGACGGGTTGGCGACAGCTGCACGCCGTGGCGTGGTGGCGTGGGAAAGCTTGCAAGCCGTGGCGTGTTGACGGTATCACCGGTGCGGTCGCGGTGTGTGCGATCGGGCGGGCACTGGATTTTGCCACAACCTGGGTGGCGATCGGACGCGGGCGCGCGATGGAAGCCGAACCATTGGCCAGACACGTATTTGATGTGTTTGGATTTCATGCGGGCTTGATCACGTATGAAGCCATGATCACGACACCCGCGATATTCCTCGGTTGCCGGCTGGCCACGCACACGTTCGGCAGGCGTTCCGCAGATCATACGGCGTCGCTTGGGGAAAGGATGTTTTTTGTCTCCATCGGCGTGATCTCGCTCATTGTGGCGGCATTCAATGCCCAGTATGCCATCTGAACCCTGCCAGGCTTTCTGCCGGGCTGACCGAGAAGGTCCCCGAAATGACCAGGCCTCCGGCAGCACGAAGGTTTCGTCGTCGGTCCGTTTCAACCCGCTGTACGCCTCCATCCGTGCCGGGTTGGCCAAGCGCACGGGATGGTTGGCCGCCTGCAAGCCGTCGACCAACCAAATACCAATTGAAGGTCGATTCCACAGCGATGGCTTTCAATTGCGGGCGATACGGGTGGAGCGCCTGCAAGATCATCGACAAGTCGGCGGGCAGACGCCGACGGTAGACCGGTTGGCCCTCTTGGTCGATAAGACCACAGTACACATTGCGTTTGTGCAGGTCCAAGCCTGCGTATAAACTCTGGCGGGCTTGGGTCGGCATGACTGGCTCCTTTCCTTGGGGTTAAGGGTTGGGGCCAATGTGCCATAGCCGAAGCCTTCTTCTTCACGACCCTTGGATGCTTATCAATCCTTGGTATTGACACATTGACCGGTGTCGAAGCCTCACCATGGACCGGAACGCGGGCTTATTTGCGCTGCCGCTTCCGGCATTGACCCTCGCGGAAAATTTCACCTACAGTGCCGACTGAAGTCGGCATGAAAATCCTCGTCATCGGAAACGGCGGGCGCGAACACGCGCTGATCTGGAAACTCGCCCAA
>JBEKUF010000142.1:0-9218 GCA_049515295.1 Verrucomicrobiia bacterium | reverse complement strand
TGTTGGGGGACGCTGGCGCTCTGGGTTGCGTTGGTTGCTTGTGTCCGCGCCTGTCGCACTTCCCCAATCCAGCGCGAGTAATAGGGATAATCACCCAGGTCCGCGGTGGGCCGAAACTTCCAACGCCGGTAAAACCATAACCAACGCTCGGGTTCCTGTCGGATCAATTCCTCGCAATACCGCAGACATTGCTGGCTCGTGACCCGCAGGTCCGCCTCCTCATCGCCCGTGTTGGCGCACGGAATCTCCGGTCCATACACAGCGCGAACTCGTCCATCCGGGAGCGGATGCGATACGGCGCCGATCATCGCCGCCCCCGTATGCCGGGCCAATGCCGCCGCTCCCGAGAACCCAAACACCGGTTTCCCGAAGAAATCCAGCCAGACCCCGCCCCGGCTCGGAAGCGCATTCAGATCGATGAGCAACGCGATGCTCTCGCCGCGCTTCAGCGCCTTGAGCAGCTTGGTCATCGCAAACCGCTGCAGGATGATTTGACTGCCGCCGCGACCGCGCAAACGCTCGAAAATGCGCATGAGATGAGGATTGCGGAGTTGTTCCATCACGATGGTCAGGGGAAATCCGAGCAACGCCGTCGCCACGCCCAGTGTTTCCCACTCGCCGAAATGGAACGTGACGAAAATGATGCCCTTGCCTCTGGCGTGCGCGGCCTGGAGCATCCGCAAACTGTCCGCATCGACTTCGACACTCTGATCGAGCGTTGCGCGATTCAGCCGGCGCGCCCAAAACAGCCCGAGGAAACTGCGCGCAAAGTTCTGGAAGGCCGAGCGGGCGATCCGCCGTTTCTCCTCGGTGGATTTTGTCGATCCGAAGGCGATATCCAGATTCGTCAGGGCGATGCGCCGCTCGCCCACCGCCACATAAAACGCGATCCAGCCGATTCCGTTCGCGATGCGGACCAGCATTCTCCTCGGCAGCAGGGGAACCGTCGCCGCCAGCAGTTCCAGGATCAGGGCTTCCAAACGATAGCGGACGCGTTTCCAAAGCGAGGGAGTCTTTTGTCGATTGCTCACATTATTCCTTTGCCGGGTCGGATACCGGTTGCGCGCGGCAGACCCGGTTGAGCTGGGAAGTGCGCATGGGTTTGGCGAGCCGTAAGATGAGGCGGACAAGATCCTTGTCACCAGTCGTCAGTCGCGGATGCTCGCGGTAGCGCAAGAAAAACCGCAGCCGCTCACTGCGTCGAAAGAACCACGGCGCGGGAGAATCCAGCGTGGCCAGATCTTTCGCCCGGCCATCGAATTCTGCCCACGATTTCCAGCAACGGCCCTTGTGAGAGTCGATCAGAAAGAAATGCGCCAACGACCTTCCGCTCAGGAGAATGTTCCGCCAAAAATAATCGTGATGCACAAAGTGATGGTCATGCATTCGCCGGGTGTAATCGGCCAGTCGTTGCAGGAGTTCGGTTTGTTGCTGCCGTCGCTCGGGGGCAGACATTGCGGGCAGAACGTCGCGAATGAACACATCCAACGGCATCGGCGAAGGCACACCCTCACTGATAAGGTATGATCGGTGCAGCCACCGGCCTCGTCGTTCCTCGCCGTACGCCACCGGAGCCGGGGCATCCAGCCCCCACGCGCGCAGTCGCGCCAGGTTCTCATATTCGCGCCGCACCTTGGACGTTCCGAAGAATGTCCCGCGATAAAACCCGCTCCACCGCAGCCTAAAAGTTGGATACCAGTACTTCTTGATGAACAGGACACGGGTCTGGTTGTCGTCGCGCCACTCCAGGCGTCGCAACTCCGTGGCCGCGCCTCCCTTGAGAACAGCGCCTTCCCGCAGCCGATACACGGCCTCCACGCCTGGCAGTCCGCGCTGGCGCAGCAGTTCCTGCCACTCGGGAGTGATCATCACGTGCTCACGGAAAGCCATCTTGCGGGTCAGTTTCCGAAGCGCGCATCGTTTTGTCCAACTAAAACTCGCCCCGAGCGCGACGCCGCACGCAAAAAGATTTGAGAAACCGGGCCGCTCTGATTACTGTCGGCTCGATCATGGCGGGCAAACGTCAACGAATTGGCATACTGGGCGGGACATTCAATCCGATTCATATCGGACATCTTCTGATCGCGCAGGATGCTCTGGAGCAGTTGGGGCTCGACCGCGTGAAGTTCATCCCGTCGGCCATGCCGCCGCACAAGACGGTCGAAGCGCTGGCCAGCGGGCGCGACCGAATACACATGATCAACCTGGCCATTCGCGGCAACAAACGCTTCGAGATGGACGATCTGGAGATACGACGCGGCGGCCTATCGTATTCCGTGGACACATTGACGGAACTGCGACGGCGTCATCCACAGGCCGACTTCTTCTTTATTATCGGCGCGGATTCACTGCGCGAACTGCATTTGTGGAGAGAGGCGCAGCGCGTCGTCAGGCTGTGCACGTTCGTCACCGTGCCCCGACCGGGATTCGAAGCCAGGCCGGTGGTGGATCGACGGCTCGACGCGGCCTCTCGGAAGCGGTTGCGCCAGCACGTTCTGGACGGGCATACCTGCGATATCGCTTCGCGGGAGATTCGCGCCCGAGTTGCCAGCGGTCGGCCGATACGCTATCTTGTGCCTGATGCGGTTACCGAATATATCCGGAGGCGAAGGCTCTATCAGTGAAGGGCAATAGCGGGCTCGCCTCCGAAAAACTTGCCAAACTGTGCCGCGAGGTCGCCCTCGACAAGAAGGCCGAGGACGCCATGATTCTTGACGTGCGCGGCATCTCGAACGTGGCCGATTTCTTCGTCATTTGCTCCGGCAACTCCGAACCGCATCTCAAGGCCATCGCCGACGAAATCGCCCGCCGACTGCGTGATCAGGGAATCCGTCCGTTGCACCGCGACGGTTATCCGCCCAGCCGCTGGATCGTGATGGATTACAACGATGTCCTCATCCATATCTTCCATCCCGAACTCCGCCAGCGCTACGGCCTCGAAGACCTCTGGGGCGACGCCAAACGCGTGAAGTGACGCGCGAAGCGCGTCATTCCGAGGCTTGCCCGCCCTAGCCTTGGCGAAGGCGGGTTGTCGAGGAATCTCGCCACTCGGCCCTGCTCCTATTTGCAGACCGAGCGAATTACCACAGTCCGAGGCGCTTCTTCCCGTCATCGGTAATCATGCCTTGATTCCAGGGCGGGTCCCAGACGATGTCCACGTTGGCCTCTTCCACGCCGGCCACTTCCAGCAACCGGTCCCGCACTTGCGCCGCGATGGCCGGGCCCATACCGCATCCCATCGCCGTGAGCGTCATCTTCACGTCCACGCGGCTTCGCGACGACGGGAGGGGCGTGGATTTGACATCGTAGATCAAACCCAGGTCGACAACGTTGCAGGGGATCTCGGGGTCGTAACACTGTTTCATCGCTTCCCAAAGGGCCTTTTCGTCCGCGGGACCTGCGGACTTCTCATCGGCGGCGGACGATCCGGCCGCTGGCGCGACGACGGGTACGCCGTCCTTGAGCAGCGCATCCAAATTGCGTCCCGCCACCTGCACGAGACCGAGCGTGGACACCTGTAACGTGACGTTGCCGCCGAGCGTCTGGCCCACATACGCGGGGGTGCCTTTGGGCACCACAATCCGCGCGCCGCTGGGGATCTGCGTCGCTTCGCAGTCCCTGCCAAACTGGACCTCGTCCGATACATGAAGCGTTTCAATGCCGCTCGCCATAAGCTGTCACTCCTCTGGGAAATGTGTCTTCTGTGCCGTTGCCATCGCTAACCTTAATTGCACTCGACGAACCTGTCGAGTGCGTTTCGCTCACATCTGTTCGATGACGTCGATGCCCAAAAGATTCAGACCGCGTTTCATAACGTCGGCGGTGAGCCGGCACAGGACAAGCCGCGACGAGCGCGTCGGCTCCGGTGATTGCAGCACGGGACAGTTCTCGTAAAACGCACTAAACTTGTTCGCCAGGTCGTACAGGTAGCCCGTGAGCCAGTTCGGTTTGTCATCCTCCGCCACCGCCTGCAGCGTTTCCGGGAATCGCAGGATGTGCTTGGCGAGATCGAGTTCCGCGGGATGTTCGAGCGCGACACCAGCCACGTCGGCCGTCGCGGCGCCGGCCTTGCGGAATATGCTCTGCACCCGAACGTAGGCGTATTGCATGTAGGGAGCGGTGTTCCCGGTCATCGCCAGCATCTTCGACCAACTGAACACATAATCGGTCATGCGGTTTTGCGAGAGGTCAGCGTATTTGACCGCGCCGATTCCTACCGCACGGGCAATTTCCTGGCGGGTCTCAGGAGGTAATTCGGGGTTCTTCTCGGTGACGACCGCCAACGCCCGCTCCTCCGCTTCGTCCAGGAGCGCGCTGAGTTTCACCGGCGCACCCTCACGGGTCTTGAGAGGTTTACCGTCTTCGCCGAGGATCGAGCCGAAATAGACATGGCGGAGGTCGGGCACATTCTTCAGCCATTTTCGCGCGGTGGCGAAGACCTGTTTGAAATGCAACTGCTGGCGCGCGTCCGTCACATAAATGATTTCGTCGGGATGCCACTGGTCGATGCGGTACTTCAAAGTAGCCATATCAGTCGTGCCATACAGGAACGCGCCGTCCGCCTTCCGAACGATCAGCGGCGCCGCCGTCTTCAGTTCCGGATTGTCTTCGAAGAAGATGCATGCGGCGCTGTTGCTTACGGTGGCGATCTTTTTCTCAAGCAAGTCATTGACGACCTTTTCCAGCATGGGATTGTAAAAACTTTCGCCGAGTGTGTGATCGAATGTTACACCGAGGCGGTGGTAAGTCTTTTCAAACTCGCGGCGCGACAGATCAATGATCTTCTGCCATATAGCGCGATTCTCCTGATCGCCCTGTTGAAGTTTGACCACTTCCGCACGCGCATCGTAACCGAAAAGGGTGTGGCCGAGGGGATTCGTTCTTGCCGTCTCGATTGTTTCGTAAATGCGTTTATATAGGCTCTCCAAAGCAGCAACCGGATCCGGACTAGATTCGACGTCGTGTGGAAAGTTTTTCATCCCGACAATCAGCATGCCGAATTGCGTGCCCCAGTCGCCAATATGATTGTCCGTAATCACGTGATGTCCGAGGAACCGCATCACCCGCGCGAGGCAATCGCCAATGATGGTCGAGCGGATATGGCCGACGTGCATCGGCTTGGCGACGTTCGGCGAACTGAAATCGATGACGACCGTTTTCGGCATTGCCGCGACCGGCACGCCGAGCCGGTCATCCTTCACAGCGGCAGCGATTTGGTCGGTGACAAACGAGGGTTTCAACCGGAAATTGATGAAGCCGGCGCCGGCAACTGTCGGCGGTTCGCATACATCGGAGAGCTGGAGTTGCGCAATCACCTTTTCGGCAAGCGCGCGAGGGTTCTCTCCCCGCTGTTTGGCGACGGTCATCACCCCATTGGCTTGATAGTCCCCTCGCTTTGGATCGGCACAGGGCTTGATGTGGGCCGAGGCTCCCAGGGCGCGTTCAACGGCATCACCAAGTATGTCAGGCGCAGATGGCATGGAACGCCAGCTTAGGCTGCGGAGCGGAAGTTGGCGAGGATTTCTTCAGCGACGGCAGACAAGCCCTTGCGGTTCCTCGTTCGACAATGCGCGTGTGTTCGACTGGAGAAGTGTATAAGATGTCATCCGTCAGATGATGTTGTTGCGACAATGGTACACGGGCTTGATCGGTGCGGCACAATGAAAAACGCGCGGAGATTACTGGCTGCAGTATGCGCACTGGTCATCGGGGTTTATGCGTACATAGCTGGCGTGGGGGAATCGTGGAGCCCGAATCCGTCTGACGCCAATTACAATTCGTTGGCGCAAGGTTTTCGCGCCGGCCAGCTCAGCCTGAAAAAGGAAGCGCCACCCGGACTCTCGCGACTCTCCGACCCGTACGATCCGACCGCCAATGAACCCTACCGGATTGGGCCCGACCATTTGCAGGACCTGAGTTACTACAAGGGGCGGCTCTATCTGTATTTCGGGATCACACCTGCCTTGATTCTATTCTGGCCGTTTGTCGCACTCACCGGCCACTATCTGTCTCATAGACAAGCGGCGCTAATCTTTAGTGGCATGGGCTTTCTGGCCAGTGTGGGCTTGGTGCGCGCGTTGTGGCGGCGGTACTTTCCCGAGGTGAGCGTCTGGGTGGTAGCGGCCTGCGCCCTGGCGCTCGGCTTGGCCACCTGCACGCCGTTGCTGCTGGCGCGGTGTGATGTGTACGAGGTGTCGATCAGTTGTGGGTATGCATTCACGATGCTGGCTTTGGCGGCGATTGGGAAGGCGGTGCACTGCTCGTCACAGCGAGGCCGGTGGCTGGCGGCAGCCAGTCTGGCCTACGGGCTGGCGGTGGGGGCGCGGCCGTCCCTGCTGTTTGGCGCGATTATCCTGCTGGTGCCGGTCGTCCAAGCGCGGCAGGAACGATGTCCGGTGTGGGCTCTGCTGGCGGCGACGATCAGTCCCATCACATTCATCGGGTTGGGGATGATGCTGTATAACGACCTGCGCTTCGACAACCCCTTCGAATTCGGGTGGCGCTACCAGTTGGCCGGGGCGCGGCAACTGGCGCGGCAATCATTCAGTCTGTCCTATCTCTGGTTTAATTTCCGGGTTTATTTTCTCGAACCGCTGCGCTGGACCGCCCGGTTCCCGTTCCTGCATGAAATCGCCGCACCGCCCTTGCCGCCGGGCTATTACAATGTGGAGGGCGCTTTCGGTGTTCTGACCAACATTCCGCTGGTGTGGCTGGCATTGGCCGTGCCGCTGGCATGGCGGAATCGGCCGGAACAGTCGGCCTTGATCTTGCGGTGGTTCGTGGCGGCTACGGCGCTGTTGTTTGGGGTGTGTGCGCTGACGCTCGGCTGTTTCTGGGCCTCGACCCTCCGCTATGAAGTGGAATTTCTGCCTGCGCTGCTGCTGCTGGCCGCGGTTGGCATCTTGGGCTTGGACCGCGCGTTGGCTGATCGGCTGGTTTGGCGGCGGGCAGCGCGCGGGGGCTGGGGCCTGCTGTTGGGGTTCTCGGTGGCGTTAAACCTGTTGGCGTGCCTTCAGTATTATGTCGAGGCACTGGGCGGCCTGGGTAATTAACTGTTCCAAACGGGCAACGTTTCAGAGGCGGTCGGGCACTCCCAGCAGGCGCTGCAGGTCAATCCGGATTACGCTGGCGCGCATGAGAGCTTGGGGGATGCCTTGAGGTTGGCCGGGGTTCCCAGGGCGCGTTCCACGGCATCACCAAGGATGCCAGGCGCGGATGGCATGCAACGCCAGCCTAGGACGCGGAGCGGAAGTTGGCGAGGATTTCTTCAGCGGACGGCGCGGCTTCCAGCTTCTGGCGGTTGTCCTTGTTGCTCAGGAACCGCGCCACGGTCGACAGAAGGAGCAGATGTTTCTGGAATTGACCCTGCGGCGTCAGAAACAACAGGCACAACGTCACCGGCTGGTTGTCGAGCGCTTGAAAATCGACGCCGGGACTCACGCGGCCGAATGCCGCGACGACGTCCTGGATGCACGCGACGCTGGCATGGGGAAGGGCGATGCCGTAGCCGATCCCGGTGCTCTTGCTCGTTTCGCGGTCCTTGACGGCTTTGCGCACCGACTCGCGGTCTTCCGCGCGGATCTTGTGGGTCCGCACCAGCACGTCAATGAGCTGGTCAATCACGGCCCAGCGGTCCGCAGCAGTCAGGCGCGGGACCACCTGCTCCACACTCAGGATTTCCGTCAGATTCATGTGTCGTATCGCGAACCGCGTCAGTGATGCTGCATGTGGCGAACGAAAGCGGAGGCATCATGCCACAACACGGACAGCTTGTCGAGAGTCCAGCCGTAGGCCGTTCCGAGGTCACCGCCCAGTGACCGCGCGAGGACGCCGAACGTCACCGCGCGCGACAACGCCGCCATCATCAGCGCCATGATCAGCAGATTCATGCCGTAAATGACGACGGCGGAGAATACCACGCCTTGGGATTGCACATCCGGCTGTTTGACGGTCAGCAGCATCATCAGGGTGAATGTGATATGAAAGCTCCAGCCGAGGCCCACGAGGAAGAACAGTACCCACAGGTATGCGGCGAGATTCCAGATGGCGTACGCGATAAAGAACAGGATCATGAACAGCATGGCATAGAACGGAAAAAAATACGGCGCCAGCGCGATGAACCAGTTGGTCTTGCTCGTGCGCACCTGGCCGCCAGTCTTTTTGACTTTCAACCCGCTGACCCGCGCGCCCATCATCAACGCCCAGATGGCATGGGTCAATTCGTGGCCGAGGACGTAGGTGCGCATGGGTTTGGGCAGGCCGGCGAACACGGCCAGCCACAGCGCGTACCCTCCGACAAACGCCCACAGGGCCGAACTGCTCATCGCATTCGGGGAGAAGGAGAGCTGCAGGGCCAACCGCCACGCCGTCATCGTCAGAGCGGCGCACGCCGGCACCAGGAGAAGGCCCAGGAAGAACTTCAGCAGGCGCACGGTTTTCCCCGTTGACTTTTGCGGTTCGGACCGTAAGATGACGGGCCATTCAAGCAACCAGGACGCAATAGATTCATCGGATTATTTATCATGGCCAATACACGTTCCGCAGCCAAACAGGCGCGCGCCAGCCTCCGTAAGGAAGCGCACAACAAGTCGATTAAATCCCGACTGCACACGCTGGAAAAGAAATTTCTCGCGGCGGTCTCCGCCAAGAAGGCCGAGGACGCCGGCGGGCTGTATCGGCTGCTGAGTTCCGCGCTGGACAAGGCGGCCAAGACCCGCGTGGTCCATCGCAACAACGCCTCGCGCAAGAAGTCCCGATTGTCGGCCCGGCTGAAAACGGTTGTCGGGGTCATTCCGAGCGAACCGAAGAAAGCCTGAGACCTTTCGCTCTGCTCCGGGAACGGATTACCAACTCTCCACGAGCAGGCCCGTGACCCTTTTGGCGATGTCGTCGGCCACCAATGGCAACGCCTGCATTTCCGCGCTTTGCTGGTCCTCGCCGATGAACACGTCGGATGTGCCTTCGACTTCGGTGGACTTGAGTACCGTCTCCCCGGTGCGGCGATCCAGGGCTTCGACGCGGACGGTGATGGAAATTCGGTACTCGCGGGGTACGCCGGTGTCCGACCGCAACGAGCGCAAGGCGATGCGATCGTAACGGAACACGGTGCCGACAAGAATCACATCGGCGCGCGGCCTGTCCTCGATCCGAAGGGACCCGTCCTCCTGGAGCCGTCGGATGATTGCGTTGCTGATCTGGGCTTCGATCTGCGGCCGGAG
>JBEKUF010000141.1:0-9219 GCA_049515295.1 Verrucomicrobiia bacterium | reverse complement strand
CTCTGCCATTTCTCAAAAGCAACCGGCCGCCGTGCTGTTCGCGTTCGAGAAGGAACGCCTCGACGGACCTGCCGCCTTCAAGAACCTGCTTCGTCAGGTCGGCCCAAAAGAATTTCGCGGCGCCGAGCGTCAACTCTTCCTCCTTCACTCAGCGGGCAAACTCCCGCCTCAACGCGTTCTATTGGTCGGTCTCGGCAACCGGACCAAGTTCACCATCGAAGTCATGCGTCGGGCGATGGGGATGGCTGCCAAGCGACTCCGCGACCTGGGCATCGAGCGGGCGGCGGTGCAGGTCATCAGCGATGGGGACGCTTCGCTGCGCGCCATCGTCGAGGCCGCGGTCCTCGCGACCTACCGGTTCCATCAGTTCAAGGCGGATGAGGATGGCGACGCGACGAAGTTGAAGACGCTCACGCTGTGTCTCCCCGACGCCGACCTAAAGTCGGCCAGGAAAGCCGTGGCGGCGGCACAGGTCATCGCCGAGGCAACCAATTACGCCCGCGACATCGGCAATCTGCCCGGCAACATCGTTACCCCCCGCGTCATGGCGGACTACGCCCGCCAACTGGCGGAGAAGTCGGGTCTGGTGTGCACCGTGCTCGCCAAGAAAGAACTCGAGCAGGGCGGCTTCGGCGGATTGCTGGCGGTGGGCGGCGGCAGCGCCAATGAGCCGCATCTGATCGTCCTCGAATACTCCGGCGCCAAAGACGCCGCGCCCATCGCGCTCGTCGGGAAAGCCATCACGTTTGATTCCGGCGGCATCTCGATCAAACCATCCGACAAAATGGACGAGATGAAATTCGACAAGTGCGGCGGCGTGGCCGTGCTCGGCATCCTCAAAGCCGTCGCCCGATTGAAATTGCCGGTCAACCTCATCGGCGTCATTTCTTCCGCCGAGAACATGCCCAGTTCCACCAGCTACCGCCCGGGCGACATCGTCACCAGCTACCGCGGAGCCGACAAACGCGCCGTGACCATCGAAGTGCTCAACACCGACGCCGAAGGCCGCATTGTGCTCGGCGACGCTCTCGCCTACGCCCGCGAACGGGGCGCCAGGACCATTATCGATTTCGCCACGCTAACGGGCGCCTGCGTCGTGGCGCTCGGCAGTTTCGCCGCCGGGCTGCTGGGCAATGACGATGCCCTCCAGGAGAAAATCCGCGCGGCGGCCGACCGCACCGGCGACCGGGTCTGGCGGTTGCCGCTGTGGCAGGAGTACAAGGACAAGATCAAGAGCGACGTGGCCGACATCAAGAACACCGGTGGCCGCTACGGCGGGGCGATCACAGCGGCGGCGTTCCTGGCGAAGTACGTGGGCGACACGCCCTGGGCGCATCTGGACATCGCGGGCACGGCGTGGACGACCGAGGAACTTCCGTATCTGACCAAGGGCGCGACCGGCTTTGGCGTGCGCCTAGTGGTTGACCTGCTCAGTCGGTGGAGTTGACGCGCGCGACGAGGTGCGCCCTTTCCACGCGCCGACGATGAGTATCACCACGACGGCGATGCTGAGCAGAAAAAATCCGACGACCAGCACATTTTCCTTAAACTTTCGGCTGGGATTCATACAATCAGCGTCCGCAGTGTAGGCGAGCGCCATGGCGAACACAATCACGCAAATCGATCTCCCGGGCGTCAAGAAACTCAAGAGCGGCAAAGTCCGCGAGCTCTTCGCTCTGGGCGACTCGCTCCTGTTCGTCGCCACCGACCGCATCAGCGCGTTCGATGTCATCCTCCCCAACCCGATCCCGGAAAAGGGCCGGGTGCTCACGGCGCTGAGCGAATTCTGGTTCGGCAAGACCCGCCACATCGTCGAGAATCATTTCATCACCGCCGATTTCAACCAGATGGTAGCGCGGGCGTCCCGCCTGCGGTCGTTGGTTGATAACCTCCAGGGCCGCTCGATGCTGGTGCGCAAATGCCAGCCGCTGCCCGTCGAATGCGTCGTGCGCGGTTACCTCGCCGGCTCCGGCCTGAAAGAGTACAGGCAGTCGGGAACCGTTTGCGGCATCAAGCTGCCCGTCGGCCTGGTCGAGTCCAGCCCGATCCCCCACCCCATTTTCACGCCGGCAACGAAGGCCGAGACCGGCCACGACGAGAACATCCGTTTCGACCAGTGCGCGGCCATTCTCGGCCAACCGCTCGCCGAGAAAGTCCGCGACATCTCGCTCGCCCTCTACAGTTACGCCCGCGATTACGCCGCCACCCGCGGCATCATCATCGCCGATACCAAGTTCGAGTTCGGGCTTTTGGATCGCGTCGATTCCTCGACGCACCCCAAACTCATCCTCATCGACGAAGCGCTGACGCCGGACAGTTCGCGCTTCTGGCCCGCTGACGGCTATGCGCCCGGCAAACCCCAGCCAAGTTTCGACAAACAATTCGTCCGCGATTACCTCGAAACCCTCGACTGGGACAAGACCCCGCCGGGTCCTGTGCTGCCCGACGATGTGATTCGCAAGACCACCGAGAAGTACCTCGAAGCGCTGAAGCGCCTAACGACCTGAGACTTTTTCTCAGCCCACCTCTTCCAAGCGGAGGTGGCCAGCGGCGAGCCAAGGCGCTCCACCGTGCCTGCCAGGGCGAGGGGCTGCGACCATTTATAGGTCGCCTACCCCAGATCAGGGGTTATTCGGCCATTATGAATATTCTGGACTCTCGTTACCCTAGGGTTTTAACTACCTATTTCAGTTCCGACGCCAGGCGAAGGAGTGTTGAAAGTGGCGAACGACCGCAAAGTAGTCCTATTAGATGATTCACCCGCAAATGCTGACGCATTTGGGCCTCATCAACGAATCGCGAACGCCGTACGGGAGCTGGTAATAACAGAGCCTGGAGGAAGAGCAATCGCACTTATCGGCACATGGGGCGGCGGCAAATCAACCGTGCTGAACCTATTACGGAACGGCCCTACGAAGGAAGGACACAGCGACGCGGACAACCTTGAAATCTTTGTCTTCGACGCTTGGTGCCATGAAGGCGACCCTCTGAGGCGTACATACCTAGAAAAGCTGATCAACTTCCTTGTTGAGCGCGACTGGGTCCCCAGAGAAAAATGGGAGAAGCGGATCTCCGAATTATCCGGCCGGTACAAAGAAACCAGTACCACATCAACGCCGCAGCTGACTAGGCTCGGAGTTTTCTGTGCCTTCCTGCTCTTTCTCATTGCGATCGGACTAGCTGTTATCAGCGGCGGCACGCTCGAGCCTTGGTGGATAAAGCTCGGGTTCCTGCTCGCGCTGGGGCCTGTGGCGCTAATTGATCTGATTTGCATCGTCCTCGCGATCCGCCAGCGCAAAGCACGCTCGGACGGGTTCGCTGTTGCGGACCTGGTTGGCTATTTCGCCGACAAGCAAAGGGAGACAACAAAGACGGAAACTGTGGAATCGCCGGAGCCCACATCCGTGGAGTTTCAGGCGTGGTTCCGAGAACTCGCAAACGACGCCTTGACCGAAAGCAGACGGCTGCTGATCGCAGTCGACAACCTGGATAGGGTTGACCGGGAGGATGCACTCAGACTCTGGTCGACGCTCCGAACGTTCGTCGATTTCTCGGAGAATGAAAAGCCCACTTGGGCAAAGAAGCTGTGGGTTTTGGCCGCTTTTGATGAGAATGGAATCAGGCACCTCTGGGAGAAACCCGACGGCCACGAGACCGGAGAGAAGGAACCCCCTCGGGAGCAGCCCAAAGACGATGCGCCGACTTCGACCTTCCTTAGCAAGAGCTTCCAAGTTCGCTTTCGCATTCCAGCCCCGCTGCTCTCCGACTGGCGAAGCTTTCTAACGAAACAACTTCAAGCCGCCTTCCCGCCAGACGAAGCTGAGCCGCGCGATGTCGAGGAATTCCACAGAGTTTCCCAGATTTTCGCCATATTGAAGGCTGCGGACCAATCACCCACCCCAAGAGATATAAAGGTGTTCGTGAACCAGCTCGGTGCCGCATACCGGACATCTCCAGAAGAGTTCCCCCTAGAGTACTACGCCCTATACGTCGCCCTATCCGACCGTGGCTGGACCCCAGACGCAACGAAAATGCCCGAGCAAACCTACCTAGAACCCTACTTGGACGATGATTGGGAGGAGGCGCTGGTATCGCTACACTACAACATGCCCAAGGCTGAGGCACTGCACGTCAAGCTTAGACCCAAAGTGGAACGGGCCTTGACGGACGGAAACGCCGATTCCCTTAGACAACTCGCGGACAGGCGTGGCATCGAGCTCGTCGCAGACAAAATAATTAGAGAGAGGGCAGGCGACTGGGCGGGCAAGGAACCCCTTATAATTGGGCGCGCCGCTGCCGCCCTGGCAGCACTTCAGTCGTCGAAGGAACCCGTGATTGGGACGGCCTTTAAGCTCCTGGCCAGAGAGGCAGGGACGATTAATGACTGGAAGAACCTGGACGAGTTGAGCGGCAGAGGAATTGCGGTTCTGGTCGAGCGCGAGAAGGACCCACACTTCTCGGCTAGGCTGGCCAGCTCCCTTAAAGGCTCGTCGTTCCCCGTCGCAGATTTGAGCCAAGACGAATTACCTAGGCTGCCCTGGTTGGACGGGCTGATCGTCGCCCTAGGTGGAGTCCTGAATGCTGGCCACGTTGAGGCAATTCGCAGCTCCTTCGCCCTTGCGAAAACACCTGACGACTATATCCGCACGTTGGCGTGTGCCAGAAAGTACGAAACGGGGAGAGGCCTGTGGGAGTTTATGCGACCCGGGTGCGACGCGCAGAAGATCATCGACCGTATGGCCGATGCCGTCCAAGCCGCTGAATTTAATAGTCGGTACGATGATGCCGTAAGTGTGATGCTGCTCGTAAACTTCGACTGGTCTTGGGACAAGCTCACTCAGAGCTTTGCGAAGTTTCAATCAGTCGAAGAAGTCAGCCCTTCGCTGGTTGGAAGCTGCGCCCGAAGCGCGCTCCGCCTACGCAGCAGGAACGCAATCGCTTCCCAGCAAATCCAAAGCATGTGCAAGACGGGGTCGGCATTCTGCCACCTCCAGCGGTGCATTCAAGCTAGCGCCGACCATGCAGTATCCTCATTGCTTTTGGCCGTTCTGATCAGCGACGCTGATGCAAGCGAGATTCAGAACCCGGGCGCAAACGCGCCGTACAATTATCGCCTCTCCCCAATTAATCAATTGTGGACCCAAGGCCGCGACAGCTACTTGGACATCGTGCGGAATCCCGGAAAGCATCCGGCACTTGTTGAGGAGCTCGTCCGACAGGCACACAGCCTTGAGTGCGCAGAGGAGCTCCTGGCCTCCAGGCAGTCCAGCGAAACGGCTAGGCCGGTCTGTGATGAGATTCTGAGAGGTTTGGCGAAGAATCTTGAGTACGAGGAAAGCTTCGGGGTGGAGAACGTGGAGAAGCTTTACCCAGTTCTGAGGGTTGCCCTCGACAAAGAAACCCTAGAAGGGCTCCTGAAAAACCTCACGGAGCGGCGGGGACTAGAGGACCACCTAACGCGCTCATCAGTGGCCGTAGAAACGAGCGGACTCTATAGGTCCGTACTTCGAATCAAGCGCACGACAGCACTTACCAACGCGACCGTGAACGGCCTAAGGGCGCTGAGCCAGGATCAGTGGCAAAGCGTGTTCGCCACGGAAGGCGATCTGCTGGGCCTAATGAGCGACCTAGTAAAGGACGGGGTCACGCTCGGACTGGGCTACCAAATGCAATCCGGCCTAAGTGCCTTCTCGGATCAAATGCTTACACAGGCACCGCCAAAGCACATGAGCCCGGAAGTTTGTGATGCACTGTTCAAAGCGCTGGAGGCTCCCCAGAGAGAGCAATTCAAGAAGAACCTGAGAGATAAGGTCATCAACTCCAACTCCAGCATCAAAACCCTGCTCATCCTGTTCGGCCCCATACTGAACGACTGTGCGGTATTGGAGAGCAAATCCGATGATCTGGTTAGACTTGGCTTTTCGAGAATCTTGGAGCACCCCGACCCCGATGAATATGCTTGGGTCAGGAACGTGGTGGACAAATGCCCCGGCGTAATGAAGCGCTGCGACACAGACACGGTGGAGACTTTCGCCCAAATGATTCAGGGGACGTTTGATAGCGAAAAACTGACTGACGAGTGCCGGCAGACACTTAGGGAAATCGCAAAATCCTGCGGAGTGGAGCTAACAGAGAAGAGCGACGGCGACAGTAAGAAGTAGATAGCGTCAGCGCTTTGCAATCCATAAGCCAGAAGACAGGCAGGCACCACGTGCCCCGTCCTCACCCCCGCTTTTCGAATTTCGACATTCGGATTTTGAGTTGCCCCTCGCGCGGCTGCCCCCCGATTCCTCTCTTCCGGTTTCCGTCTCCAGCTTTCCGTCCTCAGACCATGATACCTATCTTTGATATGTATCCGCCCCATTCATCCCGCCAACGCCATGGCCCGATAGATGTCACTGACACACATACCTGTGTTTGGCGAAGAAGCCGTTGGGCCTGCTGATCAATTTCAACGTCCCGCTGTTGAAGGACGGTATACACCGAGTCATCAATTCGCCAAAATGATGTTGTGCTTTACGAAAGACTTTGCCCGATTTGGCCCCTCAACAAATTGGGCAGAGATTGGCTCGGTCGTTCTCAGTGATCTCCGCGCCTCTGCGTGAGGAGGCAGCCCCCTTCTGAGCCGTCGTCAACCCTGTGTTTCGAATTTCGGGTTTTCGACCGGCGCCCGCCTCGGATTTCTAGGTAGGGTAACACCCCATGGCACACGTCCGCTCCCCGTCGTACGGTTACAGCATGCAGAATCAAACACATCTCCAACACGGAGGACATATATGCCATTGAGTTCGCTCATCATCACCCTGATCGTCATCGGCGTGTTGCTCTGGCTGGTCAACAACTACATCCCGATGGACGGGAAGATCAAATCGATCCTCAACGCCGTCGTGGTCATTTGTGTCGTCGTCTGGTTGTTGTTCGCCTTCGGCATTCTCCATCACTCGGGCGACATCACGGTCCCGCGGGTCGGGTAGGCAACCGCGGTCAAACACATCTGCGGCTTGAACAATTCTCGATTGGGAGTAGTCTAATTCTGTCAGCGGAATGGAGTGTGTCATGAAACAATCAGCCAAATTCCTCGTCGGGGCGGCGCTCGCCGTCTGCCTCAGCGTTTTCGTCTCATCCACCATCGCAGAAACAGCTCGCTCGGCGAGCGCTGGGTCGCGTCACAATCTTCAGGTCGTTCGCTATCACGGCGGCGGCTACCACGGGGGTGGACGCTACGGCGGCGGCTGGGGTTGGGGCTGGGGCTGGCGCGGCTGGTATCCGTATTGGGGTTTCTCGTACGTCTACGCGCCTTCGCCATACTACTACAACTACAACGGCTACTATTATTACCCGCCGACCGCGTATTACCCGCCGACCACGTATTACGCGCCACCGGCAGTCGACAATTCGCAGCCAACAGTCGACTACAATTCACCTCCGCCGGCGCCCGCGCCCGAGTATCCACAGGAACCGGTGGTTGACCGTCCGCTGTCACCGACAGCCGTGGACCGGGATTCGCCACCACCGCCGCCAAGGGCTCAACGGCCACCACAAATCCAGCGCAACAATCAGGGCCAGTCGATCAGCGTGGCGGATGTGAAGGCCCTGGCAAACGCGGGTCTCAGTGACGAAGTCATCCTCAGCCACATCCGCAATTCCCAGTCGGTGTATCACTTGACGACAGCCGAGATCATCGACCTCAAGAAGAGCGGGGTCAGCGAGAAAGTCATCGACTTCATGATCAACACGGCGGGCGCGCCCCGCTGAACGTAACCGGCGAGCCGCCGCAAAGCCCGCCGGGAAATACCGAGCCGATCCCGGCAGATGTTCAACCACCCGCGCTTATCAAGCGCGGCCACAACGGGCCTGCCATACGGCGCCTCTCACCGTGCAAAAACCACGAATGCGCTCAGGGCGCGGTGACGACCGCGCACTTCTCTGCGCAATTCGTGGCGGCGACGTTGAAGGCGGCGACTCGATACAGGTAGGTCACGCCGGACTGGGCCGTGGCATCCGTGTAGCTGGTGATAGCGTGCCCGACCTCGTCGATCACGTCGAATGGCTCGACCGCGCGGCCGGATTTTTCCGCGCGGAGGATGAGGTAGCCCTGCTCGTTGTCGGAGTGGTCGATCCAATTCAAGTCGACGGTTCCCGTGCCTGCGGGGGTTGCGGACACGCGGGTGGGCGCGGCCGGGGCGGTGACGAGTTGCGGGCCGATCTGCTGGATCGCCGCCAGATAATCCACGCGACCATGGCCGGCCCATTCGGGACCGACTTTGGCCGGGGTGTTCGCGTCGGCGCCGAGATACGTCGTGGCGCTGAGGATGACGGTCTCAATCGCATCCGGGCTGATCGAATCGGCCAATCCCAATTGTTCGGCGCGGGACAGCAACAGGGCGGCTTCGCCAGCCACCAGCGGCGAGGCGAACGACGTGCCAGTGCCGACGAAATACGTCGCGCTGCCGGCCGTGCCCATCCCGTTGTTCTGGTCGGTCATGCTCAGCACCGCCGTGCTGACGATGTCCACGGCCGGGGCAACCACATCGACCGCTTTGGGTCCGAATTCAGAGAAGCTGGCACGCGACCGCATGTTGGCCGCGCTGCCGCCGCTCAAGACGCTGCCGCTGCCGCTGCCGCCCACGGAGATCACGTGCGGATAACACGCGGGGTAGCTGCGTTTGCTGGAATTGTTGTTGCCAGCGGCGGCGACAATGATGACTCCCTGGGCGTGGGCGTACTGGATGGCGCTGTAGATGGTTCGGGTCGGGATAAGGCTGCCGAAGCTCATATTAATAATGTTCGCGCCGTGGTCGGTAGCGAAATGGATCGCTTCGGCAATGGCCGTGGCGGGCGCGCCGCCGGTGTTCGTGAACACTTTCAGGGGCATGATCCGGCTGTACCAGCTCGCGCCCACGACCCCGATACCGTTATCGGACACGGCCGCCGCCACGCCCGCCACGAACGTGCCATGGAAGACGTTGCCGTCCCCGCTGCCATCTCCCAGATCGGGATCGGGGTCGCTGCCGTTGTTATAAAAGTCCCAACCGTGAATGTCGCCCGGGTAACCGTTGGTGGCGTCCGCGGCGACGTTGGGATTCGTCCAGAGATTGGCGGCGAGGTCCGGGTGGTTGGTCAGGACACCGGTATCGATGATGGCAATGACGATATTTGAGTTGCCGGTGGTGACGTTCCACGCCGCTTCGGCGTTGAGGTTGGAATCGCAGTCAATCC
>JBEKUF010000140.1:0-9265 GCA_049515295.1 Verrucomicrobiia bacterium | reverse complement strand
GCATTCGCTCGGGCAAGGAACCGGTCGCCCCCTCGCCGAAGCTGAATTCGGCGTCCAATTTTCTGTACATGCTCAATGGCGAAGCACCCAGCGACGAGGCCGCCGCGACCATGGACATGGCATTTGTGTTGCATGCCGAGCACGCGTTCAACGCCTCGACGTTTGCCGCGCGTGTGACCATCGCCACTTTGTCCGACATGTATTCGGCAATCACCAGCGCGATTGGCACCTTGAAAGGCCCGTTGCACGGCGGCGCCAACGAGGGCGTCATTCACATGCTGCAGGAAATCGGCGACGAGAGCCGCGTCGATGATTATGTCCGCAGCGCGCTCGCCAACAAGAAACGCATCATGGGAATCGGCCATCGCGTCTACAAGACCCTCGACCCGCGCGCGCCACACTTGAAGCGTCTCGCGGAAAGACTTTCCGCGCGGGTTGGCGATCCGAAATGGTTGCGCATGAGTGAGCGCATCGCCACCATCATGAAGCAGGAGAAGAATCTGAACGCCAACGTCGATTTCTATTCGGCCACGGTCTATTACAGTCTCGGCATCCCGACCGATCTGTTCACACCGATCTTTGCCATCGCGCGCATGGCCGGTTGGACGGCGCATGTCCTGGAGCAACTGGCCGATAACCGCCTGATCCGGCCTCTCAGCGAGTACGTTGGCCCGGACAATCTGAAGGTTGTCCCGATCGATCAGCGCTAGGCGGTTTCTCGACCTGCTTCATGAATATTCACGAATACCAGGCCAAGGAGATTTTCCGCAGGTTTGGCGTACCGGTGGCCGATGGCGGTGTGGCCTTCACTCCCGAGGAAGCCGAGAAGATCGCTCGGGGGCTGAAGGCCGATGTCATCGCTGTCAAGTCGCAGATTCATGCCGGCGGACGCGGCAAAGCCGGCGGCATCAAGCTCGTAAAGACAGCCGAAGAGGCAGCGAAAGCAGCGCGGGAGTTGATCGGCAAGGTGCTCGTCACGCATCAGACCGGTCCGCGCGGTAAGGAAGTGCGCAAGGTATTGGTCGAGGCGGGTAGCACGCCCAAACGCGAGTTGTACCTGAGCATTTTGATTGACCGGTCGATTGCGCGTCCGTCGTTTCTGGCCAGCACCGAAGGCGGCGTGGACATCGAAGCCGTGGCCGCAACGACGCCGGAGAAAATTCTCAAGGAGCCTATTGATCCGGCGATGGGGATGCAACCGTATCAGGCCCGAAAGATCGCCTATGCGCTCGGTCTCGGCGGCACCCATCTGCCGGCGGCGGTGAATCTGATCCTCAACGTCTATCGCGCGTTTATCGAAACCGACGCGTCGCTGATCGAGATCAATCCGTTGATCATCGACCAGCGCGACCGGGTGATGGCGCTCGATGCCAAAATGAATTTCGACGACAACGCCCTGTTCCGCCACCAGGACATTCTGGCCATGCGCGACCTGAACGAGGAAGACCCGCGCGAAGTGGAAGCCAGCAAGTTCAATCTGAATTACATCGGCCTCGACGGCAATATCGCTTGCATGGTCAACGGCGCGGGGCTGGCGATGGCCACGATGGACATCATCAAGTTTTATGGCGGCTTGCCCGCGAACTTCCTCGACGTCGGCGGTGGCGCCAGCACCGAGCAGGTCACCGAGGCGTTCAAGCTGTTGTGTGCGGACAAGAACGTGCGGGGCATTTTGATCAACATTTTCGGCGGCATCATGAAGTGCGACGTGATCGCCAACGGCATTCTCACCGCCGTCAAACAGGTGAACGTTCGCGTGCCGCTCGTTGTGCGGTTGGAAGGCACGAATGTCGAAATCGGCAAACGGATACTGAAAGATAGCGGCCTGGCCATCATCGCCGCGGACTCGATGGCTGATGCGGCGCAAAAGATCGTAAAGGCGGCGAAGTGACGAACATGAAACTCTATCTCTACTACGAAAATGTGGACCGCCCGCTGGCGGTCGATATCCCCGACAACGAAGTGGATGGCTTTTTGCAGGAATACGAGGAAGCGCTGCACGACACGTCGGTCGAGACGTTCCAGTGGAAGAACTCCAGCTTCCGTATCGCCGGTTTGATGGCGGTGGTGCACGAGAAGCACGCACCGGTTCGGCCATGAGCATTCTGGTCGACGCCAACACGCGGTTGATCGTCCAGGGCATCACTGGCTCCGCTGGCAAATTCCACGCCGAGCAATGCCTGAAGTACGGCACCAAACTCGTCGGCGGCGTCACCCCGGGTCGGGGCGGCGAAGTTGTGAAGCTTGATTCGCAGAAGATTCCCGTTTTCAACACGGTCAGCGAAGCCGTGCGCGAAACCGCGGCAAACGTCTCGTGCATCTTCGTGCCGGCGCCGTTCGCGGCGGATGCGATTTTCGAAGCGGCCGATGCGGGCATCGAATTGATTGTCGCCATCACGGAAGGCATTCCTGTCGTGAATATGGTGCGCGTGAAACGGGCGTTGCAGGGCACGCGGATCAAGCTGATCGGCCCGAATTGTCCCGGCGTGATCACGCCCGGCGCAGCCAAGATCGGGATCATGCCCGGCTACATTCACAAACCCGGCCCCGTGGGTGTGATCTCCCGGAGCGGCACGCTCACCTACGAGGCGGTGTGGCAACTCAGTTCGCGAGGCGTCGGGCAGTCCACTTGCATCGGCATCGGCGGCGACCCGGTCAAGGGCCTTGATTTCATCGATCTCCTGGAGATGTTCGAGACTGATCCACAAACGGAAGCGGTGATCGTTATCGGAGAGATCGGCGGGAGCGCGGAGG
Organism: Verrucomicrobiia bacterium; assembly: GCA_049515295.1. GTDB lineage: Bacteria > Verrucomicrobiota > Verrucomicrobiia > Palsa-1439 > Palsa-1439 > Palsa-1439. The sequence continues at coordinate 6,511 of JBEKUF010000140.1, read as the reverse complement.
AAGAAGCCGCGCGCTGGATCAAAGATAATTTCACCAAGCCCGTCGCCGCGTTCATTGCCGGCATGACGGCGCCGAAAGGTCGCCGCATGGGTCATGCCGGCGCGATCATCAGCGGCGGCAGCGGTTCCGCCGCCGAGAAAATCAACGCGCTCGAATCCTGCGGCATCGCCGTGGCCAAGACCCCCGCCGAAATGGGCGAGACACTGGTTGGCTTGATGACGTGATTGCCGTTACGGCAAGGCGTTGGCCCCCCGCCCGGGAGCCACGAAGAACACCGCGGCTTGCCGTTTCGCAAATCCACTCGACGCTTCTCATCCCGATGAAGTAACGTGCCATCCAGCAGATGAATCACGACCATCATCAAGCGTCGCCGCAAGGTGCTGCGACGGGTCCGCCACGGGCGATTCCGCACGAGGAACTCATGGGGCTGCCCGTCGTGCGGTATCGCGGGCCGATCCGCCCCGTGGCCACCGAGGAAGATTTGCATCGTGCCGTGCAGGAAATCCGCGCCGAGCGTGTGGTCGGGTTCGACACGGAGTCGCGGCCGTCGTTTCGCAAGGGCAAGTCGCACGCGCCGAGCCTGGTCCAGATTGCCACGAGCCACGCGGTGCACCTGTTCCAACTTGCGCGGCTGGATTGTTCGCGCCCGCTGGCCGACGTGCTCGGGAACGCGACGATCATCAAGGCCGGCGTCGCGTTGTCGCGCGATCTGGCGGAATTGCAGAAACTCTTCCCGTTCACGCCCGCCAGTGTGGTGGATTTGGACGATATCGCCAAACGTCGCGGAATGAAGCAGACGGGGTTACGGAATCTCACGGGGTTGTTCCTCGGCGGACGCATCACCAAGGGTCCGCAAACGTCGAACTGGGCGCGGTCAAATCTCTCGCCGAACCAATTGTGTTACGCAGCGACCGACGCGTGGGCCTGCCGTGAATTATATCTGCGTTTCGAAAGTCTTGGGCTGCTTTCGCGTGACGCGCCACCGCTCACCTGACGAACCCCTGTGACTTGCGTGAAACCAACCCCCGCGCCGACGCATCGAATCGAGCAGAGGAAATATGAAATCCAAAAACATCCATGCGCCTGATCTGACACAACGCCCGCCGCGCAGCCCGCGCGTGCGTCTGGGCGGTTACGCCATTCTCCCCCGCTGCCTCGACAAGGGCCGGGCGACACTCGCCGGGAAAAATGGGGAGTACCATTTCGCCTGTCCCCTCGACCAACGGTTCTTCGAGTTCGTCGGCATCAACGCCGCCAACCTGAAAAAGCTGTTGGCGCTCGGCAAAGGCGACGGAGAAATTTTGGAATGGGTCGCCGCCCACGCCAAAACCAAACGCGAGCCGTGGGAAATCGCCCAGTGGAGCGCGCTTCAAGAGCAACGCGGCCCGGCGGATTTGGAATCCCGCGAGTATTTCAACGGGATGTTGGCCAAACTCGGCAAGGAACGGGAAGACATCCTCTCGTGGTTCGATCTGCTCGATCTCGATGACTACGTAAGCTTTGGCGGGAAAGCCTGAAACCCCTTTCGTTGGAGACCTGCTCGGAAAGAGACCCGGGCGCCTCCTGCCCAATGCACGAGGCGCCCGCTGTCTCAGAACGCAAACTCCCTAACTTCCCTTGTCCGTCGGTTCGCCGGCCTTGACCCAGCCAGAGATGCCCGCAGGAAGATGTTTGATATTCGTGTAGCCGAGTTTCTGCGCGGCTTCCACCGCGGCTTTGTAGGCCACGCACTTCGGTCCGCCGCAATACGCCACCACCAGCGCCGACTTGTCGGCGGGAAGGAGGCTCGCCAGCTTGTCCGCGTTCGCCTTGAAATCAATCGCGCCGGGGATATGGCCACCATTCCATGATTTGGTTCCGTTGGCGTCCAACAGCGTGACTTTCTTGGCGTCAATCGCTGCCTTGAGATCCGGAACGGTGATGTCCTGCACTTCGCCAGCGTAAACCGTGGCGGCGAGAAGAAGCGTCGTTGCCAGTGTGAACAGTTTCTTCATTGTAACCCATTGGTTGAATGTTGTTTGTTTTCTTGCCCCGCCATGAGGCAATCTGCGACCCGCTTCCGCCACACGGCCGGGCACGGCCCGACGCGTGCGATTCAGAAGCTGCGACCACCAGATTCTCTACCACACAAACACCCCCAAATCAACCTGGTTTCGCCGCGCCCACATCGGCGCGCCGGGCACAACCCACTGACGATTGGCGAAGAGGTTCTGACCTCAGTCCTCGCCCTGCCGCCGAGCTTTCCTCTTTTCATGCCACGCCCGCATGGCCAGCGCGAGGTTCTCCCGATGTTCAGCCGAGAACGAGCGTCGCCGTTTCTCCGCTACCGGCTTGGAAGGGAACGCCTCTGGGCCCTGGCGCACCCGGCCAAGCTCACTCAAGCTGGTCGTCCACACGTGATCCCTCCACGCGTGGTAATGGCGGTCCTGCCATTCCGTGACCGCCTGCTGCCAGCCGATGTCACGTCCGTCCTTCTCGCTCTCGATCCATTTGTAGGTTTCGATTTCCTGCTGTTGCGACCAGAGGATTTCAAACAAAGACGGCTCGACGCCGCGCTGGCGGATGTCCTGCCTCCACGTCGAGAAATGTTTTTGCTTCCACTCCTCGCTCGCTCGCTCCCATCCGATGTCGCGACCGGCCTTCTCGCTCTCGATCCAACGGTACTTTTCAATTTCCTCTCGCTGAGATCGAATCAACTCATCAGCGAAGAGGTTGTTGGTTTCCAATCGATTTTTCGTCTTGCGCCTCCTCCTTATGAAGGCCGAGAACCACGCCTCACTTAGCACAAATCAAACCGAAGCGCGCCAGCAGAGACTGCTGGGCCTGTGTAGCACGTTGCGGGCAAATGAGTTGCGAGATCGTAACTTCGCGAAAGAACGAGCCCGGACTGCTGTCCGCAATGTTCCCCCCTGCCCAATCTGCATAAACATCTACAGCACTGGTAACCAGTCCCAACGCCGTTGTATTCTGGGCCGTAAGCGCCCTGTCGTACCCTCCAATTTGGGTTCGTTTTTGGCTTTCCCCGGAACATTTTTCCACGCCGGCCTACGCAAACTTGGGTTCGTTTTCCAATTTTCACGTTTTTCGCGCACCCTCCCTGTCTCTGGTCGGTGTAGCGTGCGAAGCCGAGTCCGACGGAGCCGAAACGAAGTGGAGACGCAACCACGTCGTGCCTAGGTTGCAAACCCTTTCGCGGGCCGTCGAAGGGCCTGCCCTGAGCTTGTCGAAGGGCCTGCCCTGAGCCTGTCGAAGGGTTTACCCTGAGCGCAGTCGAAGGGTTTACCCTGAGCGCAGTCGAAGGGTAGCCGCGGGCGGCAAACCGCGGTCCGCAGCGTTGTAGGCCGCGTGCCCTCACGCGGCGCTCTGTCGCCATCTTCCCTGTCCCTTATTTCAAACAACCGCGCTGAATATACACTATCGTATACCGACTGTCCAGCCCATTTCGACGCCCGGTCAAAAAAAGATGCCGCCGCCTCCCGGCGCAGCCCACGTTGGCGTAGCCTCACGTGGGCGAAGCCCACGTTTGGCCGAACTCTCTCGGCCATCACGTGGCCCATCCCTCATCCCTCATCCCTGCCGCGCCGGCGGATGCCGGCCTGACGCAATCGGGAAACCTCAGATGTCTGCTGATGGCGTGGGCTGTCGAGGCCCACAATTCCAAGTGAGGGTGCAAGGTTATTGGCGGCTCAAAGTGCTCGACTTGCCATCGCCGGAATGCTAGTCTGACCCCCGATCTCGGCGAGAGTCGTTCGGGTTCTCATCGCAGCGAGGCAACGGCTGAGAGAGGAACCGGGGGTATGTACATGCGAAATTTGGCCGGGCGTACTTTGGCGAATCCACTTCGCCTGATCATCCCACTGATTCTGGTGGTCCTGGCTGGCCCAGCGTTCAACGCCAGCGGACAGACGCTGACGACACTGCACCAGTTTGGCGGCTTCCCTGGAGACGGCGACGCCCCCGCAGACGCGCTCGTGCAAGGCCGTGACGGTTATTTGTATGGCACGGCCTGCGGCGGCGGCACCAACGGCGATGGCTGCATATTCAAAATCAGCACCAACGGCGTGCTGACCATTCCGTATTCCTTCACTGGCTCCCTCGATGGTGGAAGTCCTCTGGGGGGGCTCGTCCAGGGTAGCGATGGCAATTTCTACGGCACGACACAATACGGCGGTACGAACAACGTTGGCACCGTCTTCAAAGTCACCACGAACGGAACACTGACCACCCTGCATTCCTTCATTGGCGCCCCCGTCGACGGCGCATGGCCCGAGGCCGGGCTGGTGCAGGGCGGTGACGGCTATTTCTATGGCACGACTTACTACGGCGGGACGGACACCTCTTGCGCCAACAGCGGCTGCGGTACCGTGTTTAAGATCAGCACCAACGGCGCCCTGACCACTCTCTATTCCTTCCTCGGTGGCGATGACGGCCAACGTACTCAGGCCACGTTGGTGCAAGGCACCGACGGTTGGCTCTATGGCGTGACGGTCGCCGGCGGCACGAACGGCTACGGCACCGTCTTTAAAATCAGCAGCGACGGGTTGCTGACCACACTGTATTCCTTCCTTGGCACCCCTGTCGACGGCGAGTTTCCTCAAACCGGGGTGGTGCAGGGCAGCGATGGCAATTTCTATGGCACGACGTTACTAGGCGGCACCAACGGCCACGGCACCGTGTTCAGAATGAACACCAACGGTGCGCTGGCCACTCTGTATCACTTCGCCGGCGGCACGGATGGCGATGAGATCTATGGCGGGCTGGTGCAGGGCAGCGACGGCAATTTCTACGGCACGTCTTACCTGGGGGGTTCGACCTACTTATATGGCACCGTGTTCAAAATCACCCCCACCGGCTCCCTGACCAACCTGTACTCTTTCACCGGTGGCAAGGATGGCGGATCTCCCAAGTCGGGGCTGGTCCAAGCCAGCGACGGCAATTTCTACGGCACGACTTTCTGGGGCGGGACCAACAACGCCGGCGTCGTGTTCAAGATTACGGTTCCGCTTGCTCCGCCGCCCTGGCCGATCAACCAAATTACCGGAGTACAGCCGTCCGGCAACGACATCGTTTTCAATGTGGTCTCCATCGCCTGCGAAACCTATCAACTGCAGTTTAGCAACTCAATGAACCCCACCAACTGGGTCAATGTTCCGGGCGTATCGGTCACCAATAGCATCGGCGCCCTCCTGACATTGACCAACTTCGGCGGCGTCACGGGGCCGCAAGGCTTCTACCGGTTCGCCATCACCCCGTAGCGCAAACTGTTTTCGCGTCGGCTGCCTGCCCTGAGCCTGCCGAAGGGTAACCGCGGGCGCTGACCGCCGTCCGGGTGCTGTAGGCCGCAAGCCGAGTCGGACGAGACCCGAGCCATGTTCGCTGGGCTTGGAACCCCCACGCGGCACCCCACCGCTTCCCTTCCCACTCCGTGTCATCCTGAGCTTGTCGAAGGATCTCTGTCGTTTCCCGTCCGCCGCCTGCCCCGACATCCGTTGTCGGGGTTGAACGCTCATCCCTCATCCGTCATCCCTGCCGCGCCGGCGGATGCCGACCTGAGGCAACCGGGGAACCTCTGCTGAGGCGGTGGGGCCGTCGAGGCCCACAATTCTAGGTGGGGGTGGGGCGCTTTTGTTGTGGCATAGAGCGCACTTGGTCAAGTATACTAGACTCTTCATCCTGCTTTGTTGGAGCGTGCACGCGTCGATATTCTGCTAAACGATGAGTTACAGCGCGTCTTCGTCTTCTCTCGTTCCCGGATTCCCATAATTGCTCTTCTTGCTTTGTGAAGCGTATCAATGTAAATTTGACGAAATGCATAGGACGGTTGGCTGTCGCAAATTCAGTGTAGTTTCCCAGTCCCTCACGAAAAGGTCCTTGTTGCACAGCGGTAAACACCATGGTGCCAACGCCCTTCATTATGCCTCGCTGCGAATTCAGGTTGCCCTCCCAGTGCCAGAAGATCTCGCGCATATCCGGTAAGACCACTGATTCCAGACTTCTAAACACTGCGCCTTCGGAACCGTCGTTATTGTAAGCTTTGCCATCCAGTGATATTCGCTCAGTTTGCGAATTATATCGAAGATTAACACCTGCGATCTTGAGGTGTGGATGTTCCTCTTGCATTTCCCACCAAAGACCCTCCATTTTGAAAACTGGTTGGCCATCAATTTGTCGCCGGCCGAACCGCCGTTCAAGGCGTGGTATCCAATGTTCGCAAAACAAGTATGTCGTGATCGCAATGCCGACAATAGCGAGAATGCCCCCACTGAGTCCCGGGTGTACAAACTGCGAAGTCAGATATGACGCAATTGCAGAAACTGTGGTCGCAAATAATGCCTTGAGCCGGATTCTCATGTCCGTGTTTTCGGGTAGCATCAGATTCCAAAAGAGGTCCGATGTCAAGCCTACTTGAACGGTCGCCATGGACGAAATGCGGCGGCGTCGCGGTGAGCCGTCTTGGACGGGACCTGCACCCGTAGGCTGGACAATTCTAGGTGGGGGTGGGGCCGCGTTC
>JBEKUF010000139.1:0-9298 GCA_049515295.1 Verrucomicrobiia bacterium | reverse complement strand
GCGCAACGGGTCGCGATACTCCTCCACGGTGATGGTTTTGCCGGTGAACTGGGCATTGGGATTGGCGGCGGCATAGCCGTACGCGCGAATGGCGATTTTTTCGAGAAGCACTTTCAGGTCCGCGGGCGAGACACCGTTGACGCGGGCATATTCGAGGGAGATCAACGCGATCGCGGATGGCATCGTCAATCCGCACGCGCGGTCGATGGGATCGATCACCTCGCCGATGATACGGGCCCGGTGGTTCCGCTCGACGGCGCTCATTTTTTCGCCGCCGATGGCGATCACGCGTTTGCACCGGCCGCTGGCGACGGCGTCGAACGCGCGCAACAAGACGGTCTGCCCGTTGGACGCGGTCTCGACGCGTTCGGCCTCGGCCCCGCGCAGACCGAGCCGGTCCGCCACCTTGGTGGCGATGTTGCCTTCGCCGGTGAATGAGGAAATGTTCTGGACGGAGACGAACACGCCGTCAATCCGGCTGGGATCGACCTTCGAGAGAATCTTCTGGGCCGGCTCGCACAGAAGATCAACCAGCGACAGATCGGTCTTCTTATACGTCCGGGTGCGCTCGGCCTCCTGGATGTACACCTTCGTCGTTCGCCCCTCGCCAAAGCGTCTCCACTGCCACGGCCGACGACGGCTCTTCAGACTGCGCAACTTGATCCCGCCCCTCTGCCAGCATCGCATCAGTTCCATAGCGCCCTCAAAACAGGAATGCGTCTCGCCTTTGGCAACCAGGGAAAAAACGGCGGCGGCGTTCCGAAGAACGCCGCCGTCAAATGTTTCTCAACCACACCCTAATTGGCCACCGCAACCCATGGGCCAATATAGCAGCTTGCGCACGAAAAACAATGCGGCACCCGCCTTTTTTCTCCCAGGCCGTTCTCCTAACGCAGATCAAATGGAAGCCGTGGCTGTGGTGGTAACCGAGGCTTCGCCAACCGCAAACCGAACTGATCCGCAATCGTTCAGTTTTCGAAGAATTTCGAGGGTTGCAGGCCCCCCAGACGCGGGGAGAACCGCACCACGACCGAAAATGGTTCTCTTGACCGGCTGGTAACCAACCCTATTACGTTTGGCCAACTGCAGCCAACGGACGGCTAGAGCACTCGCCTCGGCATCACCACATCAGTCGCAGAGCCTGCCGACTTGTTACCTCGGACTCCTATCTCCCTGCTGCCTACCCTAGCCCTTCTCAATAATCGTAAACACTTCGTCCAGCGTCTTCACGATGAAGTCGGTGTCGTCTTTGGTGACGCAGAATGGCGGTTTGATGCGGATGGTGTTGGCCGCCATGCCGCCGCGCCCGATCAGCAGTCCGCGGTCCTTGCACAATTCCATCGCCCGCTGGACGTGTTGCGGCGCGACTTCCTTCGATTGCTTGTCCTTGACGATCTCCAACCCGCGCATCAGGCCCTTGCCGCGATGTTCGCCGACGATCTTGTGGTTGCGGACGAGTTTGTCGAAGCCTTCGTGCAGCCGGTCGCCCATGACCTTGCAGTTGTGCATGTACTTGTTGCGCTCGATGGTCTCCAGGACTGCCAACCCCGCCATCATGCTGACGGGATTGCCGCCGTAGGTATTGAAATGAACCTTCTCGCGCATTGATTCCGCGACTTCCGTGGTGCAGGTGACGCCGCCGAGCGGGATGCCGTTGCCCATGCCCTTGGCCATGGTGATCATGTCGGGCTTCACGCCCCATTGCTCGATGCCCCACCACTTGTCTCCCGTTCGGCCAAAACCCGTCTGCACTTCGTCGGAGATGAACAGGCCGCCGTATTTCTTCACGATGTCGTAGGCGATTTCGAAATATTCCTTCGGTGGATCCACCACGCCGCCAAATCCCTGAATGGGTTCGGCAATGAACGCCGCGATCTTGCCCGAAGTGCCGTATTTGATCATGTCCTCGATCTCGCGCGCGCAGGCGAGTTTGCAGGAGGGATAGGTCAATCCATACGGACATCGGTAACAGTAGCCCGGCGACGCGTGCAGGACGCCAAACACGTAGGGCAATGAATGCCGCCACTTCGATTGCCCGGTCATCGTCATCGCCATCAGCGTGCGGCCATGAAAACTGTGCCGTAACGCGACGAATTCCGTCTGCTTGGTGTGGTTCTTCGCCAGCAACGCGGCCAGTTCGTTCGCTTCACAGCCGCTATTGGTGAAGAAACTGACCTTCAGGCCATCCGGCATCACGCTGGCAAGTTTCTCGGCGTAGCGGACCAGGTTCGGGTGATAGTACAGCGTCGTCATGTGCTGCAACGTCTTGACTTGTTCGACCACCGGGTTCGTGACCTCGGGATGACAATGTCCGACGCTGATCGTCACCACCGCAGAAAATCCGTCGAGATACTTGTTGCCCTTGTCGTCATAGACAAACTGCATCTCGCCCTTCACGATGTTCATCGGGAAATACCTCATCGTGCTGGGCAGGATGTATTCGTCGCGCATCCGGCCGATTTGTTCCGATGTCAAATTATCCGTCTTTTTCATGTGCATGGTAGTTACCTTTCTGTTCTGGGTGTGCGCACCCGGGTCGTCAGGACCCGGTACGCAACGAATGAAATGAAGAAGCCGACGAACCAGGCGTAGCTGTACAGGTGCATCAGGAACGGGCCGACGGTTGCCGGATCAATCAGCTTGATCGTGCCGAGAAATCCGGGCACGTTGGGCGCGACCCCCAGGGCCAGGGCCGCAATCGCCTCGGGGTTGAAGCCGTTGCGATAAAAATACTGGCCATCCCGCAAATAGAGTTGAGCGGGGCGGAGCTGCATATGTCGGATCACGAAGTAGTCGCAAATCAAAATTCCGCCAATCGGTCCCAGCAGCGCCGAATATCCGATGAGCCAGGTGAAGATGTAACCGCTGGGGTCCGCCACGAGTTTCCATGGTTGAATCAGGATGCCGATGATGCCCGTGATCAAGCCGCCGATCCGGAAGGTGATCTTCGAGGGCCAGAGATTAGAGAAATCGTTGGCGGGACTGACCACGTTCGCGGCGAGGTTTGTCGCCAGCGTTGCCAGACACAGTGCGAACAACGAAACTGCCAGCACGACGGGGCTTTTGAATTTCGTAATCAACACGACCGGATCCCAAATTGGGAATCCGCCATAAATGACAATCGTCGCACTGGTCACCGCCACGCCAATGAACGAGTACAGCGCCATCGTCGTTGGCAACCCGATTGCCTGCCCGACCACCTGGTCGCGTTGCGTCCGCGAGTATCGCGTGAAGTCCGGTATGTTGAGCGACAACGTCGCCCAATAACCGATCATGCCCGTCAACGCCGGGAAAAATACCATCCAGAACTGACCGGCCTTCGGCCCTCCCGGCACGAACGCCGATGGCTGCGACAGTATCGGTCCGAAGCCGCCCGCCGCGTGGTACGCCCACGCCAGAAGGGCCAAACCAAGCAAGATAAGCAGCGGCGCTTTGATATCGAGCAGGATGCGGATGGATTCGATGCCCTTGTAGATGACGAGCATGTTGATGCCCCAGAAAAACATGAAGCAGGCGAATTGCGCGATGTTGATGCCGCCCCACCACGTCGGCAGTTGGTCCCACGATGGAATGTAAATCGTGCAAATCTTGTAAATCGCCCAGCCGCCAATCCATGTCTGGATGCCGAACCACCCGCAGGCCACGAACGCGCGCAACAATGCGGGAATGTTCGCCCCGCGCACGCCGAACGACGCGCGACAATACACGGGAAACGGAATGCCATACTTCGTGCCCGCGTGGGCGTTGAGAATCATCGGGATCAGGACGATGGCGTTGCCGAAGAAGATCGTCAACACGGCCTGATACCAGTTCATGCCCTCGGAAATCAGCGACGAGGCCAGCATGTAGGTGGGGATGCATGCCGACATCGAAATCCACAGCGCCGCGATGTCTTTCAATCCCCACTTGCGGTCAATGATGCGCGTCGGCGCAATATCTTCATTCCAGTACGGCGAATGCGAGATATCGTCCGTCACCTCGTGAATGCCGTTGGTGACGCGAACGCCGTCGAGTTCCTGGACCGGGGAATCCATCATGCTACGGGAGCAATTCGGCCATATCCTTGTATGTTTCGGGCCGGCGATCACGGTAGAACTGCCACACGTTGCGCACCTCGCGAATCATATCGAGATTCAGGTCGGCAACCACCACCGCGTCCTTGTCGCGCGGGCCTTCGGCGATGATCTGACCGCGCGGACTGGCGAAATAACTCGACCCGTAAAATTCCCCGAAACTCCACGGCTTCTCCGTGCCGACGCGATTGATCGCGCCGATATAATAGATGTTGGCGACCGCCGCAGCCGGTTGCTCCAGCTTCCACAGGTACTCGCTCAAGCCCGCCGTCGTCGCGCTCGGGTTGAACACGATCTCGGCGCCGTTGAGCCCGAGCAATCTCCAGCCCTCGGGAAAATGTCGGTCGTAGCAGATGTAGACGCCGACTTTGCCAACCGCCGTCTCGAACACGGGATAGCCGAGGTTGCCGGGCTTGAAGTAGAATTTTTCCCAGAAGCCCGGTTTGCAGTGCGGGATGTGGCTCTTGCGATACTTGCCAAGGAACTTGCCGTCGGCATCGATCACCGCGGCGGTGTTGTAATAGGTGCCCGTGGCTTCCTCTTCGTACACGGGGGCTACAATCACCATCCCGTGCTTCCTGGCCAACTGCTGCATTAACTTTACTGTCGGACCATCCGGCACACGCTCGGTGGACTCGTACCACTTGATCTCTTGCTCGCAGCAGAAATACGGGCCGTAGAAAATCTCCTGCATGCACAACACCTGCACGCCTTTCTTGGCCGCTTGCGCGATGAGCTTGATGTGTTTCTCGATCATCGCCTGCTTGATTTTCTTCACTGTGGACGTGCCCGGTTCCGGGTTCGTCGCCTGAATCAATCCGCCTCGTACGATCCGCGCCATGTGCTTGCCTCCCGTCGTTAATCCTCAGTAAATATTCGTCTGCCGTTTCACACCCGTGTAATCGTAGAACACCGTCTTGAGTTGGGTGAAAAAGTTCAGTCCTTCGTCGCTCATCTCCCGGCTGCCGTAGCCGGTCGCCTTGTATCCGCCGAACGGCAATTGCGCTTCGCCGCCCACCGTCGGCGAGTTGATGTGCACCATGCCCGCCTCGATCCGGTCGGTGAACCTCATCACGAGGTTCGCATCGCCCGTGTAGATTGCGCAGGTCAAACCAAACTTCACGTTATTGGCGACCTCCATCGCCTCCTCGAAGTCGTCCACGCGAAATACGGCCAACACCGGCCCGAATACTTCTTCCTGCGCGAGGGTGTTCCCGGGTTTCACGTTGTCAAATATCGTTGGCGCCACGAAATAGCCTTTCGCGAGCTTGCCCTCCGTAAGCGCGCCGCCGCCGATCAAACACTTGCAGCCTTCCTTCTTCGCGATCTCGATATAGCGCAAATCGGTTTCGTATTGCGCCTTGTCCACCGCCGGGCCCATGCCCACGCTGTCTTGCATGCCGTCGCCGACCTTGATTTTCTTGACGCGGTCGATCAACTTCTCAAGAAATTCCTCGGCGATTGCCTTGTGGAGAATCAACCGGCTCGTCGCCGTGCAACGTTGGCCCGTGGAACCGAACGCGCCCTGGGCGCATCCTTCCACCGCGAGATCGAGGTCCGCGTCGTCCATCACCACCAGCGGGTTCTTCCCGCCCATTTCGCAGGTGACTTTCGCCAGGTGCGACGCGGCCTGTTTGGCGACCTGACTACCCGTCTCACACGAACCTGTGAACGACACGGCGCGCACGCTGTGGTTGTTCACCAGCTCATCGCCCACGGTGCCGCCGCTGCCGTACACGAGATTGAGCACGCCTTTGGGCAGGCCGGCGTCCTCATAAATCTTTACCAGCAACTCGGCACAGCCGGGCGTGTTGGTCGCGGCCTTGAATACGACGGCATTCCCGGCCACCAGCGCCGGGGCCGTCTTCCATGCCGGGATGCAGAACGGGAAGTTCCACGGCGTGACGCAACTCACGACACCGAGCGGCTGACGGATGGTGTACACGAACGTGCTGGGCATTTCGCTCGGCGAGGTGCGCCCCTCGACGCGGAACGACATGCCCGCGTAGTATTCGAGCAGGTTGATGCCCTTTTGGACTTCGCCGCGCGCTTCGGTGAGGATCTTGCCTTCCTCACGCGTCATCATGCGGGCAATCTCCTCCTTGCGTTCATAGGAAAGCTGGACCGCTTTGGCCAGGATCCGACCGCGCGCCGGCGCGGGAGTGTTCCGCCACGCCGGGAACGCGGCCTGCGCCGCGGCAATCGCCGCCTTCGCTTCGTCGCGCGTCGATTGCGGTGCGTGGCCGATGATGTCGTCGGTGTTGGCCGGATTGATGTTTGGAGTGGATTTGCCCGAGGACGAGTCCACCCATTGCCCGTTGATGTAATTCTTGTAGCGGTGCGGCTCCGCGGTGGGCTTGGGATTGGCCTGCGGCTTTTTAGCGAGGACTGGCGATGACATGTTAAGAACTCCTGTTCTAGCTCCCGAAAACCTCTCGCGAGAGTCGTTCAACGGCGTCGTACGGGTCAAGTTTTCTCTGCGCTACATCAGTCAGGATATTTTGCGCCCGCGGTGCTTCCAAGCTTTGGAGTATAGACGCCGACATCCGCGATTGCAACAGTCGAATCACTTCGGCTCGGGCCGCTCGCTCACGCCGTCGCGCCAACTCACACGAGGACACAAGATATGCCTGATGCGCCTCGATCGCACCCCAAAGGATTGTGATCCCTTCGCCGCTCTTGGCGGACGTGTGGAGTGTTGGCCGCTCCCATTTCTGGCCGTCGTTTGGAGGACGGGCTTCCCGGCGAGCCGTGCCCGCGTTCATCAAATCCGCCTTATTGATCACCAGGATATCGGCGATCTCCATCAAGCCGGATTTCGCCCGCTGGATTTCGTCGCCCAGTTCCGGCATGAGAATGACGGCAACCGTGTCGGCAACTTCCGCGACCTCGACTTCATCCTGTCCCGTGCCCACGGTTTCGACGATCACGATGTCAAATCCCGCCGCGTCCAGTGCGTGAATGATTTGCGGCGTCGCATCGGTGAGTCCCCCATGGTGATGGCGTGTCGCCAAGCTGCGAATGAACACGCCGTCATCCTCGCTGTGCCGCTGCATCCGCAGACGGTCGCCGAGCAGCGCCCCGCCCGAGATCGGACTGGTCGGATCAACGGCGATCACGCCGACCGTCTTGCCCTGCCGACGTAATTCGTCAATCAACCGATCAATCAGCGAACTCTTGCCCACGCCGGGCGGGCCGGTGATGCCGAGAATGCGCGCGTTGCCCGTGCGCGCGTAAAATTCCGCAGGCAACGGTTCGCCGGCTTCCAGGCGCGTCACCAGTTTCGTGAGCTCTTTGCCTGTCATACTCATCTCGGCCGCACGCGTTTTTTCAAGAACTCGGCGATGCTGGCGATGGAACTGCCGGGGCCGAAGACCTCCTGGATGCCAAGCTTTTTCAGTTTCCTGGCGTCTTCGTCAGGAATAATGCCGCCGGCAAACACCAGCACGCCTTTGACGTTTTCCTTCTTGAGCAACTCCATCACCCGTGTGAACTGGGCCATGTGACCGCCCGAAAGCGAACTCAGCCCGATGGCATTGACGTCCTCTTGAATGGCGGCTTGGACAATTTGCTCCGGCGTATTGCGAATACCCGTGTACACGACCTCCATCCCGGCATCACGCAATCCCATGGCTACGACCAACGCCCCGCGTTCGTGGCCGTCGAGCCCGGCCTTGGCAATCAGAACTTTGATCGGTCGTTTCATAGCTGAGAATCCAGGAGTCAGGAGCCAGAATTCAGAATTGCGGAAGCATACGCCTCCAAAAGTTTACTGACCTCTTCGAGTTGCACCAACACTGATCTATTGTCGCCATATCCAAGGTCCTTGGCCAGAATCAAGTAGTCACGACATTCTTCGAAAGAGCCTTGCGCAATGTTCATAAAACGGACCTTGTCGGCACGGCCTTTCTTCTTGAAGCCCTCAGCGATGTTCGCAGGAATCGACATAGCCGCTCGCCTCAATTGTGACGTGAGGCCATATATCTCGATTTTCGGGAAGGCCTCGCTGAAGCGATAGACACCAAGCACAAACTGATGCGCCTTCTGCCATACGATCAGGTCTTCAAAGCTCTTTGCGGGCGGGCGTTCCATTCTGGCTCCTGGATTCTGACTCCTGGCTCCTCCCGTCATATGCTATGCGTCGGACGATATTCGCCAAAGGTCGCTCTCAACACCCGGCAGATCTCACCGACCGTGACATAGCTGCGCACGCAATCGACAATGACCGGCATCAGGTTCTCGGAACCTTTCGCCGCCCTTTCCAACGTCGCGAGGCATTTCTCGACTTTCGGGCCATTTCGTTTCTTACGGAGCGCGGCCAGTTCGCGCCGGCGACGCGGCTCCGACTTCGGGTCGATCTCCTGCGTCTTCAGTGTCAGCTTCTTCTCGCTCACAAACTCGTTCACCCCAACAATAATCTTCTCCTTCTTCTCAACCGCCTTCTGATGTTCGTAGGCGGCGCGGTAAATCTCCTTGTAGACGTAGCCGCCTTCGATGGCTTTGAGCATCCCGCCCATGTTGTCGATCTTGTTCAGGTACCCGCGCGCCTGTTGCTCGAGCTGATTGGTGAGCGATTCGACGTAATAGCTGCCGCCGAGCGGGTCGGGCTCGGCGGTCACGCCCGATTCGTAAGCAATAATCTGCTGTGTACGCAATGCGAGCAGGGCCGATTCCTCCGTCGGCAGGGCAATGGCTTCGTCCCTGGCATTCGTATGTAAACTTTGCGTTCCGCCGAGCACGGCGGCGAGCGCTTCGATGGTCGTACGCACCACGTTGTTGTCGGGTTGCTGGGCGGTAAGCGTCGAACCGGCCGTCTGAGTGTGAAACCGCAGCATCATCGACCGTTCGTTCTTCGCGCCGAAACGGTCGCGCATGATGTGCGCCCAGAGCCAGCGCGCGGCGCGAAACTTGGCAATCTCTTCGAGGAAGTTGCTGTGGCAGTTGAAGAAAAACGCGATGCGCGGCGCGAAGCTGTCGACGTCCATGCCCCGTTCGACGCACGTCTGCACGTAGGCGATTCCATCGGCCAGCGTGAACGCGATCTCCTGCGCGGCGGTGCAACCGGCCTCGCGCATGTGATAGCCGCCGACACTGATCGTGTTCCAGCCCGGCACTTCGTTCGCGCAGAACTCGACGATGTCGGCGGTGAGGCGCAACGAAGGTTGTGGCGGGAAAATGTACGTGCCGCGGGCGATGTACTCTTTCAGGATGTCATTTTGCACCGT
>JBEKUF010000138.1:0-9338 GCA_049515295.1 Verrucomicrobiia bacterium | reverse complement strand
CATCACGTCGAAGTTCACATCGGGACTGGTGGGCGCGTAGGGTGCGAGGCGCTTCATCCACTCTTTCAATTCGGGAGCATCCGGTGCGAGCGCTTCGTTCAGGCGCGGCCCGGCCTTCACTTCGCCGCCTTCGTAGTACCGGCGGTAGGCCTCATCCCAGAACGTGTGCAGGTTTGGCGGCCAGGGCGTGTCCACGAGGTTGGTGACGCTGAGACCGTTGCCGCCCGCGTCGTCCTTGTATTCGCCCGGCGGTGGATTCGGGTTGGGATTGTATCGCGCCGTGGTGTGAAGCGGCTGATGGATGTCGCCGACGAAATGCATGGCCAGCGCCATCGCCACCGATTCATTGGGCACCAGCGCGTTGAACTGCTTGGTCTTGATCAGATTAACGCAATAGGGCAGCGCCACCACCACGTCGCCATTGGTCTTCGACAACGCGGGAGGATTCGACAACACATCGGGGTCGTTCGTGGCGCAGCCGATATCGATGTAGTGCCATACCCGGTACCACCCGCGAAACGGGGTGTCGGCATCGCGGGCTTTGATGTCGTCGGCCCAGCAGTTGATGTTGACGGCGTTGTAGGGCACACCGTCTTTCTGAATTTGGGCGGCCAACTCGCTGACGCGCGCCTTGGCCTTGTCGTTGAGCCGGTCGTAGGCGATTTGGCCAACGAGCATGTGCCCGGTGCCGTCCCAGGCGCGGGCGTTGAGCGTCGCGGCAATCATCAAAGCGGACACGGCAGCGATGTGGGACAAATCCTTAACTTTCATCGGTCTCCTTTGTCTGTGGTCAATTTGGTACCATCAATCTATTCTGTCAGTATGACGCACAGCCAGCGTCCTGTGCAAGCGCAGAGATGACCTGCATCTAAGGCTTTGCTTTTTGCCGGTGGCTTGTGTAGACTGACAGGCAGATTGCTTTCTGATGGCCGCAATCTGCAAGGAGGAGGAACAATGAAAGTGTTGAAGTTCAGCAGTATCATTATCGCTTTGGTGGTGGTAGGGATTTGTTTGCCGCTCAGCGCCGGGGAAAAAGCGCTGGATGACCAGGTCAAGGACGCCATCCAGCTTTTCAAAAGCGACAGCACGAACGTCGCCAAGCTGTTCGACACGGCGTATGGATATGCGGTGCTTCCCAGCGTCGGCAAAGGCGCGGTGGGTATCGGCGCGGCGGCGGGTGCCGGCGAGGTCTTCGAACAAGGCAAGCTGATCGGCACGTGCAAGATGACCCAGGTCACGGTCGGCGCGCAGTTGGGCGGGCAGGAATACGCCGAGGTGATCTTCTTCGAGACGAAAGGCGCGTTGGAGGGCATGAAGGTCAACGAATGGGCCATGAGCGCCGGAGTGAATGCCGTGGCTGCCGCCGAGAGCGCGTCCGCCGATGCGAAGTACAAGAACGGCGTGCAGGTGTTCACCATCGCCAAGAGCGGCCTGATGTTCGAGGCCAGCGTGGGCGGGCAGAAATTCCGGTTCACACCCCTGAGCAACAAATAGCCAGGCAAAGACCGGTCGTATCATTCCAACCGGCACGGTCGGGACGATCTGCTGCTTGCCCGAAGACGGCGGTCGCGCGTCCCCACACGTTACGATCTTGCCGAATCCGCCCTTTCCGCGAGGTGTTCGTTGTGCGATACTGCGCCCTCGGAATGGCGGACATTATTCTCACCACCCTGAATGCCAAGTACGCGCATTGTGCGTTCGGATTGCGGTATTTGATGGCCAATCTGGGTGAGTTGCAACCGCGCGCTTGCCTTCTTGAGTTCGACATCAACCAGCGGCCCATCGACGCCGTTGAAGCCATTCTGCGACATGAGCCGAGAATCGTCGGCATCGGCGTATACATCTGGAACGCGACGCAATCGCTGCAGTTGGTCGCCGATTTGAAGCGGTTGCGGCCCGATCTGACGGTCATTCTCGGTGGGCCGGAGGTAAGCTACGAGTGCGACCAGCAGGAGATTGTCCGCCTGGCCGACCACGTCATCACGGGCGAAGCCGACCTTGCGTTCGCCGAGCTGTGCCGCGAAATCATTCAATCCCACGCACGGCGCTCGTCGCGTCCCCACATCATTCCCGCTCCGCTGCCCAACTTTGACCGGCTCGCCCTGCCCTACGAACTCTACACGGACACGGACATTGCCCATCGCGCCATCTACGTGGAGGCTTCGCGGGGCTGTCCCTACGAATGCGAGTTCTGCCTTTCCTCGCTCGATGTGCCGGTGCGCAACGCTCCGCTCGACGCGTTTCTGGCGGCGATGCAACGTCTGCTCGACCGCGGTGTCCGCCAGTTCAAGTTCGTCGACCGCACGTTCAACCTGAACCTCAAAATCAGTGCGGCCATCCTGCGGTTCTTTCTCGAACGGTACCGGCCCGGACTGTTTGTGCACTTCGAGATGATTCCCGACCGCCTGCCACAGGCGTTGCGCGAACCGATCAAGGAATTTCCGCCCGGCGCGCTCCAGTTCGAGGTCGGCATCCAGACGTTCAACGAAGAAGTCGCCAAACTCATCAGCCGGCGCCAGGACAATGCCAAAGCCGAGGAAACCCTGCGCTGGTTACGCGAAGAAACCGGCGTCCACGTGCACGCGGATTTGATCGTTGGCCTGCCGGGCGAAGATGTCGCCAGTTTCGCGGCGGGATTCGACCGATTGGTTGCGCTCGGTCCGCAGGAAATACAAGTCGGCCTGCTCAAACGGCTGCGTGGAACGCCGATTGCACGCCACGACCGCGAATGGGCCATGGTCTATGGTCCACATCCACCCTACGAGATTCTCCAGATGAAGCTCATCGATTTCTTCACCATGCAACGGCTGCGCCGGTTCGCGCGGTACTGGGATTTGGTTGCCAACAGCGGCAACTTCGTCGAGACAACTCCCCTGCTCTGGCGTGACGGCTCACCGTTCCATGGCTTCCTGCGGTTTTCGGATTGGCTCTACGCGCAGACGCGTCAAACTCATAACATCGCGTTGCCACGGTTGCGCGATCTGGTTGCACATTATCTTACGGAAGAAGCCGTGGTGACTGGCGAGGAGGTTCAACGCGCGCTGCATCGCGACGCCGACCGCACACGCGGGTCCTCTGTGCCCGATGCCCCACCGAGGCAAATGCGTCACCTCGCGAAGTCTCCATAGCCTGTCCCGGCTACGGAATGGCGGTCGTTGCTGCGGCGGGCGCTTAAGGCCGACGAAAGCCGGAAATCGATCCTCCACTCGACCTTTGGTGTATCCATTGATGAACCCGTCGTGTTCAGTCACACGAAGACCACGGCAAAGTTCAAAAGAGGATTTAAGGAGCAGTGTGAGGCTCTCGACACGGACACTGTGAATACCTGCCTCGACACAATCGCGACTGTCGGTCCCAAAATCATGGAATTTATGGGACGCGTCTTTCCGAAATGGAACACGCGTGAGTGGAGGCGGGAACAAACCTAACAACCACTAAGTCCACGATCAAGAGTTGGGGGCAGTCCGATTTGCTAACGCGATGCGCTGCCAGCCGTCCCCCATCAACCACTGCGGCTCGGCGGGCCTTCGCCTCGCCGCAGTGGCTTCGGCCACGCAGGCGGGAGGCTCGTCCTCCCCGACGTTTGCCATGGTGCTTGCGGGAACGTTACCCCCGCAGCCTCTTCCCGACGTTGCCGGCGTAGGCGGCTTGCTCGACGGCGCGGGCGACGCGGCGGACGACCTGTTTGTTGAACACGCTGGGGATAATATATTCCTCGCTGAGTTCGTGGGGCTTTATGCAGGCAGCAATGGCTTTCGCGGCGGCGAGCTTCATCGGTTCGGTGATGGCGGTCGCGCGGGCGTCGAGCGCGCCGCGGAAGATACCGGGGAAGGCGAGGACGTTGTTGATTTGGTTGGCGTAATCACTGCGGCCCGTCGCGATGATGCGCGCATACGGCTCGGCATCTTCGGGCATGATTTCCGGCGTCGGATTCGCGAGCGCAAAGACGATCGGATCCTTCGCCATCTTCTTGAGGGCCTTGACGGTGAACACACCGGGACCGCTGACGCCGATGAACAGGTGGGCGCCGCGGGCGGCATCTTCGACGTTGCCGCTGACGTTGCGGGAATTGGTGTGCTCGGCCAACCACGTCTTGCTGAAATCCAGATCCGGAAGGCGGTTCCGGCAGATGATACCCTTGCGGTCGCAGCAGATGATGTGGCGGGCCCCAGCCGCCTGCAACATCTTGGTGACCGCGACCCCGGCCGCACCGGCACCAACGATCAGGATTTTGATCTCGCTCATCTTCTTCTTGACAAGCTTCAGCGCGTTCAACGCGGCGGCGAGAACGACCACCGCCGTGCCGTGCTGGTCGTCGTGGAACACGGGGATATCGAGTTCCTGCTTGAGACGGTCTTCGATCTCGAAGCAGCGCGGCGCGCTGATGTCTTCGAGGTTGATGCCGCCGAAGCCGGTGGAGATCCATTTCACGGCCTGGATGATTTCTTCCGTATCCTGCGTCTGGAGGCAGATCGGATAAGCGTCGATGTCGCCAAATTCCTTGAACAACATCGCCTTGCCTTCCATCACGGGCATGGCGGCCTCGGGACCGATGTTGCCAAGACCCAGCACGGCGGAACCGTCGCTGACCACTGCCACAGAGTTGTGCTTGATCGTCAGCGTGCTCGCCTTGCGCTTGTCCTCGGCGATGGCGAGGCAGACACGCGCGACCCCCGGCGTGTAGGCCATCGACAACGCATCGCGCGTGGTGAGCGGGATTTTGTTCTGAATGCGAATCTTGCCGCCGAGATGCATCAGGAACACACGGTCGGACACATTAATGACCGTGACGCCCTCGATGCGTTTGATGGCCTCGATGATCTTATGGGCGTGCTCGTCATCGCGGGCGTTGACGGTCAGGTCGCGCACCTTGAAGTGCCGGTCGGCCCGCACGACGTCCACCGCACCCGGGTCGCCCTGTTGCTGGGCGATGACGCGCAGAATCTTCGCAAACATGCCGGTGACGTTCACGAGGCGCAAACGCATCGTGAAGCTGTAACTGACACTCGTCGCTATCTGGCCCATGGTCTTTCGAAATTCCTCCTCAGTCTATTTCTGTTTCCGATGTCGAAGGTGCTGCCAGCCGAGCCAGCCAACGGCCACGAACGGCAGCACCAATGCCAGCACCACAAAAAACACCGCCGCCGCGCCTTCCCCCACGCGGCGCTCCACGAAGATGAACCCCACCACGAGCGGCAACACTCCATATACCATGTAGCGCAGCAGCAGCCCCCAATGAAACAGTTTCATCAACGGCAACTATAGGGCGGCAACACCAGGCTTGCACGAAAAATGCACCGCCGGCCGAACGCCAATGGCTAGGGCAGCCGAAGGATGATTTCCTGTCCATTGAAATTGAGTGTGACACGCCGACTTTCAATCGTCGCCACCCGCGCCCCCTCGATCACTTCGCCCTCGCGAACCGTGACGCCATTGATCATCGCGTCGCGGTTGTCTGAAGCGTAGGTGATTCCCTGAAGGACAAGTCGGGGCGTGCTCGGGGCGGCCGGTTGCTCAGCCTTGATCCGTTCCATGACCTTGGCGACGATCTGGTCCTCGGCTCCCTTCGCGTCGGAGGGCGGCGTCACGGCCGGCGCCCGGGGAGCAGGAGTGACTTCTGCCTTTGGCGACACCGCCGTCGTCGCGGCTGCCCGGCTTGCCGGAATCGACGGCATCGTTTCCGTAATCGACAAGTCTTTGCCCGGCGTGAGGCCATCTTTCACAGTCTGGATACGCGGGACAACCCACACGGCAAGGACAATGACGCCGGCGAGCACGGCGGCGGCGCTTACTCCCATGACGACAAACATTCTCTTCGATCCCTGAGCTTTGCCCCCGCACTCCGGACGATACGCGGACACGACGGGTGGCGACGTCTGGGCGGATTGGTACGCCGAATCACGGGTGCGCTTTAGCGCCTCGTTGATCAGGCTCATGCGGGTACACTCTCCAACTCCTCGATGGCGAGGTTGACCTCTTGGCGCGTCATCACATCGATCTGGCCAACGAACCCGGCCAGCAACGTCTTGTCGCAGACGGTATTGATGAGCCGCGGGATGCCCTGCGAGTATTTGTAGACGAGCCGGATCGCCCCCTCGTCGAACCGCGGCCGGCCGTTGGCACCGGCGAGTTTGAGGCGGTGATTCACGTAACCGGCCGTCTCATTCAAGTCAAGCGGCTGAAGATGATAGCGGACGGTGATGCGCTGGCGGAGTTGACGCAATTCCGGTTGCAGAAGTTTGTCGCGCAACTCCGGTTGCCCCATCAGGACGATTTGCATGAGCTTCTGGTGGTCGGTTTCCAGATTCGACAGCAGCCGCACCTGTTCGAGCAGTTCGTCGCTCAGGTCCTGGGCTTCGTCGATGACCAAGACCACGTCGTTGCCGTGGTTGACCTCCGCGAGGACGAATTCGTTCAGCGCGTGGAGATAGGCCACGCGATCAATCCCGCGCACCTTGAGACCGAATTCCTGGGCGATGGTCTTGATAAGTTGATGACCCGTGAGACACGGATTGAGGATCAGCGCGGTCTTGTAGTTCGGGCCGAGTTCTTCGAGCAGCTTGCGGCAGATCGTCGTCTTGCCGGCGCCGACTTCGCCGGTCAGTTCGATGAAGCCTTTACGCTCGCGAATGCCGAAGAGGAGATGGTTGAACGCCTCCTGATGCTTCGCGCTGAAAAACAAAAAGCGCGGATCCGGCGTGATATTGAACGGTGCCTCCCGCAAATTGTAATGCTGCAAGTACAATTACGTAATCCCCCGATTCGTTGCCATCTTCCCCCAAATCAAGCACTTCGCGTGCCGTGAAAACACCCCTAACCTCTTGCGCCAACGTTTCTTTTGTGTTACGGCAAGAACGTACAACTTCAACTAACGAAATCTGAAGAATCTAAATACTGTCATGAAAGATCCCCGTTTGGAAAAGCTGGCACGTTTGCTCACCGAATACTCCGTGGCGTTGAAACCGCGCGAGGTCGTCTCCATCCAGGGCGACGCCTGCGCCGCGCCGTTGATCCGGGAATGTTACCGGGCTGCGCTCCGTCGTGGCGCGTACGTGATCACCGACCTGCGCGTCGACGGCTTGGCGGAAGTGTTCATGACCGAAGCGAATCAGGAGCAACTCAAATGGATCTCGCCGTTCGCCAGGTTCAAGCTCCGCACCGTGGACGCGCTGATCAGTTTCTGGGGTGAGGAGAACACCAAGGCATTGAGCAATGTGGATCCGAAACGGATGGCTGCGGCGTCTTCCGCGCGCAAGCCGCTCAGCAAGATATTCATGGATCGCAGCGCCAGCGGCGCGCTGAAGTGGGTCGGGACCCAATGGCCGTGCAACGCCAGCGCGCAGGACGCCGAAATGTCGCTGACCGAGTACGAGGAATTCGTGTTCGGCGCGGGCCACCTCGACGCCCGCGATCCCATTGCCGCGTGGAAGCGCATCTCGAAGGAGCAGCAGGCACTGACCGATTTCCTTAACAAGTCGCGCGAGGTCCGCATCGTCGCCGAAGACACCGACATCCGTTATTCGTGCAAGGGCCGCAAGTGGATCAACTGCGACGGTCACTACAATTTCCCCGATGGCGAGGTGTTCACTGGCCCGGTCGAGCACAGCGTCGAAGGACACGTGAAATTCAGTTTCCCGGCGGTCCATGGCGGACGCGAAGTGCACGGCGTGCGGCTGACGTTCGAGCGCGGGAAAGTGGCGAAGGCCGAGGCCGACAAGGGACAGGATTTTCTTCGCGCCATGATCGCCATGGACGCCGGCTCGTGTTACCTCGGTGAAGGCGCGATTGGCACCAACTACAGTGTCACCCGCTACACGAAGAACACGTTATTCGACGAAAAGATCGGCGGTACGATCCATCTGGCGCTTGGCGCGGGCTACAGCGAAACCGGCAACAAAAACCGCAGCGGCCTGCACTGGGACATGGTCTGCGACCTGCGCAAGGGCGGCGAGCTGTACGTCGACGGCGAACTCATCCAGAAAAACGGCCGGTTCCTCAACAAAAAATTCCCACAGCCGTGAGCATTCCACACGGGCAATTATGCATCCGTATCAATCGCGGGCCGCGCCGGATGTAAAGTGTAGACCAACGACGGGGGGTAGGAGAGGTTATTTCGTACCCTGCGGCCGCGGAAGTTCTTGCTTCGTTCGCCCAGGGTTGCGGCGAGCATGGGCAGATAGCCCCAACACGAACATCAGACATGCACCACCTATCGCCCCTATGGGCAATCGCTCGCCAAGAGACACCGGGATTACCGAGCCAAGCAAGACTGAGAGCAAAACAAACCAGCTCAGAGCGGCTAGGTCGTTTTTCGAAGCTTGGTACTGTGTGACGTGCTTAATAAAGTTGTTCATCGTTCCCTCCGCAGGAAGTGAACCGTCTCATGCGCAATACACTAGCACAAAGTTCTTGTTGGGCCAAGCCCGAACTGGCGGGCCTGCCACGTGGGCGTAGCGAAGGGCCTCTGCCGTTCTGGTCGCTTGCCAAAGACCGAGGTTCTTCGCTACGCTCGGAATGACAAGCAACAGACTGAGCATGAATTGTGAAGTCCTCTACTCCGCCGCGCATGCGGAATTTCCCGACACGGAACCGCTCGGGGGCGGGAAGGCGGTCGCCGATTACTTGATTCGCGAATGGCAGGATCGCAAACCGTTCCCGCTCACCGTGCTGAGTCCAAAATCGCTCGGGCCCGGTCTTGCGAAGCCATTGGCGCAACTCAGCGAACTCCAGTACGCGCGGTTTTGCCGGGAATTCGAGCGCGCGGCAACGGCGGAAATCCTGAAGCGCGACCCGCAGCGGTGCGTCGTGCTGAGCAACGATATCAGCGAGGGACCAGACTTTGGCGTACTGGGTGAGCGAGGCTATCGGCTCGTGACGATCTTCCACGTTGATGTGGTCGAGTATTTCACCCGGTTTTACCTGCACGGCCTGATCCGGCCGGAAACGGTGGCGCGGTTCCGGTGGTTTGGAGTGATGCCCGACGTCCTGCGCCTCGTGTTCGAGAAACAATATCAATGTGTACGGCACAGTGCGCGGATCGTTGTGCCATCGGCACCGATGAAGGAGATGATTTTGCGGTGTTATCCGTGGTGCGTGCCGGAAAAGATTGTGGTGTTGCCGTGGGGCGACGTCTCGGTGCACGAAGCGGCGCGGCCTGCGTCCCTGCCCTGCCCCATCGCCGACGACGAAATCGTCATCATCACGCTGAGCCGATTGTCGCCCGAAAAGGGGATCGAACGGTTGCTGGCCGCCCTGCCCCACGTGAATGCGCACGAAAAGAAGGTGCATGTGTTCATCTGTGGCGGCGCAGCGTACATGAAAGGGCACGCATACGAACG
>JBEKUF010000137.1:0-9381 GCA_049515295.1 Verrucomicrobiia bacterium | reverse complement strand
GGGCAGTCGACGATCATGCCTTCGGCCGCCTCGTCCACGACCAGACTCTTTCCGCAGGCGGGACAGTCAAACAGTATGTCGGTGGCTGACACCGCCGCAACTTCGCTGGCCGTCTTCACTTGTTCCGTAGCCATATCAAATTTACCTTTATATAAAATGCAGCCGACAGGGGGGCTTTGCAAGCCCGAACATCTTCTGGTAGCATCATCTCTCGTGCCAACCAGGCATCCGAATGTGAGGATCGGTTGTTGCGGCTTCGCGATGGCGCAGGCGAAATACTTCCGCACATTCTCGTGTGTCGAAATTGATTCGAGCTTCTATCAATTGCCCAAGGTTGCGACCGCCGCGCGCTGGCGCGCCGCCGCGCCGCCCGATTTCGAATTCTCGATGAAAGCCTGGCAGGTCATCACGCATCGTGCGACCAGTCCCACCTATCGCCGCACACGGCTCGACCCGCGCGACCGCGAATACTGTGGTCATTTCGGGTTCAATCCGACCATTCGTTGGGCCTGGAACGAAACGGTCGCTGTGGCGAAGGAACTCGGCGCGGTGCTGGTGCTGTTCCAGTGCCCGCAGAGTTTTCATTCCACGAAGGAAAACATCGCGAACCTCCGCCGCTTCTTCGAGCACGCCAAACGCGGCAAGTTTCAGATGGGTTGGGAACCCCGTGGGAACTGGGATCGGGCCCTGATTGCTTCGCTATGCCGGGAGCTGGACCTGATCCCCGTGCTCGATCCGCTCGTGACCGACCCGATCCCTGTCGGCAAAATTCGGTACGTCCGTCTCCACGGTTCGACGGGACCGCACCACCATCATACGGCCGGGGAACTGGACCGTCTCCGCGGAATCAGTGACAGCCGGCAACCGACGTATTGCCTGTTCAACAACGTGGCGATGGTGGAGGACGGACAGCGGTTCCGCAAACTACTGGGTCCGCTGGCTCGTTGAACGGGGGATGACGACGGCCGGCAGGTAATCGCGCAGGCCGGCGGGGGTGGCATGACTGATTTCGAGCGTGATTTCGCCGAAAGGTTTGTCCGTCACCGCCGGCGGGATTTCAAATCGAGCAAACTCCAGTGGACGCAACCCCATGTCCCGCGCCTGCCGGCGGTCCAACCGTGCGCCGCCCGCGCACTCAATTCTTGTGCTGACCGCGCCGCCCATCCCCGCGCGGCTCCTCCGCGAAGTCAAACGCGGTAAACACCTGCAGTCGCGCCGCCGGGTCGCGCCACGCGTCGCTCGGCAGACCCGCTTTCCAACACACCATCTCCAGCGTCTTGGTCGCGTCCCAGCCCTGCTCCACCGCGACCTTCGGCAAGAACAACCCGTGCCGCCAGCCCTTCTCCACGATGATCCCGTGTCGCGTCACATCGAACATCTCGGGCCGGGGCAAAACCTCCGGCGGGTTCAAGATCGAAATCTCGATCGCGATCTCGCCAAGCTCCTTCGGCTGCACCGGCGGAAACCGCGGATCCTCCAGCGCCGAAGCGACCGCCGCCGTCAACGCGTTCATCCACAGCGGCCGCTCGAAATCCATTCGGCCGATACACCCGCGCAGTTCACCGCCCTTTTTCAGCGTCACAAATACCCCATGCGGCGCGCGCAGCCGCTCCGGAACTTCCGCCTCCTCAATCTCCCTCGGCGCCTCCCCGCGCACGGCGGCCTCGATCGTCGCCCGCACCCATCCCAGCAATTTCTCCTGCTCGTCCCGGTTAATTACCGGCTCGCTCATGTGGCACCTCCGGCATGGGCCGCAAACTCACCAATACCTGCGGCGAATCTTTCGCCACGCCAGCCTTCTGATACCGAACCCTCAGTGAAAATCCCGCCACCCCCGCGCCGCCGGCCACCGGCGACGTCTCAAATCCGCCAAACCCCTCCCCCGCCAATCCCATCGGCGCCGACCTCAATTCCACCAGCGGCTCACCCGCGCCGTTCTGCAACTGGCACACCACCTCGCATCGCGAGATCGCCTGCCCCGTCGCATTCCGCAGTTGTCCGCTCACCGAATAATACGTCCGACCCGACCTCATCATCCGATGAATCCGGCAATCCGATATCTCCAACCCATCCGCCAGCATCGTCGGTTCGTACCGCTCCACAAACGATCCGTGGATCCTCAACGGCGCCGCCCCCGCCCCGTCCCGCTCCAACTCGCCCGCCTCCACCCAACCCGCCGCCGCATCCCGCACCACCAGCACCGCATCCTTCTCCACACCGACCCATCGCCCGTCCGACTTCCTCGCCGGCGCGAAATCGTCCACGCGGATCCAGTCCCCCTCGTGATACACGCACAACGGCTGACCACCCCGTGCCTGCTCGCCCAACGCAATCAACTGCTCGCGTTCGGCCACTCGTTGGTAAGCGGGAATCATCTCCGTGCGGAACCACCACAAACCCACCGCCATCGCGCTCATGGCCAACACGCCCAACCCCGCCTGGATCATCAACCACGCCGATTGTGAAGAATTATTCCCGTCGCCTGACATCCCAGCTTCTCCCCCATCCGCACCGATACTACGACCCCACCCGCCCCCCGTCAAACCTCCGTGTCTGTGGGTTGTGACTTAATTCGGGCAAATGAAAGCGGCGCACTCTGTTAGAATGCGCCGCCCTCGTTTTCTGCTCTTGTGTCCTGGGACCGACGGGGTTGACGGTTTGTGGGCTCGACCACTGGAACCTCGGTTCCTCTAACCCGCCCGCCGCATCTCCAAGACCAAGGAAACTACAACCAAGACCAAGGGAACTACAACTGAGACACCACTACCTGCCCAGTTGTTCAATTTCACCTGCCGCACCCGTTTCCATTGCAGGAACAGGCTCCCACGCCTGCCCTGCTCGCGCATCCCGCCTCCCCCATTCGCCATTTCCCCCGACCCACTTGCCATTTCCGCCATTGGGATTAAGTTGCCGTGGAGAGTCGAGCGGGCGAGTTGGCGTTCGTGTGGTGTGGGGTAGGTTCTGGAGCGCAGTTTGAGCCTCGACTCTCCAATCGCTTCCCGCCCAATGAAATCCGTAGCCGCAGGTGCCCACAGATGCGCACCCGTGAACCGCCGTTCCCACCCCGTCCGCCGAAGCATTGGCCGCGCCCTGGAGCATCACGCCGCGCGTCGGCCCAACAAGTATCCGGAACCGATATTTTTTTCTGGACACGGGGCGGAAGCCGTGGTAGGATCGGGGCGGTTCTTTGAAATAGACTTTTGGCTATCGGCCTGTTCGACGGTTCGGCAGGCTCACCGCAGGCAGGCTCAGGGCGGTTTACCGGCGATGGCGGGCGGTGGATACTTGGACGACGGCCGCTTTGCCGGCAAGGCACGACGGGGCGGCCTTTGCGACCCAGGGACGATATGGTCGCGTCTTCGCTGCGCTTCGGCTCCGGCGAGTTAGACCACCGCTACCGAAAGAAGGGGGTACTCCCCCCCCATTTCTGCCAAACGAAGCCAATTCTTCCGAGTGTTGGAGAATGTGGATTAGCTTGGGGGATAGTAAGTTAGCAGCGTGAGTACGCCAATTTGACACTTGGCTTCGTTTTGCCGGATTGGCTTCGTTTTGGCCTTTATTGCGCCCAAAAACACCGTGGGCGCGCGTGCCGGAGGCAGGTGAAGCTGCGGCCAAGGGGGCGCTGATGGCCCTTAGCGGAGCCCCAATTCCGCAAACAGCTTCATCCCTTCCGCTGTGGCCGGGTCGGGCAGGAAATCCACCGCCGCATCTTTCATCGCGGAGACATCCATCGGCACCTGCTTGCAGGTGGCGCGGGCGCACACGTTGCCGGCCTCGTCCCGCAACTCGGCTTCCGATTCCCAGAGCCGACCTCGATCCGCCTTCAGGCGCGCGACGCAGAGCATCCGCTGGCCCACGCTGACCTTGCTGATGAACCGCACATTGAGTTCCGCCGCCAGGCAAAACTTCCTCTTCGTTGAAGCCGCCGCCCAAAACATCGCCTCGTCGAGCACCGTCGACAATATTCCGCCGTGAATGATCCCGCGAAACCCGGCGTGTTGCGCCTGGGGCGTGAACTCGGCGTGGACCTCGTTCCCGACGCGCCGAAAGCGGAGGTGAAGTCCGTGCGGATTGTGCGCGCCGCAGACGAAACAGCCGTGCGTGTAGGGAAGTTCCAGTTTGCTCATTTGATGACGACCTTCAGAAGTCGGCCCACCAGATAGATAAACAACCACGCGGGCAGGGCGAAGACCAGCACGGCGGACAGCGACGGCCAGTTCCAGCGGATCAATCCGACCTGCATCGGGTACAACGTGATCAGGAAGTAGTTCGAGAATCGCGTATGCCCGAGAATCTGGCACAGCGTGCGGTCCTTCTTGCGCAGACCCAGCACGATGGTGAAAATCCCCAGCCCGACCGCGCACACCGCCACCAGCCAGGCGATTGCCGTGCGGCTCTTGACGTCGCCGAGATACGCGAAGAACCCGAGATTCGAGAGGTGCATCGTCCAGTTCAACCCCGTCCACAGCATGACGAACCCGTTGCCGACCGCGTGGCTGAACGACACCTTGCTCTTGTATAATTCGCCGAGCAGCAACGAGACGTACAGCGGCACGATGCCCAGCCACACCGCGCCGAAATCCCGAAACGGCGCGACGATCAGCTCCACCAGCTTGACGTAGTATCCCTCCAGCGGCACGAACCGCACCTCCTTGGCACGGTTTCTAGCACAGGATGGATTCCGCGGGCAAGCCCCGCCATCGCGCCCGAAATCCGCTTCCGCTTTGACGCCCCGCGCCCCGGCGGCTATACTGGAATCGTGGTATTGGATATCGTCAAATACGGCCACCCGGTGCTGCGCGAAAAGGGTCAGCGGATCGAACGCGTCACGGCTGAGATTCGCCAACTCGCCGCCGACATGCTCGAGACCATGTACGCCGCCGAAGGCCTCGGGCTGGCCGCGCAACAGGTCGGCCGGGCCCTCCTGCTCACCGTCATCGATGTCGGCCACGTCACCGACCGGCCGTCCGAGATGTTCATCGACGGCAAACCTCAGGACCTGAAAACATTGATGCCGCTGGTGCTCATCAATCCGCAGATTCGCAACCCCGAAGGTGAACAGGTCGCCTCGGAAGGTTGCCTCAGCATCCCGGATGTCAATGCCGATATCCGCCGCGCGGCAAAAATCACCGTCCGCGCCCAGAACCTCGAGGGACAGGAAATTATTTTCGAGTGCACTGGCTTGCTCGCCCGCGCCGCCCAACACGAGGTCGACCATCTGAATGGGATCCTGTTCACCGAACGCATGGATGCGGCGACCCATGTCAGCTTCGCCGGCAAGCTCAAGAAAATGCAGAAAGAAACGCTCGCGGCGCTGCCCAGGGCCGCCAAACCACGGCGCTCGCCCGCCCCGCACCGGGCGGGACTGGCCCCTTTGTGAGCGGTTCACCGCCGTGATCGTGAGCGAAGCCGAACATTATTCATGAACTTCCTGCGCACCGTGTTCGCGTTGTGCACCGGGTTTGCCAGTTATCGCGCCTACCGCGATTTGCCGCTGACCACCTCGCTGAAACATTTGGTGAAGTTGATCGCCCTGCTCGCGCTGGTGCTGGCCGTCTGCGCCATTCCGCTGGCGCTGAATGGCATCGACGCGTTTGCCCGCCGCTTTGACGATCATCGCCCGGACTTTTCGATCAAGGATGGCAAGGTCATTACGCCGACAACCCAGCGCGTTTCCTGGGGCAATAATAACCTGCGCTTCATTCTCGATACCACCAACGCCACCGCCGCGGTCGACTCCAACTCAGCCTTTGGCGTCCTGTTCACCGCCGACAGTTTTCTCTACTGGATGACGCCGTCGAACGCTCCCGCGCCGGTCAGCACGCATCCGCAAAGCCTGCGCGGGTTCCCCGATGGCGCCGTCAACGGCGATTATTTCCGTCATCTGATCCGCGCCATGCTCTGGCTGCTCATGCCGATCGGATGGGTGACGCTCGTGGTGTTGGGGCTTCTGGGATGCCTGTTGCAGGCGTATTTCTTCTCGGTGATCGCCTCCTTGCTGGAACGCTCGATGCCGTCACCACTCAAGCTCTCGCAATTGCTCAACATCGCCCTCCATGCCGCCACGCCTCCCGCCATCGTCGTCACGATCTACTCCGCCCTGCGACTCCCCGGCCTCAACATGTGGCTGGTCTACCTGATCGTGTATGGGATTTTCCTCGTCGGAGCCGCCAACGCCTGCCGCGATCACATCCGCCGCCTCGAACCCCCACCGCCCATGCCCGACGACTTATTGTAGCCGCACCCTTCAGGGTGCGCGAGTCGCTGGTATGGTTTGCAACTACACCGAAAAGCTCTCCCCGCAGGAACACGTCGCCGTCGCATTCGGATTGTGGATCTTGAACCCGCCCCCGATCATCTTGTCCTGAAAGTCAATCTCCGACCCGCTGACGTACAACGCGCTCTTCACATCCACCAGCACCCGCACGCCCGCCGACTGGATTAGAATGTCCTTTGGCGTCGGCGGGTTCTTCTCAAAATCCATCTTGTACTCCAACCCCGCGCACCCGCCCCCGACGATCTTCACCCGCAACGCCCCGTCCGCCACGCCGTCCCGCTGCATCAATTGCGACACCTTCCGCCCCGCCGCCTCGGTCAGCTTGATCAGCTTCTCTGAGCCGGTGCGCGGCCCGGATGGCGTTGGAGTTTCAGCGCTCATGTTCGTGCCGCTAATGTAGCCGCGAATGAACACAAATTCACGCGAATCATCCATGACGATTCGTGTGAACTCGCAGCCCTACTCCCCGCCCTTCCCTCGAATGCCCGGCTCCGTCAGCGCGCGCAGGTTGAGAATCTCGTCGAGCTGTTTCTCACTCAGTCCGGAAACTTCGCGGGCGACTTCGCGGACGGTCTTGCCTTCCTTGTAGGCTTTCTTGGCGATCTCGGCGGCCTTGTCGTAACCAATCACGGGCGCCAGCGGCGTGCACATGGCAAGGCTCTGCTCGACGAGCGATTCACACCGCTCGCGGTCGGCTTCGATGCCCTTGACGCATGCATCGGCGAAATTGCGCGATCCTGCCGCCAGCAGATGGACGCTCTCCAGCATCTGCGCGCCGATGAGCGGCATCGCCACGTTCAATTCGAAGAAGCTCTGCAATCCGCCGAGCGTGATAGACACGTCCGCGCCGATGACCCATAGGCACACCTGAATCAGGCTCTCCGCAATGACCGGGTTGACCTTCCCCGGCATGATCGAACTGCCGGGTTGCACGGGTGGAATCTTCAATTCGCCGATGCCGCATCGCGGTCCGCTGCCGAGCAGCCGAATGTCGTTGGCAATCTTCGCCAGGCTCACCGCGATGGTTTTCAACCGGCCGCTCGCCGCCACGCACGCGTCGCGCGTCGCCGCCGCTTCGAAATGGTTGTGCTCCTCGTGCAGCGGAATCCCCAGTTCTCTGGACAGTTTCTCAATCGTCCGTTTCGCAAACTCGGGGTGCGCGTTCAATCCCGTCCCGACCGCCGTCCCGCCAAGCGGCAGCGTGTCGAGCGTCTCAATTGCCTCCTCGGCTCGCTCGTAGGCATTCGTCAGTTGCGCCGCATACCCGGAAAACTCCTGCCCGAGCCGAATCGGCGTGGCGTCCTGCAAGTGCGTCCGGCCAATCTTCATCACATCGTCAAACTCGCGCGCTTTTGCCGCCAGGGTTTCATGCAAATGTTGCAGCGCGGGCAGTAACTGTTCGTGAATGGCGCCGATCACGCTGAT
Source organism: Verrucomicrobiia bacterium (assembly GCA_049515295.1). GTDB lineage: Bacteria > Verrucomicrobiota > Verrucomicrobiia > Palsa-1439 > Palsa-1439 > Palsa-1439. The sequence goes on along the minus strand of JBEKUF010000137.1, from coordinate 1,679 downwards.
GTGAATCGCCGTCGGAAACACATCGTTGCTGGACTGGCAGAGATTCACGTGGTCGTTGGGATGCACCGGCGATTTGTCGCCGCGTTTGCCGCCGAGAATCTCATTGGCGCGGCTGGCAATCACCTCGTTCGTGTTCATGTTCGTCGACGTGCCCGATCCGGTCTGGAAAATGTCGACGGGAAACTGCTTGTCGAGCTTGCCATCCACCACCTCCGTCGCGGCTTGCACGATCGCCTCGGACACTTTCTTGTCGATCAGGCCGACTTCAAGGTTGGTCCTGGCCGCGGCGCGTTTGATGCGGCCCATGGCGTGGATGAGCCGCGGCGGCAGCGGCCAGCCGCTGACCGGGAAATTGGTCACCGCCCGCTGCGTCTGCACGCCGTAGTACGCGTCGGACGGAACTTCCAACGGGCCCATGGAATCTTTTTCAATGCGTGTGGTCATAAACACCTCAACTCACAATGTTAGGTTGGACTTTCACGAGACCGGTCCTCGGCTGCACGAGCCGACTCTACCGCAAAGGAAAAATCTTTGCAGCCATTATCGACGCGTGAACCAGTGGACGCTGGAAGATGCCGATCCCGATCATCGCCGCCATGCACACGTACAACCCAAACCGCATCGGTTTGCTGATGGCGATCGGCGAGGCGTCCTCGGCCTCCTGCAAATAAATCGCCCGCCCCACGCCAAGATAAAAATACAGCGAGATGACCACCGCTGCCGCGCCGATGGCCGCCAGCACATAGTAAAACCGGTCGGTCTGCGCCCGTTGGACCACGGCGGCGAACAACTGGAACTTGCCGAAAAACCCGCTCAGCGGCGGGATGCCCGCCAGCGACATCATCGACAGGAACAACGCCAGCCCGAGAATGGGCGAGCGTTTGCCGAGACCCGAGAAGCTCGGGATTTCATCGCTGCCCGTCGCCGCCGTCACCGCGACGATCGCCAGGAACGCGCACAGATTGGTGAACGCGTATTGGCCCAGGTAAAACAACACCGCGCCCGCGCCGAGGGCGTTCACCGCCGCCACGCCCATCAGCATGTACCCGGCGTGTCCGATGGACGAGTAGCCCATGAGCCGCTTGATGTTGCGCTGCGGAATCGCGCCCAGATTGCCGTAGAGCAGCGTGGCGCCCGCCAGGACCGCGATCAACGCGTTCCAAACCATGCTCACCGGCAGCAATCCCGCATACAACACGCGCAGCAGTAGCGCAAATCCCGCGGCCTTGCTGCCCACGGCCAGAAACGCGGTCACGGGCGTTGGCGCACCCTGATACACATCGGGGGCCCAGACCTGGAACGGCACGCTGGCAATCTTGAATCCGAGGCCGGTCAACACGAGCAGCATTCCGAACGTAAATGCTGCGGTTGGTTGAACGTTGGACGCTGAAAGTTGAGCGTTGAGCGTTGTGAAATTCGTCGTCCCCGTGGTCCCGAAAATGTAGGCGATGCCGTATACCGTGAACCCGCTGGAGAGCGCGCCGAGGATCAGATACTTCGTCCCCGCCTCCAGAGACGGAAGCTGCCGCCGCAGATAGCTCGCCAACACGTAAAACGTGATGGTGACCAATTCCAACGACACAAATAGCAGGATGAAATCGTTCACGGAGGCGATTAGCAGCATTCCCACCGCGCGAAACATCAGCAGCGCGTAGAATTCCACCACGCCCGACTCGAGG
>JBEKUF010000136.1:0-9410 GCA_049515295.1 Verrucomicrobiia bacterium | reverse complement strand
ATCCTCAACGTCACCAACTGGTTTGTGTTCCGACCCTGGGGATTCGTCGGGTTTGTCCTGTTCACCATCGGCGCAATGGCAGAATCAGCCCGCACGCCATTCGACATTCCCGAAGCCGAATCGGAGATCATCGCCGGTTATCACACTGAGTACAGCGGCTTCAAGTTCGCTCTGTTCCAAATGGGCGAATACCTCGCGTCGATTGCGATGGCCGGAATCACTGTGACGATGTTTCTTGGCGGATATAATGGTCCCGGCAGCGGCCCCGGCTGGATCGGCGGCCTGATTTCCATGTTCTGGTTCTTCATCAAGCTGGCGTTCATGATTGTGCTCAACATCTGGATCCGTGGCACGTGGCCGCGGGTGCGTGTCGACCAGTTGATGAGCTTTGCTTGGAAGATGCTTCTGCCGATGTCGATTGTTAACATTGCCGCGGTGGGCATGTGGCATTACCTGACGTTTCGGCCCCTGGCGTGGGTGGCAACGACCTTGTGGCTCGTCCTCTGGTTCGTCACCCTTGCCAAGCTGGCCGCCACGGAGGGGGTCGCGCCCCGAACATATCGGTACGCCTCCTAATCGCCATGGAAGCGACCTTTTGGATTCTATCCGCCATCACCGTCTTGGGCGCGCTGTTCGCGATCACGCTCCGCAACCTCGTGCATTGCGTTCTTTCATTGATCCTGTTCTTCCTCGGCATCGCCGGACATTATTTCCTGCTGCGCGCGGACTTTCTGGGCGCGGTGCAGATCCTGATCTATATCGGCGCCGTCGCCGTGCTGATGCTATTTGCGATCATGCTGACGCGACACGTGACCGGCGACGAGGGGCCGCGTGAGGTTTTGGGCGGCAAATGGTGGGCGGGCATGGGCACGGCGATTATCATCGCCGGGCTGCTATGGGCGGTCATTCGCAAGGACCAACTTGCCCAAGTGCTCCCCGCGGGTGGTGCGCAAACCTCCGTGGCTGAAATAGGCAAAGCGCTCGTCGCGGATTGGGTGGTGCCGTTTGAGGCGATGGCGGTGCTGCTGACTGCGGCGCTCATCGGCGCGGTGGTCATCGCACTGGAGGAGGTCATCCGCAGGCGATGAACATCCCCCTCAGCGATTACCTCATGCTTTCGGCATTCCTGTTCGCCATCGGATTGTGCGGAGCGTTGTCGCGCAAGAACGCCATCATCGTGCTCATCGGCATCGAGATCATGTTCAACGCGGGCATCTTGAACTTGATGGCGTTCTGGCACTACAAGTACTTCGCCACGCCCACCGCCTATGTGTTCGCCATTTTTGCGATCTCGATCGCCGCCGCGGAATCGGCCGTCGGCCTCGCGCTGGTGATCGCTGTCTATCGGTTTTACAAATCCGTCACTCTCGATGAGATGACGAGTCTGAAGGGATAAGATGGGACACACCGAATACCTTCAGCAGCTCGCGCAGCAACAGTGGCTGATCCCGATTTTCCCGCTTGCCGCGGCAGCGATTCAATCCTTACTGAAGCGTCCGACGCGCAAACTGTCAGCGGCGCTAACCATCATCGCGATGGGGCTTTCCTGTGTTTTCGCGTTGCGGGCGTTCTTCGCGACCATCGACGGTGGCGAACATCATGAGGTGGAGCGGGCCGTCTTCAACTTCACCTGGTTCAAATTCGGAACCACCAGCCTCGATATCGGATTCGTCCTCGATCCGCTCACCGCCGGGATGGCCGCGATGGTGGCGTTCGTCGGGTTCTGGATTTTTGTGAATGCCACAGGCTACATGGCGGAGGACGAGAATTTCACGCGGTTCTTCTGCTTCCTGTCGCTGTTCGCCGCCTCGATGCTGGCTCTGGTCATTTCCAACAATCTGCTGTTGTTGTACATATGTTGGGAACTCGTCGGCTTGTGCAGCTACCTGCTCATCGGCTTCTGGTATTTCAAGCCGTCGGCCGCCGCCGCCATGAAGAAAGCGTTCATCACGACGCGAATTGGCGACGTCGGTTTCTTCCTTGGCATCCTGATGTTGTATTGGAAGACGGGCACATTGAACCTGTACACGCACGACGCCCTTCACCCCGGCGCGCTGGAGCAGGTGAGCGCGCTGGCCCTGCGAAACGGCTGGTGGGGCCTGTCAGCCGCCAGCACGATTGCGTTTCTCCTGTTTATTGGCGCGATGGGTAAGAGCGCGCAGTTCCCGCTGCACGTGTGGTTACCGGACGCGATGGAAGGTCCGACACCCGTCAGCGCACTCATCCACGCGGCCACGATGGTCGCCGCGGGCGTGTTTATGGTGGGACGCATGTATCCGCTGTTTACTGCGGAGCCGGGTTCGTGGGTACTGGATTTCGTCATGTGGATCGGGTGCATCACGGCGGTGTTTTCCGCGACGATTGCGGTGGCGCAGTTCGACATCAAACGCGTGCTGGCGTATTCAACATGCTCGCAGCTCGGGTTCATGGTCATGGCACTCGGCGCGGGCAGCCTGGTGGCGGGACAGTTCCACTTGCTGACGCACGCGTTCTTCAAGGCGCTGCTGTTCCTCGGCTCCGGCTGTGTCATCATCGGCACGCACCACGAACAGGACATGCGGAAAATGGGCGGCCTGCGCAAGTACATGCCGATCACGTTTGTCTGTTATGTCATCGGCATGTTGGCGCTTTCGGGTTTCCCGCTGACGGCCGGGTTCTTCAGCAAGGACGAGATTCTGCTGGCAACCTTCCATCGCAATAAGTTGGCCTGGAGCCTTGGGACGTTCGCTGCGTTTCTGACAGCCTTCTACATGACGCGGCAGATTTTTATGGTGTTCTTTGGCCGCTGGCGCGGCGGAGACGGGGATCGCGAACGTAGTCAGGACGACAAAGGCCACGACGATCAAGGCCATGATCACGAACATCATGAGCCCCACGAGGTTTCGTGGAACATGTGGCTGCCCATCGCCGTGCTCAGCGTTTTCGCGCTGTTCATGGGATGGGTTGGCACGCCGTGGTATGGCGGCAATGTGTTTCACCATTACCTGGCGCCAGAAGAGGTTGCATCAGAGCACAGCGATATGGTGCTGTGGCTTTCCATTGGCGTTGGCCTGCTCGGAATTCTTCTGGGTTGGTTGACCTACGGACGCAAGACCATGGAACACGCGACCGATAAAGATCCGCTTTCGGCGGCGTTGGGCAGCCTGTTCACGTTTCTAAACCGCAAATGGTACATCGACGAACTGTATGACGTGACGATTATTCGGTTCACGACCACGTGCGGCGTATTTTTCCGGCTCGTGGACAAGCTGGTCGTCGATGGGATCCTGCATGCGATTGCTTGGACTGCATGGGGGATTTCACAGGTTTTTCGGTGGCTGGGGGACGAGTTCATAATCAATGGCGGGTTTGATGCCGGCTGCGAAGGCGTGCAACTGGGAGGCGAGGAACTGTCGAAGCTGGAAAATGGCCGTGTGCAAAACTATTTCCGTGTGTTGAGCTTGGGGGCAGCAATTCTCCTGCTGATCTATTTCTTCACATGACCCATTCCTGGATTCCGTTGCTGTCATTAATTACGTTCATGCCGCTGGTCGGCGCGGCACTGATCTTGGTGCTGCCGAAGAGGAGCGAGCGCGAAATCAAACTGATCGCGCTGGGCGCGAGCGTCATCTCTCTCTTGTCGACCTTGTGCGTCTGGAGCCGGTTTGATCCGAACGCGGGGTTGGCGTTCGAAGAGCGCTGGTCGTGGATTCCCACGCTCAACGTCGATTATCGTCTGGGCGTCGATGGACTCAGCATGACGATGGTCCTGCTCACGGCGATTGTCACCCCGCTGGCGTTGCTGGCGCATTGGAAGCAGGACCGGAACGTAAAACTGTTCTTCATCCTGTTTCTGCTTCTGCAAACCGGCATGTTCGGTGTCTTTACCGCGCTCAATTTCTTTCATTGGTTCATCTTCTGGGAACTGGGGTTGATTCCGATGTACTTCCTCATCAAGATCTGGGGGGCCGAAGACCGCACGTATGCATCGTTCAAATTCTTCGTCTACACGCTGGCGGGCAGCGTCGGGATGCTCCTGGCGTTTACGTTTATTTACCTCGCGACGAACTCCTTCGATTTTCTGGACTTGCGCCAAAAGGCGGCTTCCGGGGAATTGAGCGCCGCCATCGCCAAACTCGTAACCAATCTCCATGAGCGGGCCGGGTTTCACATCAGCGCTTCCTGCTTCAGCTCGCTGCTGTTTTGGGGGGCATTTCTTGGTTTTGCCATCAAGGTGCCCATCTGGCCGTTTCATACGTGGTTACCCGATGCGCACACGCAAGCGCCGACCGGCGGCTCGATGCTGCTGGCAGCCATACTGTTGAAGATGGGGGTCTACGGTTTCCTGCGAATCATCCTGCCCATCTTCCCGGATCAGGTCCACGCGCACGTACACGTACTGTTGTTGTTGGCGTGGGCCAGCATTGTGTTTGGCGCGTTCGCGGCACTGGCGCAGACGGATTTCAAAAGACTGGTAGCGTACTCGTCAGTCAACCACATGGGCTACGCCATGCTTGGCATCCTGGCCGTAGTCGCCTCGGCGCCGAACGTGGCGGATGTGGCGAATGAAAAATCCGCGGCCCTCAACGGGGCGATGTTACAGATGTTCAACCATGGCATCAGTTCTGCCGCGCTGTTTTTTCTGGTCGGCGTGATTTATGAGCGGACGCACACGCGCAAGCTTGAAGAATACGGCGGCTTGCGCACGGTCATACCGATTTACGCCGGCATCTTGGGCATCTCGATGTTCTCGTCGCTGGGACTACCCGGGCTGAACGGTTTTGTTGGCGAATTCCTCGTGTTCAAGGGGGCGTTTCCCATTGTCACGCTGATCACGTCGCTGTCGACCATTGGATTGGTCGTCACCGCGGTGTTTCTGATCGGCATGATGCAAAAAGTCTGTTTCGGCCCGCTGAACACGAAATGGGCCGGTCTGCCCGACATGACGGGACGCGAGATCTTCATCGGGGCGGTGCTGATGTTCTTCATGTTCTGGATCGGGATCTACCCGGGGCCACTCATCAACGCTTCCAACACGGCGGTGAAACAGTTGGTCGATTTGTTCCAAACAATGACGGTTGCCCGATACTGACGAGACCATGCAAGTCGACTGGACAATTTACCTGACGTTCCTCGGCGTGGGGCTGATCATGTTATTGCCCCAGGAGTCGAAGAGCCTGATTCGCTGGGTGGCGTTGGTAACGGGCGTGGCGGCCCTGCTGGTCGCGCTCAAGGATTACTTCAACTACAACGATTGGGTCAACGCGCAGATCAGCGCCCACGGCGCGCTGCAGGACGGTTTCACGCAGATTGTGAATGTTTCCTGGATCCCCGCGCTCAACGTGAAATACCATCTCGCGGTGGACGGCATCAGCTACCCGCTGATCGTGCTGAATGGCTTCGTGTGCGTGACGGGCATTCTGTTTAGTTGGAACATCGAAAACCGGGTGAAGGAGTTTTTCGCGTTCTTTCTGACGTTGATCGCGGGCGTGTACGGCGTATTCATGGCGATGGATTTGTTCCTGCTGCTCGTGTTTTACGAACTGGCGATTATCCCCAAGTACTTCATTATCGCCATCTGGGGCTCCACGCGCAAAGAGTATGGTGCCATGAAGCTGGTGTTGTACTCGTTCGTCGGCAGCGCGCTGGTGCTCATCGGCATTCTGGCCGCCTATTTCGCCGCGGGAGGCCAAACATTCGATATCCTTGAACTCGCCAAACATCCGATCGCGCCCGACGTGCAGGTGTGGGTGTTCCCGCTGATTTTTGTCGGCTTTGCCGTGCTGGCCGGCATGTGGCCGTTCCACACGTGGGCGCCGACGGGTCACGTCGCCGCGCCGACCGCCGCGTCCATGCTTTTGGCCGGCGTGGTGATGAAACTCGGCTCGTACGGGTGTTTCCGCGGCGCCATGCTGTTGTTCCCCCACGGTTTCGAATACTGGAAATGGTGGATTGCGTGGATGGCGGTGATCGGGATCGTGTACGGCGCGGCCGTGGCCCTGGTCCAAAAGGATTTCAAGTTTATCATTGGTTATTCGAGCGTCAGCCACATGGGATTCGTCTTGCTCGGCCTGGCCACGCTCAACCTCATCGGCATGTCCGGCGCGATTCTGCAAATGTTTTCCCACGGCATCGTGGCGAGCTTGTTGTTCGCCGTCGTTGGTCGAATGGTCTATGACCGGACGCACACGCGACAGTTGGATGAACTGGGCGGGCTGGCCAAGGTCATCCCGTTTGCGTGCGTGACATTTGTGATTGCCGGTGCGGCGTCCATGGGGATGCCGGGGTTCAGCGGGTTTGTCGCCGAATACCAGATTTTTGTTGGCGCGTTCCACATGCATCCGGTGCTGGCCCTCGCGGCGGGGCTGAGTATCCCGCTGACCGTCGCCTACATTCTGAACGCCAACGACAAGGTGTTCATGGAACAAGACCCACCGGCCGGGGATAGCGGGCACGGGCATGGTCAGGAGGAGAGCGGCGACTCCCCTCCGGCCCTGCCACCAATCACGCTGCCCGAACGCGTCGCGGCCATGATTTTGATGGCGTTGTTGGTGATCGTCGGTGTGTATCCGTCCATCATGCTGAACATGATCAAAGCGAACGTGCAACTGTTTCTGCGGGGTGCGCCGTGATGCCCGTGCCCTATTTTGACGTCCTGAAGGGGTTGGGCGCGGAGGTGGTCCTGACGTTGACGGCGGTGGTCGCGTTGACGCTGGATCTCGTATCTGTGCGGCGCGCGGAAATGAGCGTTCGGTCGCGAACCATTGGGACAACCGCCGTCGTTGGCCTGCTGGCGGCGATTCTTCCCTTGTGGCAACAATTCAACAGTCCGCCCACCGTGTTGTTGGGGGGTACGTTGGTTGTGGACGATCTGAGCGTGTTCTTCAAACTTGTGATCATCGGGCTGGCGGTCATCACGGTGCTGATTTCCATGGACTACGACGTCGGGCGACACGTTGGCGAGTATTACGCCGTGCTGCTGTTCGGCGCGGTGGGGATGATGTTGTTGATCAGCGCCGAGGAATTGATAACAATTTTCGTGGCTCTCGAGTTGACGAGTATTTCCCTGTACATCTTGACGGCTTTCCACAAGGGCGAGCTACGGTCCCAAGAGGCGGCGGTGAAGTACTTCATGTTCGGCGCGATTTCGTCCGCGTTTCTGCTGTTCGGATTGAGCTATGTGTTCGGGGCGACCGGCGCCACGAGTTTGCGAGCGATCCGGGACGCCGTGAAACTCACGGCGGGGTTGGGGATGAGCCCTCTGTTGGCGACCGGGCTGTTGTTTACCATCGTCGGCTTTGGATTCAAAGTGGCCGTTGTGCCGTTTCACCTCTGGGCGCCGGACGCGTATGAAGGCGCACCGACGCCAGTGACGGCCTACATTGCGACCGGGTCCAAGGTCGCCAGTTTCTTTGTTCTGCTGAAGGTGTTGTACGTCGGCTTTGCGGGTTTGGAAGGTTCGGCATTCTGGGGCCACTTTAGCTCGGGGTGGACGATGCTTCTGGCTGTTACCGCGGCCCTGAGCATGGTGCTGGGCAACTGCGCCGCGATCGTACAACACAATGTGAAACGACTTCTGGCTTACTCGAGCATCGCACACGCGGGCTACATTTTTATCGGACTCGTCGCGGCCACGCAAATGGGCGCGACCTCGGTGTTGTTTTACATCATCGTGTATGCCCTGACGAACCTCGGCGCGTTCGGAGTTGTCGCCGCGTTGTCCAGCCGGGCCGGTGGCGATGAGATGCAGAACTTCGACGGCATGGCGAAGCGGGCGCCGTTGCTTTCGCTGTTCATGTTGATCTTCGTATTGTCGTTGGCGGGAATCCCGCCCCTCGGAGGATTCTTTGGCAAATTCTACCTGTTCGCGGCTGCCGTTCAGCGGGACGCACAACACTTTGGTTTGCTGTGGCTGGTCATTCTTGGAATCTTCATGAGTGCCGTGTCGCTCTACTACTATCTTATTCTCCTGAAACACTTCTATGTCATCGACGGCGCCGACCACAGCCCGATCATCACCCCAACGTATCTGAATGTTGCGCTGGGTCTTGTGGCATTGGCGGTGGTCGCGCTCGGCGTCTATCCAAAGCCGATTCTTGAGCTTCTGAACAGCTTCAGCTACTCTGTCGTCGCCGGGTGGGTACACTAGTCGCCGCCCGCGCACGCTGGCCCGGATCATAGTCAATGCATATTGACGGCTCGACAACGATTGTTGGAGTCTTCGGGGCGCCGGTCACACACACGGCGTCGCCGGCGATGCACAACGCCGCGTTTGAAGCCCTGGGGATGAATTGGGTCTATCTGGCGTTTCATGTCGACCCGCGGCACCTGCGCACAGCGCTTCAGGGCGCGAGAGAGATGGGCCTGGTTGGTCTCAATCTGACCGTCCCGCACAAGATTCTCGCACTGGATTGCCTCGACGAGATCGATCCCGAGGCCCGCAAGGTCGGGGCGGTCAACACCATCGTGATTGAGAAAGATAAAACGCGCGGATTTAACACGGATGGCTCCGGCTTTCTCAAGGCCGTGAAGGAAGATTTCAATCTCTCCGTTAAGGGCAAACGTGTGCTGGTGCTTGGCGCCGGTGGGGCCGGGCGGGGGATCGCCGTGAAATGTGCGCTGGACGGAGCCGCGAAAGTCATTGTGGCGAATCGCACGCTGGCCAAGATCGAGCCCATCGCTCGTGAGATTGCCGGCACCAAGAGCGAGTTTCAGTCCCTGCCTCTTGCGCCAGACGCGATTGGGAAGGTGATCCAGGAAGTTGACCTGGTGGTGAATGCCACGTCGGTCGGATTGAAGGAGGGCGACTCACTTGGACTGGGCCCCGAACTATTCTCGCCGCGGCAGCACGTGTACGACACGATCTATCGTCCGGCGGAAACCCAGCTACTGCAGGTCGCCGAGCGCGCCGGCGCCAAGGTGGCCAATGGACTGAGCATGTTGCTGCATCAGGGCGCCAAGGCGTTCGAGATCTGGACAAAGCGAAAGGCGCCGCTGGCGGTGATGCGGCGCGCGTTGCGCGCAGCGATCTATGGTGACAAATCGTGAGCTGGTTGCAGCTCTATCTCGATTGTGTTGTGTTCGCGTTTGGGGCCGTGATTGGCAGTTTCTTGAACGTGTGCGTGCACCGCATGCCGCTCGAACAATCGATTGTCACGCCGCCGTCGCACTGTCCGCACTGCAGCCAGCCGATCCGGTGGGTGGACAACATTCCGCTGGTTAGCTACCTCGCGCTCCGGGGCAGGTGCCGCCACTGCGGTGCGAGGATCACTCCCCGGTATTATCTGGTTGAATTGCTGACGGCAGTGCTGTTTCTGCTGATGTGGCTGAAATTGACGGAGTGGGACCACCCGCCGGTGCACGGCATTTACTTTCTGAAGGGCCCGATCTACTGGATGGTCATCGCCGGATTAATCGTTGCAACCTTCATT
>JBEKUF010000135.1:0-9430 GCA_049515295.1 Verrucomicrobiia bacterium | reverse complement strand
ACCGCTGCCAGCGGCAGGTACATCCGGTGTTCCGCCATCGGCTGGCCCGCAACGGGCACCACGCTGGAGCTTGGGGCCAGAATCACGAAGAACCAGGCCCCGAGAAAACCCATGGCTGGCTGCCGTCGCAGTTCAACCAAGACACCCGCGGCCAACACTGCCAGAATCAACGCATACGGTGTTGCCTCCGTAAGATGCCAGATCGTGATGTCCCCCGTGATGGCATCGCCATAATCGAACACCAATGGAGCCGGCCAGAGTGCCAGCCAGAGGTAATGCACCACCGCTCGGCACTCGGTGAGTGCATAGGTCCACCAAGTAATCCCGAGGCCGTAGCCGACACCTCGATCCAACAGATTACGTGAACCAGCCATCAGATAGCCCAACAACAACCAGGTGCCGGCCAAGCCCAGATACAGCCGCCCATGCCGCGACCAGGCTTCCCGAAAACTCTGACTAACGAATGCCCGATCATACAGCAGCACCATCAGTGGGGCCGTCACCATCACTTCCTTCGTCGCCATCCCCAGCGCGCACGCCACCACGGAAAGCACGAACCACCGACCGTGCCCCGGCGATTCCACCCCACGAATGAAGCCGTACAACGTCAGCAGGTAGAACAACCCCATCAACGATTCGCCGCGCTCCGACAGATACGTCACCGCCTCGGTCTGCAACGGATGAACCGCCCAGAGTACCGCCACCGCTAGTGCGACCCACTCCCCCGACGCCCCGAAATGCGCTTCCAGCACCGGCCGCAGGAGCGTCCGCCGCACGATGCCATACAGCGTCAATGCCGCCAGAATATGGATGGTCAGATTGAGCGCGTGATACCCCCATACGGCCAGGCCCCCCAACGCGTAGTTAACGGCCAGTGAGAGGTTGACGACGGGGTGCCCCCCCACCATCGAATTGGCGGAGGGCGACAGCGCCTCCCCAATCGGCCACAAGTGACGGATGTGCGGATTCTCGAGGATGGAAGACACGTCGTCCAAGATGAATGGTCCCCGAAAGCTATTGTGATACGCCCCAATGCCGGCGGCGATGATCAACACAGGGATGAACTGACGCAGTTTCAACAGTCCACGAGTTTAACCGAGCTTGCCACGCCCGACCAGCCCCGACTTCCGAAGTCGGGGCCAGTGTTTACTACGCGCCATTCGCGACGAGGGAACGCTGGAGCGGGTCACGCCGTTCCACATGTTTCCCCAGACCGCGCACTGCGAGGGGGTGGCGGAATTGACGACGGCGCCGGGGTCTTACACCTCGTCGTAGGTAGGGCGTCCCGAAAGCCTTCGGGGACCGGGCGCGCCGCGATGCGCTGCGCATTGTAAGGCGCAATGCCTGCCGTTCAGGTATCGCGTCGTTCTTCCGGCTCGGATGCTTCCGCTTTCTTGCGCCACTCCGCATCCTGGCGCGCCACAATCTCGCCCGTCGATTCCACCGCGTCTGCCGCCCGCCGAACGTCCCCGCCGATCTCGATCAGCCATTGGATGAATGCCTTGATCAGCCACAGGCCAAGGCAGAACAACACCGCCGCGAAAAGAATGCTCACGCCGATCAGTGCTCCCGGGCCGATCTGCCCCCCATTTTCGTTCACAGCCTGCACGATCGCGATCAGGCCGCCCGTTATCATCACGATTGCCCCCAACACCCCGATCACTACAACCGCGTCCTGCAGCCCGCGCAACATCTTGAAGCGGTCGGACCGATCGGCCGGCTTCTCGTCGCACCGGCACGTCTCCCCCTCGTATAATTCCATCCCGCATTTTGGACACGTCTTCACGTCTTCCCCCTTCCTCTTTACGCTCGATGTTGCGCCAGTTCCAAAACCGCCTGTCGGGCGTCGCCGTGCTTAGTCTGGCTGACAGGTCATGGCGACGCATGACCGCTGACGCTTCAGTGTACTATGACGGCGCAGGCTTGCGAGCGAAAAACCGGCCGTTTGCCGCGCGCCCTTGACGAGCGGATTTCGCAAGCGCACGATGTCTGAATTTGCTAACATGAGTACGCCAATGGCCACACGAAGCTAAGTCTTCAAGAAGTTAGGTTGCCCAAACAGTGGCGGACGACAATAAAGGAGCCGCAACGAGTTTCACCTATTAAGGGAGGCATTCACTCGATGTCCCTAATTCAGGAATACAGGTATCGGGCAAAGGCTTTGGAGCATGCGGATTTTCAAGTGGAAACCGGGCGCGTGGCTGCGCTGTTGGAATGGATGGAATTGCAGCCAGAAATTAGGGAAATAATGGACGGCCTGCGCAGGACGGGCCGCGGTAAAGAATTAACGGCAAAAACGGGTTGGCAGACTCCTCCGCCGGCGCGAACGAACGATGAGATTGCCGCCGTTGGGTTGTGCATCATGGAGGAGTGTGAGAATTCCGGTCACAAGCTATATCAAATCGCTATCGGTTGGGGCATTTGGGAACATGGCACCGATCTTGGCGTTGATTGTCATTCTGCTAAGGCTTTGAGGGACTATGTCTACCCCTTTCTTGACTACGTCTTACGCCAACTTCCGGCTGAGGGGTCGCCAACAATTCCCACGCAGATGTCCCAGCAACCATCCGTGGTTCAGAATATTCAAATTGAGAAAAACGAAGGAATGGTCGGTCATATCAATCAATCCAGCGTTCACGTTCATAGTTTCACTTCAATCCATCAGACGCTAAAGCAAATGGGCGTTCCGCAATCTGAACGGAACGATTTGGAAAACATAATGGATGCACTTGAAAAAGCGGATGCCGCCGAAAAGCCGTCTCTCATTGAAAGAGCAAAGGGCTGGATTGTGAAAAACGAGCCATTCCTTGGAGCGAGTGTTAGCCTCGTCCGAAAAGCACTTGGCTTGGGCGATCCGACGGCTCATTGACTTGAGGCGGCGGACGGCGGCACGGCGACAGAGCGCCGTGGCTACAAGCGCGGACTGTTTATCGAGATTTGGAATTGACGGATTTATCGTAGTTCGATACCGTCAATGCGTTACGGAGAAATGGTGATTCCCAAGTGAAGCTCGCAACCGTCCCCATTCCGGCTCGCGGGTTTGGTGGGAATTTGGTATGATGCGGGCATGAAAGGGTCGTTGATGGGTCGAGGGGATTGTGGGGTTGGCGGGCCGGGCGTCGAACCGGGCCCGTGCCGGAGGGGGTAGGCCCCAAAAAAACAAAAAACGTAAAACGAACCCAAGTTTATGCAAGCCGGTGTGTAAAAAGTGATTTCAGAAAGCCAAAAACGAACCCAAATTCGACCCCCAATCGGACGTGAAAAGGCACACTTGAGGTGGATTTAGGCCTTGTGGGAAGCAGTTGAATGACCACGACGGAATCATTGCAGATCGTTGAAGGCACGCTGGAGCGGATTGTCTACTCCAACGAGGAGAACCATTACACGGTCGCGCAGCTTCTGCCGGAAGGCGGCGCGAGGCGCACCGAGCCGATTACCATCGTGGGGAACCTGGCGGCGCTCAACGTCGGCGAGAGCGTCCGCGCGCAGGGCCATTGGGTGAACCACAAACAATGGGGCCGGCAATTCGCCGTCGAGCGGTTCGAGTCCGTGTTGCCCCGCACCGTCGTCGGCATCCGGAAGTATCTCGGGAGCGGTTTGATCAAGGGGATCGGCGACACGTTCGCCGAGCGGATCGTCGAGAAATTCGGCGAGCGCACGCTGGAAGTGATTGACACGTTCTCGGCACGGCTGCGCGAAGTGGACGGGATCGGTCCGGAACGCGCCAAGCGCATCAAGGAAGCGTGGACGGCGCAGAAGAGCGTGCGGGACATCATGATTTTTCTGCAGGGGTACGGTATTGGCAGCTCGCACGCCGCGAAGATTTACAAGCAGTACGGCGAGAACGCGATGTCGGTGGTGCAGGAGAATCCGTACCGGCTGGCCAAGGACATTTCCGGCATCGGCTTTCGCACGGCGGACGGCATTGCGGCCAAGATGGGCATCGAGAAGGATTCCATTCATCGGCTGAAGGCGGGGGTGGTGCACGCGCTCGAACGCGCGACGGACGAAGGGCACACGTGCCTGCCGCGGGAGCGGTTGATCGAAGCCGCGCGTGACTTGCTGGAAGTCGAGATCGCGCCCGTCGAGAACGCCATCCGCCAGTTGTCGGCTGGCGGCGAGGTGATACAGGAGGATGATTTCGTTTACCTGACCGGCCTGTACAAATCCGAGCGCGGGGTCGCGACGAAAATCCACGAACTGCGCGGCGCGCCGCTGACGCTGCCGTCCATCGATTTCGAAAAGGCACTGGCCTGGGTCCAGCAGAAAACCGGCGTCGAACTTGCGAACGCCCAGCGAAGCGCCATCCAGACGGCGCTCACGTCGAAGATTTCGGTGATTACCGGCGGCCCCGGCGTGGGCAAGACGACCATTGTCAACAGCATCGTCAAGATTCTCCAGGCCAAGAACGGCAAGGTATTGCTGGCGGCACCGACGGGACGCGCGGCCAAACGAATGAGCGAAGCGACGGGTGCTCCCGCGCAAACGATTCACCGCCTGCTGAAGTACGAGCCGCGCGAAGGCGGGTTCACCCACAACGAGCGGCGTCCGCTCCAGGGGGACATGATCATCATCGACGAGACCTCGATGCTGGACATTCCCCTCGCCTATCACCTGTTGAAGGCGATCCCGCTGGTGGCGTCGGTCGTGTTCGTCGGCGACGTGGACCAGTTGCCGTCGGTGGGGCCGGGTAATTTCCTGCGGGATGTGATCGATTCCGACCGCGTTCCCGTGGTGCGGCTGACCGAGATTTTTCGCCAGGCCAAGAACAGCTTCATCATTACGAACGCCCATCGCGTGAACGAAGGCCACATGCCCGTGCTGGACGCGCAGCAGGAAGCGGACTTTTTCTTCATTGCGGAGGAACAGCCGGAGAAAGTGCTGGCGACGATCAAGACGTTGTGCGGCGAGCGCGTGCCGAAGAAGTTCGGGTTCGATCCGATGCGCGACGTGCAGGTGTTGACCCCGATGCACAAGGGATTGTGCGGTTCGGAGAATTTGAATCGGGAACTGCAAACCACGCTGAATCCGAGCGGGCCAAACGTGCAGCGGTATGGGCGCACGTACCGCGTCGGCGACCGGGTGATGCAAATCCGCAACAATTACGACAAGGACGTGTTCAACGGCGACCTGGGACGCGTGAAGAAGATCGATCTGGTCGAGCAGCAGGTGATCGTCGAGGTCGATGACCCGGGCTCGAAGGATTCGAGCCGGGAGATTCCCTACGAGTTCACGGACATGGACGAACTGCTGCCGGCGTACGCCATCAGCGTCCATAAATCGCAGGGCAACGAATATCCGTGCGTCATCGTGCCGCTGCTCACGCAGCATTTCGTGTTGCTGCAGCGGAACCTGCTGTACACCGCCATCACCCGCGGCAAGAAGCTGGTCATCCTTATCGGCTCGAAAAAGGCGCTGGCCATCGCCATCCGCAACAACAAGACCGCGGCGCGATACAGCCGGTTAAAGGAACGGCTGCGAGGTGCGATCCAGTCAGCGGACTAATTCCCGCCCGCCTGACCTCTCTTCGGATTTTCTTCCCGGCCCTGCTCCGAGCCAGACTGACTCTGTTTCTCGGAGGCGCGTTCGCCGCGCGACGGTTGATTCTGCGGAGCCGGTTCGTGAGACGTGCGCTGGCGCGGTTGGATAGAGTCCGGTGCCGCGGGTGAATGCGGCGACGGGCCCCGGGTGCCAAAGTTCTGATACGGGCCCTGTTGGACCCGAACGGATCGGGGCTGGCCTGAAGATTTCTCTTCGTTCTTCACGGGACGTTCCGGTTTTTCGACCGGCGGCTTGGACACAGTCGGCAGGGGTGCGACGCGTTGTTTTCCGGGCTGTTTGTTCTCATACACGCTTTGGCCGGTCCCGCCGCGAATGACCTCCGGCTCACCTTTGTTGGTCTTCTCGGCTTTCACCGGCTCACGGCCCGGCCCAGTGGCGTTTGGTCTGATAACTTCCGGCAACGTCCCTCTGGATCTGGCCGTGGCACCGCGGTCGAGGGCGGCGCGCGGTGGCGCCTCGGTCAATTTGCGGGTGCTGAACTTTTGGATCTCGTCCACTTTCGGGCCGCCGTTAACGACCACGTTGTTGACGCGGGTGATGCGGGTGATGTTGACGGTCTTGTTGAGGATGACCGTGTTATTGACGATGACGTCGCGTCGATGGATGGGCTCGGAGAAGTGACCGAGGTCGACAAAGACAAAGAACCGGTCCGGAACGGGACCATTGCGGTAGACGATATCGCCCCCTGGGCCAAACACCGCGCCGAGCGGCAGCGGCGCCCAGCCGCAGTATCCACCGCCTTCGCGCCAACAGACCCAGGACGGGCCCCATTCCGTGTCCGGCGCCCAGACCCAGCCGTAGTAGGGGTCATTCGCCCAGCGGCCATAGTGGTACGTGGCCCAGGCCCACGGTTCGCTGCTGACCCAGTACCAGCCGCAGTCCGTCCACATCCAATACCCTTCGCAGTACGGGTACCAGTTGCCCGAGACGTAGGCCGGGCGCCAGCAACGTCCATAGCCCGGGTGGTTGATCCAGTAACCGCAAGCATCGAGCGGTCCGTTGAAAATGCTGACCGACCAGCTCACGCCCGCGATCGACTCGCTGGCAGATAGAGACAACAGAACCAGCGCAGCACCCAGTGAAATCAATAATCTAGTCTTCATAATCGACACCTTTTCGTGCGCCTCCATTTAATTGAACGCTCCGACACGGGCCGATGTTCAAGGCCGACAGCCAGGGCCCGATACGGTTCCCGTCGAAGCAAGTTGGGCATCACTCCCGTGCGCCCCTCCGTCTTCAGAAACCTGATACAGGCGGGATAAAAACGCAATTGTAAAAAATCAAAATTGACTTGGCGGGGACAAGCAAGCATCATGCGGCCCACGACGAGCCTGAAGTCACCCCGATGTAGAAATCGGGGCAGGCTCCGAACGCCGAACACGTCAGAGGCGCATAAATAAGCCGGAGGCTTGCAAGTGCCTAAACTGCACATCCTATCGGGGCAATTGGAAGGAAAGGTTTTCGACCTGATCGAAGAACGCGTGACCGTGGGGCGCGCGTTGGACAACACCATTCGCCTGGAGGACGGGACGGTCTCGCATCACCACGCGATGTTTGTGCACGACGGCGACAGCTACAAGCTGCGCGATCTCAATTCCACCAATGGCACGCGCGTCAATACGATGCGCATCGCGGAGACGAAGCTGGCCAATGGCGATCAGGTTCGCCTGGGCTCCGTCGAGATGCGGTTCGAAGCCGACCTCAAGAAGACGAGTCAACCATTGCCACCGTCGCAAGCCGGAGTTGACGTCGGCGAGTTGGGCAAAGGTGGCGGCCCTCCGCCGGCATTCGGATCGGCTTCGCCGTTTGGTCAGAAGAAACGCGCTGACGCGAAGGGATGGGTGTGGGCGGTATTGGGCCTCGGCCTTGTCGCCGCGCTTGTCCTCGTGTGGTTCGCGAGCCGGTTCTTCGCGCTTAAATAAGCCGTCTGCGCACTGGCGGGCGGTACTCCCTTGCCCTGAAAGCCTTCGGGGTGAACGCAACCGCAACTAATGCGACGGTTGTCAGCCAAGCAGGAGCCTGGTCCTCCCGTTCATTCGTTCAGCCAGCGACCGGCCTGTTGGGCCCAGTAGGTGAGGATGATGTCGGCGCCGGAGCGGCGGAAGCCGGTGAGCATTTCGAGGACAACCTGTTTCTCGTCAAGCCAGCCGTTTTGCGCGGCGGCCTTGACCATCGCGTATTCGCCGCTGACGTTGTAGCAGGCGACGGGATAGCGGAACTTCTCTTTCACGCGCCAGATCAGGTCCTGATAACCGAACGCGGGTTTGACCATCACGATGTCCGCGCCTTCCTCGATGTCGAGGGCGACTTCGCGCAGCGCTTCCTCGGCGTTGGCATAATCCATCTGATAGGTGCGACGGTCACCGAATTGCGGCGGCGATTCGGCCGCCTCGCGGAACGGACCGTAGTAGGCTGACGCGAATTTCGCCGCATAGCTCATGATCGGCGTGTCGGGAAAACCGGTCTCGTCAAGCGCGGCGCGGATGGCGGCGACTCGTCCATCCATCATGTCGCTGGGGGCCACGATATCGGCGCCGGCTTCGGCGTAGGCCAGCGCGGATTTCGCCAGCAGGCCCAGTGTGGCATCGTTGTCGATGCGAAAGTCCCGTCCCGATTTGCGGACGACACCGCAATGGCCGTGGCTCATGTATTCGCAAAGACAGACGTCGCAAATGACGACCAGTTCGGGAAATTCCTTCTTCAGAGCACGAACGGCTTTCGACACGATACCGTTGGCGGCGTACGCGCCGCTGGCCTTCTCGTCTTTCTTGTCGGGAATGCCAAACAGGATCACCGCCGGCACGCCGAGCTTCGCCGTCCGCCCCGCTTCCTTGACCAATTCGTCCACGGAAAGCTGACACTGTCCGGGCATCGAGCTGATGGGCTTGCGCAGGCGGGATCCTTCGCGCACGAACAGCGGCATCACCAGGTCGCTGACGGACCATTCGGTTTCGCGGACGAGGGCGCGGAGCGCTGCGTTTTGGCGGAGCCGGCGCGGGCGATAGATCGGGAAGCGCATGGGTCAGGCCCCGGGGATGGTTGGTTCGACCTCGCTGATCAGCGCAATGATGTCATCGGGTTGTTGCGCCGTCATGAGCCGGGCACGGAAGCCGGTGTTGTTGACCAGCCGGGACAGGCGCGAGAGCAGTTGCAGGTGCTGGCGGACGTTGGGGGCGCAGAGCAGGAAGAAATGGTGCACGGGCTTGCCGTCCAGCGCGCCGAAGTCGACACCCTTGTTGTGCCGGCCGTAGGCGAGCACGGGGTTGTCGACGAGGCCGATGAGGGCGTTGCGGGCGTGGGGGATGGCGACGCCTTCGGTGACGCAGGTGGGGCACAGGTCTTCGCGGGACTTGAGCGCCTGGAAGAGCGTCTCGAACAGGCGTTCCTCGCGGGGGTCGATCACCAGCGCGCACAACTCGCGGAGCACGCCGTGTTTGTCGGGCGCGGCGAGGTTGAGGCTGATGCGCGCGGGGGTGATGACATTGGCGACGGTCAGGGGTTGGCGGATGCCGGTGGATTCGGGCGGCAACTGCTGCTGGTCGACGGGGACGCTGGTGGGATCGGCCAGCCAGTTGTTGATCAGGTTGCGCTGGAAACGCCACTGGCGGGCGAGTTTTTGGGCCGGGATGCGGCCTTCCTGGGCCATGCGGCTGACGGTTTTCTCGCTCAGCTTGAGGTACTCGGCGACCTCGCGGAGCGTCATGATTTCGCTTTCCATAAACGGGATATATTTCCTCGGGGAAGATAGTACGGCGGGGATGACGGTTGCGCAAGCGGTGAAACGGGCCGAGGTGGGTAGCTTTCACGGCCCGAGCCGGATGCGGTAGAAGCGGTTGGTGCCGCTGGCATCGGGGTAATTGGTCACCGT
>JBEKUF010000134.1:0-9448 GCA_049515295.1 Verrucomicrobiia bacterium | reverse complement strand
CCAGGCCGACTACGACTGCAACAACACGGCGCTGAAACTGGCGGAGAACACCGGCAAGATGGAGATGGCCGCGGTGTTGCGAATCGTGGAGTTTGAGAAAGGTTCCTCCGGCGAGCCGCGGCATTGGGGAACAAAACTTGCGCGCGCGCTGGACGAATCCACGCGGGCGCAAATTGACAATCACCCGCCGAACAATACGGCATGGCTCGGGTTGATGAAGGAGATCGCTGTGGCTCCGGATGTCGACCCGGTGATAAAGGCCGACGCGAGATATCTGGCGGCCATGGCCGATTTGGAGGTATTGAAAGTATCCGGCCCGGTCAGCAACGCCACGGCACGGGCCGCGATGGAGGCAGATATCGCTGACCTTCAAAAGAATCATGCGGGTGACGCTCGAACTACGTCCGCGCAGCAACAGTGGGCCGCCCTGCAACAACGGTGGGTGGCGGATCGCCAGTCGCGTGCCGAGACGCCGCTAGATTTGAAGTTCAAGGCGGTGGATGGGACCGATGTGGATCTGGCGAAACTTCGCGGCAAGGTCGTGCTGGTAGATTTCTGGGCGACGTGGTGCGGTCCGTGCCGCATGGAAATGCCCAACGTCATCGCCGCGTACAACCAGTTGCACAAAGATGGGTTCGAGATCGTGGGCATCTCGCTCGATCAGAACAAGGAACAGTTGGTCAATTTCACAAAGCAAGCCGGCATGGTATGGCCGCAATACTTCGACGGGAAGGGCTGGGGCAACGACATCAGTAGCCGCTACGGGATTCAATCGATACCCACCATGTGGTTGGTGGACAAGAAGGGTTTCGTCCGTTCCACGGAGGCGCGTGGAGATGGTCTCACCAACCAGGTCAAGACACTGCTGGCGGAGTGAGAGACGGAGTTTCGGGCCGGCGAATCCCGGCGGCAAGTGTCTTGACAGACGACCGGTGCGAGAAATACAGTGGCTGCCATGAAGACGATTTCGCGTTCTCTACTGATTTCGGCAGTATTCTTATTGGTCACCTCGGCGGGGGCCCACGCTCACGTCATTCCCGGCGACGTCCATGGTTTTGGCAGCGGGTTCGCGCATCCGTTGTCCGGACTCGATCACATTCTGGCGATGGTCGCGGTCGGCTTATGGGCGGCGCAACTGGGCGGTCGAGCACGCTGGCTGGTGCCCGCGAGTTTTGTCGGCGTGATGGCGCTGGGGGGAGCGCTGGCGATGGCCGGGCTGCGCGTGCCGTTCACCGAAGAAGGGATCATGCTCTCGCTGCTGGTATTTGGAATTCTGATTGCCGTGGCGGCGCGGTTCCCGTTGGCGGCGAGCATGGCCATTGTGGGGTTGTTTGCGTTCTTCCACGGGCACTCGCACGGCACGGAAATGCCCGCCAACGCCGTTGGTTACGCCTACGGCGCGGGATTTGTGCTGGCAACGGTGTTGCTGCACGCAACGGGCATCGGGCTCGGAGTATCGGCGCAGCGGTTCGCGAAGCTGCCGGTGATCCGGTTCGCGGGCGCCGCGATTGCCGCGGCGGGAGTGTGTCTCTGGGCGTTTTAGCCCGCTACGGATCAAGACCGAGTGCGGTAACCGCGAGCCGGAATTGAATCGGGCCGTCGAGAGGCAGGTGCCTCTGGCGATTGGCAGGCGCACCCACTGACTCGATTTCGACCCGAATGCCGCAGATTGTTATTGAATTTACAGACGGCAAGGATTAGTATGCTTCCAACGTTAGCCCAAGGAGAAGGCGATGAGCGACATGCTTTGTGGGTGGACGGGCTGTGGACGACCCGCCGGCGTTGGCTGGGACGTTGACGGAAAGTCGTATTGCGGACCTCATTATTTCCCCGGACTCGAACGGGCGTTCCTGGAAGAGTACGCGAGGTGGGATGTGGTGCGCGAGCCGACCGACAAGTTCAAGAATCTGTTTAGTCGTTATGTCGAGCGTCTGTATCCCGCGGGCGGCATGCCGGACAAACTGTCACAGGGCCGGATTGAAGTGCGAGCGGCGGCATGGAAGAAAACTCAGGTCGGGTTGGAGTTTTCCATCGAACGCCATCTCAGTGCCCACCGTTGGGGGGGGCCGGTGAAGACCGTCAATCAAGAGTGGCGGTTTGGTTTGCAAACGAAGGATCTGTTGCTGCTCAGGCAGCAGGATGTCATGCCGCGGAAGTTGGGCATGTTCGCCACGGTTGCCCGAGCGGGTGTGCCAGCCAACAGCAGCGTTGGTCGGTGATTGGGGCGGCCGCCGCCGCGATGCAGGCGGCTTCTGGACGCTGGAGCGCAGAGCCGCCGGTTTTTTTGATGTGCATTTCTGGTTGCCTCCGGATTGGCGCAATGTTATTTCTTGCCTGAATTAACCCATACGAGGAGACCGCACTGATCATGCAGACGCTATTACGAGGCAAGGACTATATTGAGACGCCGGACTGGACGAAGGAAGAACTGGAAACCGTGTTGGATGTGGCGGGCGACCTGAAGCGCCGCTTCGCGCTGGGTGAACCGCATCGCCTCCTGCAGGACAAGACACTGTTCATGATGTTTTTCGAGCAGAGCACGCGCACGCGCAACTCGACGGAAGCAGCGATGACGCAACTCGGCGGCCACGCGCACGATCTGACGCCCGACAAAATGCAAATTTCCCATGGCGAAACGCCGAAGGACACCGGCAAGGTGCTGTCGCGGTACGGTCATGGCATCGCGATCCGTAATTGCTTCTACGGCATGGGCAACGGGTATCTGCGCGGGGTGGCTGAGCACGCGTCGATTCCCGTCGTAAGCCTGCAGGACGACGTCGATCATCCACTGCAAGCCATTACCGATTTGATGACGATGCGCGAGAAGTACGGCAAGAACCTGCGCGGCATGAAATGTGTAGTGTCCTGGACGTACGCGCCCGCGTACGCGCGTCCGCTCAGTGTGGCGCAGGGGTTGATCTGGCTGCTGCCGCGTTTCGGGATGGACGTCACACTGGCGTATCCGAAGGAATTCAGTTTGATGCCGCGGGCAATGGAAGCGGCCAAGAAATTCTCCAAGGAGAACAAGACGAAGTTTGAGATCACCCACGACATGGACGACGGCTTCAAAAATGCGATCGTGTGTTATCCGAAGTCGTGGGGTTGTCACCAATATCTCGCCGACCAGGGCGTGCCCGAGGACAAACGCAAGGAAGAGGGGATGAAGATCATCAACAAGTACAAGAGCTGGGTCGCCACCGAGAAGCGGATGAAGCTCGCAAAGAAAGAAGCCTGCTACATGCACCCGCTGCCTGCCGACCGCGGGGCGGAAGTTGAGGACGCTGTCATCGACGGGCCGCAATCGGTCGTGTTCGACCAGGCCGAAAACCGCTTGCACACGGTGAAAGCGATTCTGTCATTGGTGATGGGCGGAAGACCGTAACGAGGTCCAAAACTGATACTCGAAGAGGCCGGGTCCGGTTGACCCGGCCTTTGACTGTCCGTACGAAACCAATCGGGGCAGTGTGGTGCTGAGAACGCTGTTACTATTGGCGTTTTCGATTGCCAAGCTCTCAATGTCGAGAATATCAGGCGTGCCGGTTGGTAGTGAATCGAATTCCAAACCTCCATGCGCATTCGCGGTGCCGTTTGTGACGATCGGGTCATTGACGCTCAGGAAACTGAGTTGCGGGGCATTACCGTGCCACTGATACTTGCCAAGCTTAGAAATGGTAGAGGCCAATGTTTTCAATATTTACGCGGCGGGGGAGCTTTAGGGGTCTTTCCGTGAAGTGTTTCCATGAAAGCGACAGCGCAATAAGACTGCTCGACGTTCACAAGAAGTATTGCGATAGTGACCGCCTCCGCATGGGAACGAAGAAACGTCACGACATCGGATTTATTGCCATCGCAATCCTGAAGTTGGTCAAGGGCGTGCTATTGTTTTTAGTGGGGGTGGGCGCGCTGTCGCTGATCCACAAGGATGCGACGGTGGTGATCACCCACTGGGCGCACGTATTTCAGGTGGACGTGCACAGCCGGTTCATCCAGCGATGGCTGGTGGCGGTGGGTTTGGTGAAACAGCGCGATATCAAGTTGATCGTTACAACTTCATTTGTGTACTCGGGGCTGCTTCTGACCGAAGGGATTGGGTTGCTGATGGAGAAGGTTTGGGCGGAGTACCTGACCATATTCATCACGTCTTCCTTTGTGCCGATTGAGGCATATGAGTTGGTCCGACACGCGACCGCGACACGGGGCTATGTGTTGGCAGTCAACATTCTCGTGGTGGTTTATCTCGCCGTGCGCGTATGCCAGCGGAGTAAACCAGACGTGTAACAGGGCCGAAGCAAGCATTCCCGGCGTTTCCGGCTGGAAGCGGTCTCACCTCTTTGGCGGATGCGCCGCCGACGGTACGCTGATTGGCAGTGACAAGAAGGAGGGGGTGCGCAGGATCAACCAGCTCTTATTGGGTGCTGGCGCGAATCGAACGACTACCGCCGCCACACGCTGGACCGGATGAGCGTGAGCGCTCCGGCCAAGGCGATGGCGACGAGCACGACTGTGCTCGGTTCGGGAATCTGAGCGACCATTGTGCCGCCGATATCAATTCCCTTTTTGATGCTCGCGCTCGTGCCGAACACGAAAGTGACGCCGGAGATGTCAGCCAGTGAGAAGTCGACCGGCAATCCGTTAAGAATGAGTACAATCGTGTTTTGGATGAGGTCCGCGTTTTTGATGCTGCCCTGGGCTTTGGTGGCAAGCTCGCTCATGTCCGTGATGCCGAATTGAACGCTGCTGAGCGGGCTGGTTCGCGGGAACTTTGTGTCGGAGAAGAGGTTGCTCTTTTTGAAAAACGAAAACTTTGTACTCGAAAGGCCGTATTCCCCGGGAGCGTCCTTCGACAAACTGCCTGTCGGCAAGTTGCCTCTGTATGCCCACTGTCCGCTAACATCACCGTTGTAGCCAAGCAGAGGGCCGATGACCTTGCTCCCGGGCGCCACGGCCGCCGAAACTTTCGTCAACGTCAGGTTCGTCGAGATATCGAAAAAGATGCCCGTGAGAATATCGGAAGCACTTCTGGGGTCATTTGTGCTGATATTCGACAACTCTATAATCAGATCAAGGTTGGAAACGGTGAACGTCGCGCTCGCCTTGAGGGTCACGCCCTTTTCACTTTTGACATTGGTAGGCGCGCTGCCCGTGTAGGTCACGCTCGTGAGCGAGGCCACCGCACGGGTGTTTGATACGACAGTGAATAGCGCTAACGCGACAAGTACAGTCGCCAATCTTTTCATACCTCTGCCCTTATGCCCTTAGTACCCTTTTCTGCGCGTGTCCCTACCCGGACACTCTCAAACCTATGCCACAGCACTTTACCATAACGGCCGCAGCATTGCAAGAGGTTCATATTAAACCTGCAAAGTCCAATTTCGTCAATCTCCAATTAACGCCAAATCCCAATGTGAATTCATAATATATTGGACGCAAAACACTTATACTGTTTAACTGGCAACGCGAAACATAATCGACGAGGTGATGTTTCGGTGGTTTGAGAAGCGCGCATTTGCAGACGGGACAATACTGTAATTGTAACGCTTGTGGAGGCAAGAGCGTGAAGAGGATAACAATAACGCCCAAACAGCTGGGCATCGGTGCCTGGGTTCTGGCGGTTGTCGGCAGCCTCGTGTTGAGCGGCTGCTGCTAGGAACGGCAGGCGCCTGTTGCTCAGCCACATCCACCTTCTGAGGGGGAGCCGTGGTCACCGCACAAACCGCACCGCCGCCACCGTCGACGGAAACGGTCGTCGTTTCGCCGGGACCGCAGTACATCTGGATTCGCGGCGCATAGGAGTGGCAAGGCCGCTGGGTTCGGATATCAGGCAGGTGGGCGGTACCGCCTCGGCGCCGAGTTGCTGGGTTCGGGGGCATTGGGCGAGGTGTTATGGCGGCTGGGTATGGGTGCCCGCCCACGGCCGCTACTGACGGCTGCGGTCGGATCGACGACTAGGCGGCACGTCGCTCAGAACAAGAACATCGCTTTCGCTTCCAAGGACCCAAACAAATCCGGCTCGTGCTGGCCGACAAATTCATGGGTGCGGACGACCCGCGTGTAACTCAGTTCCAGGTGGCGGAAGATCCTCACCGCGCCGCCGGAGATCAGGTCAGCCACCCAGGGGATTCGTTCCACGCTCGGGCCGCCACGGAAGGAGTTGCCATCAAGAAACAGGTTGTGCTCGACAGCCCGCCCGTCTGCTTCGCCGAAGAGGTAGAACGAGAACGGCGGGGAGTTCGACGTGATCTCCCCGCCGAGCGACGATGGTGAATCGATCAGTTGCAGGCCAAAGTCATCGGGCAGATTGACACCGACCCGCAATGTGCCGCCAAGATTCTGGAAAATCATGATATTGCCCAGTTCGCCACCCAGGTGCGGGATGAAATCGACGTACCGCGCGCTGGCCTCGTCGGGCGAGAACCGCCAGAAGCGCTCGTACTTAAGCAACAGGCCCGGTTCGCCAATCAATTGATTGTGCCACCCCTGAGGAACGTCGGTGGTATCGAATCCCTCGTGGAATGTCGTCTGCGCCCAAGCCGCCAGTGAGTTGGGGCCCGTCGTCCCAAAATCGACCTCGAAACTCTCTTCCACGGGCACGCCGGAATTGCCCACGTCGCCTCGCCGCTGAAGGTACACGCCGCCATAAAGCCAGCCGGCGTAGGGACGGTCGTTGGTGATCAGCGTGCTCAGGTGGAGATTCTGGGGGGTGTACATGTTCTGGCCGAACACGTAACCCAGATTCTGCGCGGTGGTGTGGAGCCCTAATTGCGGGAGATCGTCGCTGAGCTTTTTGGCCCACTGCGGCAGATCATTGTCGCCGTTGAGCCAGGTGAACTTCAACCCTTGCGTGTAGTGTCGATCCGTGTGGTTAGCAGTGAACGGATTGGAGAAGAGATCGTTTTCCTCGGTGACGGCGAAGAACGGGCCTTGCCGGTCCGCATCCGTCCGCGTCAGAGTCAAGGCCGTCGCTTGGTCCTCGGCCCGACAGCTGCAAGGCGGCAGAACCGACGCCAGAATACAACAAGAGACTGCAACAATGCTCAGTCGGCTCATGGCGAATTTTTCTTTTGATGCCTCCCATACTACGTTCGATGCGGCGTATTTGGCTCGGCCTGCTTGGCAGGCTTCCTACCGTTGTTGGGCCGTACATTTCACTAGGCAAATGTCTTGTCAAGAGTTAATCTGTCGGCATCAAGGATTCCAACTCATGAAAACCACAAACACGAAAACTATAGTCATAGCCATCGGCGGTAACTCACTTATCAAAGACGAAGCGCACCGGGGCGTAGCCGACCAATACGCCGCGGTGGTCGAGACCGTGCAACACATTGTCGATCTCGTGGCACAGGGATTTCGCGTCGTCATCACCCATGGGAACGGCCCGCAGGTCGGGTTCATTCTGCTGCGCAGCGAACATTCGCGCGGGCTGCTGCACGAGGTCCCGCTGGACTCGATTGGCGCGGACACGCAAGGGGCGATTGGGTACCAGATTCAGCAGGCGACGCACAACGAGTTTCGTCGGCGCGGACTCAAGAAATCGGTCGCCACGATTGTCACGCAAGCGTTGGTGGACAAGAACGACCCGGCGTTTCAGAAGCCGACCAAGCCGATTGGTCAATTCTACAAGAAAGAAGAGGCTGACGACCGCATGCGCGTCGAGAAATGGACCATGGTCGAGGACGCCGGGCGGGGCTGGCGGCGTGTGGTGGCGTCGCCGAAGCCGACGCGCATCATCGAAGCGGACGCCATCAAGCAATTGGTTCGCGATGGCTATATCATCGTGGCGGCCGGCGGCGGGGGGATTCCCGTGGTGGAGGACGAGCAGGGCAACCTGAAAGGCGCGGCGGCGGTGATCGACAAAGATCTCGCCTCAGCCGTGCTTGCCAAAGAGATTGCCGCCGACCTGCTGGTGATTTCCACGGCGGTCGAAAAGGTCAGTCTCAACTTCGGCAAGCCCGATCAGAAAGCGCTCGATCGCATGACCGTTGCGGAAGCCAAACGGTATATGACGGAAGGCCACTTCAAACCCGGCTCGATGTTGCCGAAGATCCAGGCGTGCATCCAATTCCTCGAGAACGGCGGGACGGAAGCGCTCATCACCTGTCCCGAAGTTCTCCCGGCGGCGCTGGAGGGCAAGACGGGGACACGCATCGTGCCGTAATCTCCGAGGCGTCAGCGAAGAACGGCCATTCCGTTGTCGGTTGAGTAAGTGCGCAGGCGGAATTCAAGCGCATGAAAGAGGATTCCGCCTGATGACAGAATGACTCCCCAAAGGTCACGGAGAATGCGTTGCATTGTCCCATCCGCACCCTCTTGCGGCAGATCGCCAGCGGCGCTGCAAATAGGTTTTGATTTGATTCGTTCTGCGTCTGGCCTAAAATTACAATATGGCAACGGTCGCAACCGCCCGTGAGATTGGGTTTACGCTCAACGGCCGGCTCGTGTCATCGGATGTTGACGACGAGTTGATGCTGCTGAATCTGCTTCGGGACAAATTCGATATCGTTTCTCCCAAGAACGGCTGCCAACCGATGGGGCAATGCGGCTGTTGCGCCGTGTTGGTCGATGGGAAAGTCGTCCTTTCCTGCGTGGTCAAGGCGAAGGCCGTCGCCGGCAAGACCGTCACGACGTTGGAAGGCCTCTCCCCCGCGGAGCGGGAGCTGTTGGCGCGAGCATTCGTGACGACCGGCGGACTGCAATGCGGCTTCTGCATTCCCGGCATCGCCATGCGGGCCAAGTGGATCCTTGACCAGAATCCCGCCATGCCGCGCGAGGAGGTCGCCCGCTGGCTGGGGCCGCACTTGTGCCGCTGCACCGGCTACACCAAGATCATGGACGCCATCGAGCTTGCCGGGAAGGTGCATCATGGCGGGAAGTTTCCGGCACTTGACGAATCGGGGCGGGTCGGCACGTCGCTGATCCTGTATGAGGGTGCTGACAAGGCACTTGGCAACAAGAACTACATCGACGATCTCAAGGTGCCGGGCATGGCGCATGGCGCCTTCGTGTTCTCCGAGCACCCGCGGGCTAAGGTGGTGAAGATCGACACGAGCGCGGCGGAACGCTTGCCCGGCGTGACACGGATCATTACCGCCCGCGACGTGCCCGGCGAAAAATGCGTGGGGTTGATCTACCGCGACTGGCCGGTGTTCATCGGCGAAGGCGAAGAGACGCATTGCGTGGGCGACATTCTGGCGATGGTGGCCGCCGAAGACGAGCGCACGGCCCGTCAGGCAGTCCGGCTGATCCGGGTTGATTACCAGGTGCTCAAGCCCGTGCTCACGCCCGAGGAAGCGTTGGCGCCGGACGCGCCGCTGGTGCATCCGCCGAAACCGAACAAGCTGTGCCAGGCCGGGATCACCCGCGGCAATTTCGACGAAGCGTGGAAGAACGCCGCGCACACGGTCAATGTCAAGGTGCAAACCCAGCACGTCGAGCACGCGTTCCTCGAACC
>JBEKUF010000133.1:0-9469 GCA_049515295.1 Verrucomicrobiia bacterium | reverse complement strand
TGGGCGACGTGGGCGCGTTGCACGGCCAGGTCGGCTTCCAGGGAGGCGACCTTGGCGGCCTGGGCGCGGATGGCGGTTTCATCAACCGTTTGCGCGCGGATGGTGTCGCGCAGTGCGCGCCGTTCGGTCACGACCTCTTTCACCAACGGCCCAACGGTCGGCTGATAACTGCGGAGGATGGTCTTCAATTGCGCCTTCTGCGCATCCGTGACGCCGAGCTTGGCCAGTCTCTGGGCAAACCGGCCATTGGTAGTGCCGATCTCGCTGGTGTCCGCTTGCGCCAAAAAGGCGAAGAAGCCCCCGACGGTTGCTGCCGCGATTATGCCCGCGCCGATTAAAGCTTTTGTATGCGTCTTCATTCCCTTGTTGTTCCCTTCATCAATACGAGACGCGGCGAAGGTGAGGAAGGTTACAGAATCAATGCGGCTGGGTGGGCCTTATGCGGTCGAGAGTGGGTTCTACGCTAGCCAACGCGTTTGATTTCGCAGCGATTTCACTGTCAACTTTGCGCACGGCCATGTCCCATGCTCTGTCGTCGGCCTCTTCAACTTCTCGAAATGCGTAGTACCATTGGAGACGTTCCTCGTCCAAATGAGCCTGTAGCCGCACCAACTCATCTGTTAGCTCCGCGCGCTCCTTCTCTAGCGACTGTCGGGACCTTGCTTGCTCAAGGCCACGGGTGAATAACCAAACCCCGCACAAAAATGTGACCCCAAGCAGCAAACCGGCTCGGGTGGGAGACTTCATGACTTCTCGTGTTGCAGCCGGAGCTGGCCGCAGGCGGCGTTGATGTCAGTGCCTTTTTCGATGCGCAGGGTGCTGGTGACGCCGTGCGGTTGGAGGGTGTGCTGGAACATCTTGCAGCGGTCGCGGTCAGGTCGTTTCCACGGGAGGCCTTCGACGGGATTGTAGGGAATGAGGTTGACCTTGGCGTGAAGACGCTTGGCGATGGCCCCGAGCTTGTGCGCCTGTTCGAGGGAGTCGTTGACGCCGTCGATGAGGATGTACTCGAACGTCATCATGCGTTTCCTGGTGTTGACGTAATAATCGCAGGCGGCGAGCAACTCCTTCAGGGGAAACTTCCGATTTACGGGCATGATTTTCTCGCGCACCTCGTCTGTCGCGCCGTGCAGCGAGACCGCGAGGCGAATCTGCATCGGCTCATCGGCGAGTTGTCTGATGCGCGGGACCAGGCCGACCGTGGACACCGTGATCTTGCGCGCGCCGATGCCGAGTCCCCACGGCGCATTGACGATCTTCAGCGCGCGCAGGAGATTGTCGTAATTGGCCAGAGGTTCGCCCATGCCCATGACGACGATGTTGTTGACCTTTTCGCCGCTGAGCTTCTGGATCTGCAATACTTGATCGACGATTTCGGCCGCCGTCAGATTGCGTTTCACGCCGTCCAGGCCGCTCGCGCAGAACTTGCAGCCATACGCGCACCCGACCTGCGTCGAAACGCAAACCGTGTGTCGGTCGCTGCTGGTGGTCAGACCCGGCGTGGCCGGAATCAGCACGGTCTCAATGAGCGAGTGGTCGCGGAGTTGGAACAGGAACTTCTCCGTCGTGTCGGACGCGCTGCGCGTCTTGAGCGTGTGAACGGCGTTCAACTCGAAGCCGGAAGCGAGTTTCTCTCGCAAGGCAGCAGGCAGATTGCTCATCTGATCGAATGAGTCCGCCTGTTTCTCGTAGATCCACTGCAAAATCTGGTCGGCGCGATAGGCGGGTTCGCCCAGCACACCTAGGCGTGCCGCCAGTTCCTCGCGAGATAACGATTTGATGTCCGCTCTGTTGTTCACACTTTATTGGCTCTGAGTTCGTTCAGGGAGTAATGCGTGCCACGCCAATCGATTCCATTGTTCCACAGCGTCTTCAGCGTGGCCCGCCAAATAATGTATTGAAACAAGAGTGCCGTAACCGGGATGCCGATACAATGCCAGCGTTTCGCTCCATGGCAATGCGCGTTGTCCATGTAAAGAGCCGCGACCAGAGCAACGATGGCGAGGTTGAGCCACCACGTTGGGCCGCGCACGATCGCCAGCGCCACCAACGGCCAGACGAACACGAGGAATTGGGCGATGCTCGCAGCCACGACGATTGGCAGGTTGTACTCCACGCCTGCAAACGCATTCTTTTCCAGCCCGCGAATCAACTCGTCGACCGAACTGTACCATTCAACCACAATCAGCCCGCCGCTCAGCGCCATCTCCTGCCGAAAACCGTGCTTCTTGATCAGCTTGCCGAGCTTCATGTCGTCATCGGGGCGCATCGCAATCGCCCGATGACCACCGATGGCGCGGTACGCGTCGGCCCGTAGGAGATTGAACGCGCCGATGCCGATATGGCGCGGACTTTTCGGGTTGCGTGCCTTCCACGGTTTGGCGTAGAGACCGAAGAACAGAATAAACACGCCACCAAACATGCTCAGGAACGTGCCCGGCATTTTTGGTTTCGGTCCTGCCGCAAGGTGATCGAGTCCTTCACAGAGGAGAAACGTAACGGCGCGGCTGAGGACTGTCCGTTCCATCACGACGTCGGCGTCGGTGAACAACAGCAGCTCGCCCGTGGCATGTTCCGCGCCGAGGTTCAACGCATGTGTTTTGCCGAGCCAACCTCCGGGCAGGTCGGTGACGTGCACGACGTGCAAGCGCGGTTTTTTGATGGCGATCCGGTCGAGAATCCCGCCGGTTTCATCCGTGGAACGATCATCGACGGCGATAAACTCGATGTTCGGGTAATCCTGCGCGAGAACCGATTGCAGTCCTTGCTCGATTTTGCGGGCTTCGTTCCGCGCGGCGATGATCACGGTAACTCTCGGTGCGTGCTCACCGGAGGATGGTGGCTGGTCTGCCAACCGGGCCAGGGAACGATTCCCGATGGCGAACTCGATGACGGTTGCCAACACCAACAGCAGCGTTACCACCGCGAGCCAGAATAGAAGCGACTGCATACCCCGGATGTTACCAGAAGAGCAGGGAATTCTCTTGGCTTTCTGCAGACCGTTGTATGGACCAATTTACCTGCGCCGCCAAGTGACGCGATGCATTGGCTAGGTCTTCTTTTCCGTCTCGCTTGTTTCTGCGGCTTCTTCCTGTTGCTCGCTGATGACGCGGGCGATGGCGACGAGTTTGTCGCCTTCGTTGAGGTTGATGAGTTTGACGCCCTGGGTGTTGCGGCCGGCGATGCGGATGTCTTTGCAATTGGTGCGAACGGTTTGGCCCTGGGACGTCGTGAGCATGATTTCATCGGAGTCGGTGACGCTGAGGGCGCCGACGACGCTGCCGACTTTGTCGGTGGTCTTCATGGTGATGATGCCCTTGCCGCCGCGAGACTGGACGCGATATTCGTCGAACGGGGTGCGTTTGCCAATGCCGTGTTCGCCGGCAACGAGGAGCGTGGCCTTGGGATCGACGATCTCGACGCCCACCACGAAATCGCCTTTGTCAGGTCGGATGCCCCAGACGCCAACAGCGCTACGGCCCATGTCGCGCGCGTCTTCTTCGTGGAAGCGAATGCTCATGCCGTCCTTGGTGACGAGGACGAGTTCGTTGTTGCCATTGGTAAGTTTGACGCCGATAAGGCGGTCGCCCTGTTCGATGGTAATGCCGATGATGCCGCCTTTGCGGACGTTGGCGTAGGCGCTGAGGACGGTCTTTTTGACGATTCCCGCGCGCGTGGCCATGACGACATAGTCCTTGTCGGAGAACTCCTTGATGCGGATCAGCGCCGCGACTTTTTCCTCGGGGCGAAGTTGGAGGAAGTTGGCGATGGATTTGCCCTTGGCGGCGCGGCCCATCTCGGGAAGTTCGTAGACCTTCTCGACGTAAACGCGGCCGGTATCCGTGAAGAACATGATATTATCGTGCGTGGAGCAGGTGAAGAGATGCTCAATAAAATCTTCTTCGCGTTGTTCCATGCCAATGACACCCTTGCCGCCGCGGCGTTGCGAGCGGTAGGCGCTGACGGCGGTGCGCTTGATGTAACCCTGGTGCGAGATGGTGACGATGCAGGCTTCGTTGGCGATGAGGTCTTCGATGTTGATCTCGCCTTCGTCGGCCACGATGTCGGTGCGACGGGGATCGGCGTACTTCTCCTTGACTTCGAGTAGCTCGGCCTTCACGACGCCCATGAGCTTCTTCTCGCTGGCGAGCAGGCCCTTGAGGTACTCGATGCGCTTGATGAGTTCGAGGTATTCCTCCTCGATCTTGTCGCGTTCGAGGCCGGTAAGCTGGTAGAGGCGCATCTCGAGGATGGCGTTGCATTGAAGTTCGGACAGCTTGAATTTGTCCATCAACTTCTTCTTTGCGTCCTCGCGGTCGTCAGCGTTCTTGATAATCTTGACGACGGCATCGATGTTGTCGAGCGCGATGCGGAAGCCTTCAAGGATGTGGGCGCGTTCCTCAGCCTTTTGCAGTTCGAACTTCGTGCGGCGGGTAATGACTTCTTTGCGGTGCGCAATGTAGCATTCGATCATCTGCTTGATGTTCATCGTGCGCGGACGACCGTGATCGATCGCGAGCATGATGACGCCGAACGTGTCTTCGAGTTGCGTGTACTTGTAGAGGTTGTTGATGACGACCTTCGGAATGGCGTCGCGCTTCAACTCGATTACCACGCGGATGCCGTCCTTGTTGGACTCGTCACGGATATCGCTGATGTCGTCGAGCTTCTTTTCGTTGACGAGTTCCGCCATGCGTTCGATCAGCGTGGCCTTGTTGACGTTGTACGGGACCTCCGAGATGATCAGGCGTTCCTTGCCGCCCTTGACCTCCTCGATCCCGACACGTCCGCGCATCTTGAGGCTGCCGCGGCCGGTGAGCAGGTAATCCTTGATGCCCTGCTTGCCGCAGATCATGCCACCCGTCGGGAAGTCGGCGCCTTTGATAAACTTCGCAACGTCTTTGACGTCAGTCTCCGGATCGTCAATCAACGCGCAACAGGCGTCGGTGATTTCGCCTAAATTGTGGGGCGGAATGTTCGTGGCCATGCCGACCGCGATGCCCGTGCTGCCGTTGACAAGAAGGTTCGGGATGCGCGCCGGCAGGACGACGGGTTCCTTTTCCTTCTCGTCGAAGTTGGGCTGGAAATCGACCGTGTCTTTATCGAGGTCGGCGAGCAACTCCTCGGCAATTTGTTCGAGACGGCATTCCGTATACCGGTAGGCCGCGGCCGGGTCGCCATCGATCGAGCCGAAATTCCCCTGGCCGTCGATGAGCGGGTAGCGCATGGCAAAATCCTGCGCCATGCGGACGAGGGTGTCGTAGACGCTGGCGTCGCCATGCGGGTGATATTTGCCGAGAACTTCACCGACGACCTTGGCGCATTTCGAATAGGAGCGGTTGTGCAGCAAACCGAGTTCGTGCATCGCGTAGAGCACGCGGCGATTCGACGGCTTCAAGCCGTCGCGGGCGTCGGGCAGGGCACGACCGACGATGACCGACATCGAGTAATCGATGTAGGCTTGTTGCATTTGCTCGCTGATATTGACCGGCGAAACTTTTTCATTTTGTGCGTACATGACTGGTTCCTACTGTTTCCCCACGAACAGCTTGGTTGTTGTTACAAAATTCTCGGCGTCGGCCACCAGTTCCTTCATCCGCTGGCAATCCGGCGGTGGTTGCGGGCCGATGCCGGCATCCTCGTGCAACTGTGTCGCCTTCTTGAACCGCTCGCCAATCTCGCGGGGGATCAGGCCTGTTCTGACGAATTCCCGATGAAATTTGGCGGCCACATTGCCGTCACGGGACGGTCCGAACTCCTTCGTCGCCAACAGCGCGCACGCGCAATAAAACATCGTGAAATACACCCGGTCCATCGCGCCCCGGCACATCTTTTGGTCGATCAGCAGACGCGCCTCCTTGAGGCTTTCCGCGGCCTGCGCAAGCCGGAGGTTGATCAAGTCCTGGGCTTCGGGTGTCACGGCGCGAATTAGACGTCGAGGTTGCGGACGTTCAGTGCATGATCCTCGATGAACTGCCGGCGTGGCGCGACCTCGTCGCCCATCAACACCGTGAACATATCGTCCGCCTTGGCCGCGTCTTCGATGACAACCTTCAACATCTTACGGCGCTCGGGGTCCATCGTGGTTTCCCACAGCTGCTCGGGATTCATCTCACCCAACCCTTTATACCGCTGGATCGCGAGGCCGCGTTTGCCGATCTCCTTGATCTGCTCCAGAATCTGGGGAATGGAATGGATCTCCGAACGCCGTTCCTCGGCCTTTGCTTTCGGCTTTTTGGCGTCGGGCTTCTTGGAAGCGGCAGGATCCGCCTTCGCCAAGGCTTTGGCGGACGAGTCGGCCGGCAGGGCCTCGCCCTCCACGGCTTCCGCAACCGTGCTGCCCTCCACCAACTCGAAGAGAGGTTTTTCCTGGGCGGCGTAGTGTTCAAGATTGAAGCCCTTTCTCTCGAGGGCTTCGATGGCGGACTGGATGCTGTTGGACTCGGTCAACTCCAGCGGCCTGGCTTGCGGAGCCTGGTCTTTGTCGCCGTTCTTGGCTTCGGGAGCGGCCTCTTCGTCGAGGTCGACGTCATATTTGTCGCAAAGCTTTGACCATTCCTTGTCCGTGCGCGCGAACTCGAAGCGGACGACGCCGTTCTCCTTAATGCGCATCGCATAGGACGGGAACTCGCCGGACTTTTCATCGCGGGCGGCGAGGTAGTCTTCGAACTTGATGCCCCGCCGCTCGGTGGTGTCAACCAGCTTCTCCAGTTCCTGCAACGATTCGAGGACGGAGACCAGCTGCTGCCCGGAGAATTCCTTTTTGTCCCGGAGACGGAACAGGCGCGAGTCTTCGGAGCCGAGTTCGATGAGGATGCGGCTCATCTGGTCGTCGTTCTCGACGTACTCTTCACGCTTCTTGCGTTTGACTTTGTAGAGCGGGGGCTGCGCAATGTACACGTAGCCGGGCGACTCCAGCAGCTTCGGCATCTTGCGATAGAAGAACGTCAGCAGCAATGTGCGGATGTGCGAACCGTCCACGTCGGCATCGGTCATGATGACGATGCGGTGGTAACGGAGTTTCTCGATATTGAACTGGCCTTCGCCGTCGCCTTCGCCGATGCCGGTGCCGATGGCGGTGATCATCGCGCGGATTTCGTTATTGTTGAACATCTGATCGTCTCGGGCCTTTTCGACATTGAGTAGTTTGCCGCGGATCGGCAGGACGGCCTGGAACTGGCGGTTGCGGCCCTGTTTCGCCGAGCCGCCGGCGGAATCACCTTCGACGATGTAGAGTTCGCAGAATTCCGGGTTGCGCTCCGAACAATCGGCCAATTTGCCGGGGAGTCCGCCGCCGGTGAGCGCGCCTTTGCGGACGGCCTCGCGGGCTTTGCGGGCGGCTTCGCGGGCGCGCGCGGCGGTGAGCGACTTGTCGACGATGCGACGGGCAATCGGCGGATTCTGCTCGAAGAATGTCGTGATCCCTTCGTAGACGATGGAGTTGACGATGCCTTCGACCTCGCCGTTGCCGAGTTTGGTCTTGGTCTGGCCCTCGAACTGCGGGTTCGGAACCTTGACGCTGATGACGGCGGTAAGACCTTCGCGCAAGTCGTCGCCCGAGAGCGTGGGATCTTTTTCCTTCAACAGGTTGTTGGATTTTGCGTACTGGTTGATGGCCTTGGTGAGTGCGGAGCGGAACCCACTCAGATGGGTGCCGCCTTCGATGGTGTTGATGTTGTTGGCGTAGCTATAGACCGACTCGTTGTAGCCTTCGTTGTATTGCAGGGCGACCTCGGCGGCGATGCCATCCCTCTCCTTGGAGACGTAGATGACCTTTGGGTGGAGCGGTTCCTTGGCGCGGTTGATGTGCTTGATGAATTCTTCGATGCCGCCATTGAACTTGAAGAGGTCTTCGCGTTTGTTCCGCTCGTCCTTGAGGGTAATTTCGATGCCGCGATTCAGGAACGCCAGTTCCCGCAGCCGATTGGCCAGGATGTCGTACTTGTACTCGATGACCGGGAAGATTTCGCTGTCGGCTTTAAAGGTAATCTTCGTGCCCGTGCCCTTGGCTTTGCCTATGACCTCAAGTTTGGACGCGGTCTTGCCGCGTTTGAAGCGCATGTGATGGACCTTGCCGTCGCGCTTGACTTCGGCTTCGAGCCATTCGCTGAGCGCATTCACGCAGGTCACGCCCACGCCATGGAGCCCGCCGGAAACCGTGTAGGATTTCTTGTCGAATTTGCCGCCGGCGTGCAGCAACGTGAGCACGACCTCGATGGCGGGCTTTTTCTCCGTCTTGTGCATGTCGACGGGAATGCCGCGGCCGTCGTCGACGACGGTGATGGAGTTGTCGACATGGATTGCGACATCGATGTGTTTACAAAAACCCGCGAGGGCTTCGTCAATGGAGTTGTCGACGACCTCGTAAACGAGATGATGCAGGCCGCGTTCGCCCGTATCGCCGATGTACATCGCGGGACGCTTGCGCACCGCCTCCACACCCTCGAGCTTTTGTATTTTGTCAGCGGTGTAGTCGCTGGCCCCAAGAGTTTGGACCACCCGATCTCGATGTTTTGAAAGTGATTTTTCCACAGTACGCGTTCTTTCCAGAAGCTTGCCGGACATTAGCAACCCCCTCCTCCTTTGATGCAAAAAATATAGCGTAAGTTCAGACAATTCTGCAACGATATTCGTGCAAAATACCGCACTTTTTTTTCTTGTATAAGTGGCGATAGGCGAGAATGTTCTACAGGATTATTTCAGGTGGGAAATGGGGGATTGACAAGACACCGAGAGATGGTAAAATAAAGCAATATTGGTAAGATACTCAGGATTACATGAAGGCATCGGTTAAGAGTGATTATGCATGTCGGGCGGTGGAGGCCTTGGCGCTTCATCATCCGAGCGTGCGGCCGCTGCGGATTGAGGAAATTGCGACCAGCGAGGCGATCCCGGCGAACTACCTCGTGCAAATCCTGATCGAGTTGAAAAGCAAGGGACTCATCCAGAGCCGGCGGGGAAAAGCGGGCGGGTACGCGCTGGCCAAGGCACCGCGAGAGATTACGGTTGGGGACGTTCTGCGGGCGGTCCAGGGGGACGTATTGGAGATGCCGTTGCTGAGGGAGGCGCGATGCCCCGAGGAAATCAAGCGGGCGTGGCGGCGCATCCAGGAGGCCGCCGAACGGGCGGCGGACGACGTGACGTTCGAACAGCTATGTACAGAAGCCAAGAGTCGCCCCGAGATGTACTACATCTGAGGGCATTGACAGGCCGATGTTCTTTGATATAGTCCCTCGTCGGTTCCGCCGTGGGGCGGAACGGCAAACTCATCAAGAGCGGTCGAGGGACTGGCCCGTAGAAACCGCGGCAACCGTTCAGTCGCCAAGGGTGGCTGAAGACAAGGTGCCAATTCCAGCTCCGAGGCCCGGCGCAAGTCGGGAGCGGGGGAAGATGGGGGGAGCAATCAGGTTGTGTGGATGCCTCTTCATCGTCACTCGTCATCGGGGGACGCTGAAGAGTTTGTTTTTTT
>JBEKUF010000132.1:0-9523 GCA_049515295.1 Verrucomicrobiia bacterium | reverse complement strand
CCCGACACGCTCGCCAGCCTGAACGGCCTAGCCACCTTGCTGTGTCACAAAGGCGACTATGCGGGTGCAGAGCCGCTCCACCGCCGGGCGTTAAAGGCCTTTGAACGGGTCTTGGGGCCGGATCACCCCGATACGCTTGTCAGCGTGAACAATCTGGCCTTTTTGCTGCTTCGAAAAGGCGACTACGCGGGGGCAGAGTCGTTGTATCGGCGGGCGCTGGAAGCCAGCGAACGGGGCTTGGGCCATGAGCATACCGACACGCTAGGGAAGGTGAACGGCCTAGCCGTCTTGCTGTGCCACAAAGGCGACTATGCGGGTGCAGAGCCGCTCAACCGCCGGACATTGGAGGCCCGCGAACGGGTCTTGGGGCCGGATCACCCCGACACGATACGTAGCGTGTACGATCTGGCCGTCTTGCTGTACCACGAAGGCGACTACGCGGACGCAGAATCGCTCTTCCGCCGGGCGTTGGAGGCCTTGGAGCGGGTCTTGGGACCGGATCACCCCGACACGCTCGCCAGCCTGAGCTGCCTAGCAACCTTGCTGTGCCACAAAGGCGACTGTGCGGGTGCAGAGCCGTTGTATCGGCGGGAGCTGGAGGCCAGCGAACGGGTCTTGGGGCCGGATCACCCCGACACGCTGACCAGTGTGAGTAACCTCGCCTTATTGCTGGCGACCAAAGGCGATTATGTGGGTGCAGAGCCGTTGTATCGGCGGGCGCTGGAGACCTTCGAGCGGGTCTTGGGGCCGGATCACCCCAATACGCTGACCATCGTAACCAACTTGGCCGGAATGCTGGAGAGCAAAGGCGACTATGCGGGTGCAGAGCCGTTGTATCGGCGGGCGCTGGAGGCCAGCGAACGGGGCTTGGGATCAGAGCATCCCGACACGCTAGGGAAGGTGAACGACCTGGCCTTTTTGCTCCAGCGTAGAGGCGACGACGCGGGCGCGGAGACATTGCATCGGCGGGCGCTGGAGGCGCGCGAGCGGGTCTTAGGACCGGAGCACATCGATACCTTCAGAAGTTTGCACAACCTATCCATGATCGTGTGC
Source organism: Verrucomicrobiia bacterium (assembly GCA_049515295.1). Classification (GTDB taxonomy): domain Bacteria; phylum Verrucomicrobiota; class Verrucomicrobiia; order Palsa-1439; family Palsa-1439; genus Palsa-1439. Next base: position 8,470 of record JBEKUF010000132.1, on the reverse strand, counting down.
GGAAAAGGTAATAGCAAAGAAGCCATTCGGATGATGGATCGAGTCCTTGGCGGTTACCGACATCTTCTGCCCGCTGATCACCCTAACATCCTTATCGCCAAGCAGGATCTAGCCTGTTATATGGAACGTGATGGGAATACGACGACTGCCGAAACATTGTTTCGCGAAGCGCTCGCAGGTTATGAACAAAAACTGGGCTGCGACCACCCCGACACTCTACGAACAGTTAATAATCTCGCTGGCCTCCTCGATAAAATTGGCAAGACTGAGGAAGCGCGAGTTTTGCATCTGCGGTATCTTAAGGCACAAGCGGCAAACAACTATGCATCACCACTGGTGCTTCGTCAATTGGCTGGAACATTCTACCGACTTGGAGAGTATTCTGAAGCTGAGTTGCTCCTAAAAAGAGTTATACAGAATAACTTTGAACTTTCCGGAAACCACTGCCATTTGGCCCGAGTCTTGATCCTGACAGGACGCGACCGTGAAGCGCGAGAGGAAGTGGCCAAGGCTTGGGAACACCATACTGAAGGGCCTCCGTATGTCGTACCGCGCATTCTCTTGTTTCAACTCCTCTTCGCCACACTGGGGCAAGACCAATCTACGCTAATAGATTCACAATCCACATTTGTTTTAGGTCAACTCAAAACGGCATTGCAGAACGACGCCGCCTTCGCGGAATGGGCAATGCAACCGGTCCTCGATCATCTGCGCTCTCGACTCAGGACTCAGGACTTGGAACTCTTGACCACTCTGGTCGCAGCCCTGAACGACCGCACCAAGCTGCCCAATCTCGAACGGTTTCCCGAATGGCGCGAGGCACGGCCGCAACCGTTGGAGTGATTCATTCCAATGCCCCCGGACAATTCTCCATCCGACTCCACCGTTAATCGCCGTATCCGCGTCTTTGTCTCTTCCACGTTCCGCGACATGATGGGGGAGCGCGATGAGTTGATGACCCATACTTGGCCCGAACTGCGCCGGTTCTGCCGGGAGCGTCAGGTCGAACTGGTCGAGGTGGACTTGCGCTGGGGCATCGCCGAGGAACAGAGCACACGCAAGGAAACCCTCAAGCTCTGCCTCGACGAAATCCGCGCCTGCCGCCCGTTCTTCATCGGCCTTCTCGGCGAACGCTACGGCTGGGTGCCCGGCGACGACGCTTTCACCGCCGACCTCCTTGAAGAGCAGCCTTGGCTCGTCAACCTGCGCGACCGGAGCGTCACCGAATTGGAGATTGTCCACGGCGTTCTGCGCGAAGAACAGATGCACGGACGCGCCTTCTTTTACTTTCGCGACCCGGCCTATCTCGACCAAGTGCCGTCCGCGCAACGTTCTGACTTCGTCAGCGAAACGCCGGAAGCCCGAACCAGGCTGGAACAACTCAAAGCCAGCGTCCGCCACGCACGGGACGAGGACGTCTGCCACGTGCGGGAAAACTATCCGAACCCGCGCCGGCTCGCCGAGTTGGTTTTGGAAGACCTAAAGGCCGTCGTTGATGCGCAGTTCCCGATCGCGAGCATTCCCAACCCGCTGGACCGCGAGGCGCGGGACCATGAAGCCTTCGCCGAGATTCGCCGCCGCACCTATATCGGCCGGATCGACTACTTCACGGCGCTCGACCGTCACGCGGCGGGCGATGGCGCCCCGTTGGTGGTCCTCGGCGACTCCGGCAGTGGCAAATCCTCCCTTCTGGCCAACTGGCTCGCACTCTGGCGTCAGGGGCACCCGCACGACTTCATCTTCCAGCACTACATCGGCGGCATACCCGACAGCGCCGAACACTGGCGGCTGATGACCCGGCTCATCGCCGAGATCAAGCGCTGGATCGCGGACCCCGAAGAACTCCCCCGCACCCACGACGACCTGCTGAAGACGTTCCCCGTCTGGCTGGTCAAGGCCCGTCTCAAGGCCGAGCGCGACGGCGTCCGCTGCCTCGTCGTGGTCGACGCGCTCAACCAACTCGACGACCGCGACCATGCCCGACTGCTCGGCTGGCTGCCGGTGCACCCGTTCACCGGTGCGCTACGGCTGATCGTCTCGACCTTGCCCGGCGACCCCCTGACGGTGGTGGAACAACGCCGCTGGGAATCGCTCCGCGTCGAACCGCTCACGCCCGACGAACGCCGCCGGATGATCGCCGATTACCTCGCCCGGTTCGGCAAGAAGCTCGATGCCCCCCGGCTCGAACGCCTCGCCGCCGCGCCTGCCGCCGCCAACCCGCTCTACCTGAAGATCCTCCTCGACGAACTGCGTGTCACCGGTACCCACGACCGGCTCGACGAACGTCTCGGGGACTACCTTGCCGCACCCGACATCCCGGCGCTGCTGCGCAACGTGCTGGCCCGGTACCAGCGCGACTACGAGCACGACCGGCCGGGGTTGGTCAGCGAGGCGCTCGGCCTGATCTGGGCGACTCGCCGCGGCCTGACCGAAACGGAACTGCTCCGCTTGCTCCGTCCCGCTGACTTGCCGCAACAGCCGCTGGCGACTTGGGCGCCGCTGCGCGCGGCACTGGAAGAAGGACTGGTGGACCGGGGCGGCATCCTCAACTTTGCTCACGACTTCCTGCGCGCCGCCGTCGCCACCGCGTTTGTGCCGGACCAGGACCGGCAGGACGATTTGCGCATCCAACTAGCGGATTACTTCGAGCCAGAACCGGTCACCGCCCGCAGTTGCGACGAACTGCCGTGGCTGCTCTGGAATGCGGAGCTATTTACCCGCCTCCGTGCCTGCCTGCTGGATATCGACCGGTTCCTCCTGATTCACGAGCGCGATCAGGAAGAGCTGATGCGCTACTGGGTCGGACTGAATGTCGAGCGCACCATGGGGAAGCAATATCTCACTTCGTTTGCGACGTGGTTAGCGGCCCCTAGTCGTGAGAAGGAACGCGTCGCGTCTGCCGCCAATCAACTAACCTACTTTCTCATTGCCGCCGGCCTCTACGCCGAAGCCGAGCCGCTGATGCGGCGGGCGCTGGCGATTGATGAGCAGAGTTTCGGCCTGGAGCATCCCTACGTGGCCCGAGACCTCAACAACCTCGCGCAATCGTTGGAACGCACCAACCGGCTGGCGGAGGCCGAGCCGCTGCTGCAGCGGGCACTGGCGATTAATGAGCAGAGTTTCGGCCCGGAGCATCCCATCGTGGCCGTAACCATCAGCAACCTTGCGACATTATATTACGACACCGATCGGCTGGCGGAGGCCGAGCCGTTGCTGCGGCGAGCACTGGCGATTAATGAGCAGAGTTTTGGCCCGGAGCATCCCAACGTCGCCATGAACCTTAACAACCTCGCGCATTTACTGCAAGACACCAACCGACTGGTGGAAGCCGAGCCGTTGCTGCGGCGAGCACTGGCGATTAATGAGCAGAGTTTCGGCCCGGAGCATCCTACAGTTGCCATCATTCTTAATGCCCTAGCGGGCTCGCTGAAGGAGACCAACCGACTGGTGGAGGCCGAGCCGTTGCTACGGCGGGCACTGGCGATTAATGAGCAGAGTTTCGGCCCGGAGCATCCCATCGTGGCCGCGGCCATCAATAACCTCGTGCTCTTGTTGCTGGACACCAACCGACTGGCAGAAGCCGAGCCACTGTTGCGACGGGCGATTTCAATCTTTGTGAAGAGTCTTGGTGAGAATCATCCGTCCGTCTCGACAAGCCTCAACAACCTGGCGCAATTGTTGCAAGCCACCAACCGACTGGCGGAGGCCGAGCCGCTGACGCGGCGGGCGCTGGCGATTGATGAGCAGGGTTTCGGCCCGGAGCATCCCAAGGTCGCCATGCACCTTAACAACCTCGCACGATTGCTGCAAGCCACCAACCGGCTGACGGAAGCCGAGCCCTTGATGCGACGGCATCTGGCGATATTCCTCAAGTTCACAATCGCTACCGGTCAACAGCATCCGCATTTGCAGGACGCCATCAGCAACTACGCCGCGTTGCTCCAGCAGATGGGCCGCAGCCCGCAGGAAGTGTTGGCGCAGTTGAACGCGGTGGGGCAGCCGTTCGGGATTCAGTTTGGCGGGTAAGTAGCGCAGGGCAAAAATCAGAATTCAGGAGACAGGAACTGCCGTCCTGCATGGCAAACTCAAGACGGCATTTCAAGACGAGGCCGCGCACATGGAGTGTACGATGCAACCGATCCTCGATCAGTTGCACCCCAACTCAGGTAACAGGACTCGGAACTGCGTCCGCCCTCGTCGCCGCCCTCAACGACCGCGCCAAGTTGTCCGCGCTCGACCGCTTCCCCGAATGGCACGATCAATCATCCGTTCCGCTCGACGAACCTTGGCCCGACTGACGCGATGTGGTGTGAATGCCGCGAATCCGTCAGCCTAAAGGCAAAGCGTATTCAAACGCTTCGCGCGAGTCGCCTTTCGATTGTACGGCTCGCCTACGCCTGTAAAGGTCTTGCTCGTTCCTGCGCTCCACCTGTGACAGTGCTCGGCGAGCCTGAGCCGGCGGGCTTCTAAGATTTCGCGCCGTGGAAGCTCAGTAAAGTGTTCGCAAGGTAAAATCTGATACTGCGATCTGATACTGGATGACCTTTTTGGGGCAAATCGCAGCTAACCAAAACGGACGCACAACCCTTCGCAACCTCTTGCCTGAGTCATTGTTGCAAAGGATAAGCAATCATTGCGAAAAGCAGCAAAAACAGTGTTTTCCGATTATGAGTCCCCTGCTCTAACCAGCTGAGCTACAGGCCCACGAGTTGTGTCTCGGGACCAAATCTACACCAGCCATGGCGTCGCGCGAGACAAAAAGTGGGCGCGGTCAACGAGCGCGGCACGTGCCACGGCCACGCTGACCGGCTCTGGCGAAATAATTCTGGTCAAGAAATAGGCCGGCGTGTAGGCTGTCGGAGATTTGACTGTTAACCCGTAGCGTCAGGACAGATGCCATGTTTGCCAACGTTCGAGAATACCATTACGCCACCTCTCTTCGAGATGCGCTGAAAAAACTGGGGAAGGACCACGAGCAAGTGCCGGTCCCCGTCACGGGCGCATTTCACCTGATTTCCAGCAAATTGCGGACGGCAACCTGCCTGGTCGATGTCTCAGCCGTCGGGCTCGACTATGTGAAACTCGAGGGCCGGAAAATCGCCATCGGCGGGACGGCGACGTTCCAGCAGATCGTTACGTCGAAAGAATTGAACGCGGCATTGAATGGTCTGTTGCCGAAGGCGGCGCGGGCATATTCGACCAAGATCCAGCGTAACACCACCACGTTACAGGACGTGTTGTTCGGTTACGCGACCTATTTTGATTTGCTGACGGCCCTGTTGGCGCTGGACACGCAGGTGACGGTGCACGGCAAGAGCAAACGCGTGGTGCCGCTGGCGCAGTTTTTCTCCAAGGAGAACCGCGCCGTCCTGGGTAACGCGGAAATCGCCGCCGATTTTTCGGCGAAGCTGCCGAGCGGTAGCACCGGCGCATCACTGCAACGCGTGGCGTTGACGGATGGCGATAGCGTGGCGATATTGAACACGGTCGCCGTCTTGAAGATGACCGGGAAGAAATGTGCTGAAGTCCGCATCGCGGTCGGGGGAGGACTGTCCGCGCCCGTTCGATTGGCGGCGCTGGAGCAGGAGTTGATGGGCAAACCGACGGATGCAGCGCTGGTGGATTCCGTGAGCGCCAAGGCCGGGGATTTGATTCAGCCGGTGTCGGATGTTCGCGCCACGGCGCAGTATCGCAAGCAGATTTGCGGTGTGCTGGTGCGCCGGGCCATTGCCGAGGCGTATCAGCAGGCGAAGGGAAAGGTGCTGTGAGCGGGTCTTCCGTGATCCCGATCGAGCGCATCGAGCGCCGGATTTTTCTGCTGCGCGGCCAGAAGGTGATGCTCAGTTCGCATCTGGCCGAGTTATACGGAGTCGAACCGCGGGCGCTTGTTCAAGCGGTTAAACGTAACGCCGAACGTTTCCCGTCGGACTTTATGTTTCAGCTTACGCGCCAAGAGATTGCGCGTTTAAGGTCACAAATTGTGAGCTTCAAGCGCGGTGAACATATCCAGCATCTGCCCTACGCTTTCACGGAGCCGGGCGTGGCGATGTTGGGCAGCGTCCTGCATGGCAAGCGCGCCATCCGGGTGAACGTCGAGATCATGCGGATCTTTGTCCGGTTGCGCCAATTGCTCGCGTCCCATGCTGATCTCGCCGCGAAATTGGAAGAGTGGGAGAAAAAGTCCGATGCCCAGTTCAAAATTGTGTTCGATGCGATTCGCCATCTCGCCTGTCCGCCGACCGCGACACCACGCCAAGCGATCGGGTTCGGCGTCCGCGAACGGCGCGCGGCCTATGGAGTGCCGCTGCCGGTTGTTCCGCTGAGTTCAGTTCCCCGAAGGAGACGAGTATGAATTTGCACGTGACGATCAACAACGAGCCGAAGGAGTTCATCTGCCAGCCCACCGACACGCTGCTTGACCTGTTGCGGCGGGAAGGTTACTCGAGCGTGAAGGTCGGCTGCTCGAACGGCGATTGCGGCATCTGCGCCGTGTTGCTGAACGGGCGCACGGTCAACTCCTGCGTCGTGCTCGCCGCGCATTGCCAGAACAAGAAGATCGACACCATCGAGGGCCTGTCAAAAAACGACGGGACGCTCCATCCACTCCAGAAGGCGTTCCTGGATGAGGGCGGGGCGCAATGCGGTTTCTGCACGCCGGGCCTGATCCTGTCAGCAAAGGAATTGCTCGACCAAAATCCGAACCCGACGGACGCCGATGTGCGGGATGCGCTCTCGGGCGTCATCTGCCGCTGCACCGGCTACGTCAAACCCATCGCCGCCGTCCTCACCGCCGCCGAAGAAATGCGCAAAGCCAAGGGAGGCACCGCGGCGTAACCGCAACTGCCGTCACGCGACAAGCAACCACGTGGCGACGTTGAGGGAGCACAAGTATGAGCGAATCCACAACACTTCCGTTTGAAAAGAAATCAGTTGGCACGAGCCCGTGGCGGGTGGACGGGATTGGGCTGGTCACGGGATCGGCGCAGTTCACCGACGACATTTTCCTGAAGAACATGCTGCATGCGAAAATCCTTGGGAGTCCGCACGCGCACGCGCGGATTCTCGACATTGATACGAGCGCGGCGGAGAAGTTGCCCGGCGTGGTGATCGTGTTGACGTACAAGAACGTGCCGCGCGTGCCGCACACGACGGCCGGGCAGGGGTATCCGGAGCCGTCGCCCTACGATTCCTTCATGTTCGACACGAAGGCGCGATTTGTTGGCGACCGCGTGGCCTGCGTTGCCGCCGAAACTTCGGAGATTGCCGAGCAGGCGTTGAAGTTGATCAATGTGAAGTACGAAGAGCTGCCGGCAGTGTTCGACGTGCGCGAGGCCATGAAAGACGGCGCGCCGATGATCCATGACGAGCCGGATGCCGACGGTATTCACGACCGCAAGCACAACATCGCGGCGCACTACGACGTCGAGGTCGGCAGTATCGCGAACGGATTGAAGGAAGCCGACTTTGTCGTCGAGGAGGAATTCGAAACGCAGTATGCGCAGCATTGTCCGCTGGAACCGCACGTGTGCATCGGCTACCTCGACGACAACCATCGCATCGTGCTGCGTACAGCGACGCAGGTGCCGTGGCACGCGCGCCGTATCGTGGCGCAATGCCTGCAGATTCCTGTCAACCAGATTCGCGTCATCAAACCGCGCATCGGCGGCGGGTTCGGCTCGAAGCAGGAGATTATTCTCGAAGATTTGTGCGCGCTGATCACCGTGCGCACGCGTCGGCCCGTAAAAATCGAGTACACGCGTCGCGAGGAGTTTATCGCCAGCCGCACGCGCGACCCGTCGATCGTCAAGATGACCATCGGCGTGAAGAAGGACGGCACGTTTACGGCCATCGACCAGCGGGTGACGAGTTGGACGGGTGGGTACGGCGGGCATTCGCTGACGCTGCTCACGAACGTCGGCAGCAAGACGCTGCCATTTTACCGCAGCAAGAACGTGCGGTTCTGGGGTGATTCGGTGTACACGAACCTGCCGGTCACGGGCGCGTATCGCGGGTACGGCGCGACCCAGGGCGCGTTTGCCCTCGAACAGGTGATGGACATGATCGCGGACAAGCTCGGCATTGATCCGATTGAACTCCACAAGAAGAACCACATCCAGAAGGGTGAGACGAATCCGATGTTTGCCGCGTTGGGCGAGGGGAAGGAAGGGCACGACAATCCGATTCAGAGCTGCGGCCTGGATGAATGCATCGACCGCGCCGCGGCGGCGATTGGCTGGACCAAGAAACATCGGCTGTACCAGAAGCGTGACCCGAACGCGAAGATCAAGCGCGGCATCGGCATGGCGTGCCTGATGCAGGGTTCGGGCATTGCGGGGATCGATATGGCGTCGGCGCGCATCAAGATGAACGAGGACGGCTCGTTTAACCTGCTCATGGGCGCGACCGATCTGGGCACGGGTAGCGACACGGTGCTGGCGCAGATCGCTGCCCAGGTGTTGGGAATCAGCAC
>JBEKUF010000131.1:0-12740 GCA_049515295.1 Verrucomicrobiia bacterium | reverse complement strand
GGTTGCGTATGCCGTGGGAGACGAAGACGGCGGACATTGCTCTCGGCACAACGGACAAGCAAAGCGCCCAGCAGCGACTGTCCGAATTGATCAAAGAGCGCGAAAGTGAGCGCTCGGGGAGAGTTCCATCGAAAGCAGTCAAAGAGGTGCTGCAAAGACCACTGGGAGACCTGTTGGAAGAGTTTCTTACGGACCTGGGTACCCAGAAGCGCTGCCCGCATTACATTCAGATAGTCGGCAATCATGTTGGGCGGACGTTTGAGGGGTGCGGCTGGAAGTACCTTTCGGACGTGGACGCGGGGGCGTTCCTGAAATTTCGGGCGACACTGCAAACGCGCAAGGGTGAGGCGCTATCGGCGCGGGGGCAGAACGGCTGGCTTGAGGGCTTGACGGCATTTTTCAACTGGCTGGTGAGGACGCACAAGGTGATTAAGGAGAACCCGCTGGCGGATGTTGGCAAGGTATCGACCAAAGGCACGAAGAAAGTGAAACGACGGGCACTGAGCTTTGAAGAATTCGACAAGCTGCTACAGGTGGCAGGGTCGAATCGTGCCGTCTATCATTTCGCAGGGCGGACAGGATTGCGGCGTGGGGAAATCAAGCAGGTGCGGGTGTATGACTTGCACTTGGATGAACCGTTTCCTTACGTGGCGGTGCGTGGATCGACCACGAAGAACGGGAAAGATAATCGCATTGATCTCACGGCGGGACTGGTGGAAGAGCTAAAGAAGGCGATTCCAGCTGACGCTACGCCAGAAGATTTCGTCTTCCGGCGGATTCCCGATGTGCCGGGGTTGCGGAAGGACTTGGAGAAGGCTGGGATCCCGTTTTGGGATGACTTGGGGCGGCGTCTGGACTTCCACGCGCTGCGGCAGACGTTCAACACACATCTGGCTGTGAGCGGGGTCTCGCTGCGTGAGCGGATGGCGATGATGCGGCACAGTGACTCGAAGCTGACGGAGATCGATTACCTAGATGTGCGGATGCTCGGCTTGCGTGAAGCCATGGCGAAGCTGCCAGAGGTGACACCGGCGGGCGCAGCCTCACAAATAGACTCACACGCCACAGGCTTTCGGGGGCAAGGCGTGGCATCGGCTGGCACTGAGGCTGAAGGCGGGACCGAGGGCAAAGCTGTTGGAAGTGAGGATGATAGACACGCCTTGGCACTCTGTGGCGCTGAGGGACAGGGAAAAGAAGTTGGTGCGCCGTGCAGGAATCGAACCTACAACCTAGTGATTAAGAGTCACTTGCTCTGCCAATTGAGCTAACGGCGCACACGTTCGCAGGCGCGGTAAACTACCAAAGCGCGCCGGCAAAAGCAAGAAGCGGTTCGCCGCAGTTACGGCAGCGAAATTTCGATGCGGTAGAACTCCTGCGGTGAGAGGGCATTCGTGTCGGTGATCGTGATCTGGTTGCCGTTCGTCAACACACCCTGATACGTCGTGAGCGGCAACCAGACCCCGTTCACCAAATCCGTGTTGAACTGCGGTGTGTACGTGCGGCCTCCGACCATCGGCAGGAATTGCAGGTCCTGCGCGTTCGGTTGGTTGGTGTCGTTGACGATGGTGAGCAGGAACACGGATGCGGGATTTGTCGGGTCAAGGCCGGCTGCGTACTTGAACAGATTGTTCTGGCCGGTGCCGTCGGCGTCGGCGCCCGGTGCGGCGTTCGGGCTGTTGGTACTGTTGAAGTATTGGATCTGCCAAGCTTGGAACGGCGTCAACACGGTGATGCAGTTGGATTGCGTGTTGGTGCTGGAACCGCCGGCACCGGTGACGATCAACGTGACGGTATCGACGCCACCGGTGTTGTAGGTGTAGACGACACTGTTGGTCGTGACATTAGTGGTGCCGCCATCACCGAAGCTCCAGAACCGGTTGGTGATATTGCCGGTCGATGTGTCGGTGAAAGTCACGGCCAACGGCGCGACACCATTCGTGGGCGTTCCGCTGAAATTCGCCGAGACTCCGGCACACGCGCCACCGCCATCGACGGAACACGGAAGACCGGCGACGGTGAGAGTGTAGCTGGAGCAATAGGAGCCCACGTCGACAGCATTTACGACCACGGTGAAATTTGTGTTGGCGGGGACATCAAACGAGTATGCCGCGCTGCCACTGGGGCTGCTGCCCAGATCGGCCAGGTAATCAGTGCAAAGGCTGTTGGGGGTGAAGCTGCCGAGGTACGTTTCCGAAAAGATGAGCCCGTCGCCCGAGCACGTGGTGGAAACCGTCACCGTGACACAAACGGCGTTGACTCCGGTGTTGGTGAAGGAATACGCGTTGTACGCGCGTGAACCAGAAGTCGTATAGTAACCGGGACAAGACTTGGCGGCGGCGCAGGTGCTGACAGTTCCGTTGCGGGTCAATCGGCCCGTCTGTGTCGGGCTGCTGGCGCTCAGGCCGGCGCTGACTTGCGTGGCCGTGCATGACGTGCACGTGGGCAGCGCAAACGTGAGAGTGTTGGATCCCCCCGCGAATGAGACGGCCAGTGTCAGGATGACTGGCGTGCCGCAAACAAACGAGGGTGAGGTGCTGACCTGGAACAACGGGGAGTTGGTGGCCAAAGTGTTCGGCGCAATGTTCGGGTACGACGACCCCGGCTGGGTGATGGTGACGCCGGGGGTCGTTGTCGACAAGGTGGCATTGACGGCAGTGGCGGTCCCGCCGCCAATATTCTGAACCAGGATACCGAGAAGGTTGCACTCGTCGGCATCAATCACCCCATTGCCATTGCCGCCACTGACGATGGAGCTGTCAACCACGAGGGCCGCGTTTGTTAGCGGGCCGACGAGGGCATTGATCAAATTCGTCCCGGTCGGGGTGCCCCAGCCGGTGCAGAGGTCGTAGCCCGTGACGGCCGTATAGGCGCTCGGGCTGTTGCTCCACTCGTTATTGCCCGTGGTGATGTCGTGGAAGCAGGCGGTGTAGGCCGTTCCCGTGCCGATGGTGTACAGAGCCGGGTTGAGAAAGCCCACGGGCGGCTTGCCGTTGGCCGTGCCCTGTTGGTTGACCAACGCCGTGAACCCCGCCCACAACGGTGACGCGCAACTCGTCCCGCCGAACCAGTTCGTGAGGCCGTTGAAGTACGCGACAAAGACGTGGTCACCGGTCAGAGCGACGTCCGGGAAATTGCGTCCCGTGGTCGAGCCCTGGTTATTGGCCATGCTGACGGGCTGCTGCCAGGTCGGAATCCCGTAGTAGCTGCTATACCCGCCGCTGCTGCCAACGCCGTTTTCGGAAGAGCCGAATTCCACGCCCCAATTCCAGACAGTTTCCGAGGTCCAACTGTTGGTGGGGCCAGCCGTGGATAACGTCGTTCCGCCAACGCTCGTGGCATAGGCACTCTCCGCGGGAGTGGCGAATTCGCTCGTACTGTCGGCGCTGGCGCCGGGATACGCATCGCTGTCACCGGACGCCACAAAGAACGACTGACCTTGGGAGGCCATTTGAATCAGGATATCGTCGGTCGTCGTGCTGGGGCCGCCGCTCCACCCCCACGAGCAACTGATTTGACCGGCGGCGTTGTCATTGGCGATGCGGCTCAGCACATCGTTGGGAATGAAGTCGTTCGGATTGCCCTCGTAGAGCATCACCCTGGCCAGGCCGGGCGCCATGGAGATACTCATTTCGATGTCCAACGACACTTCGCCGACGGCGTCGGTATCAGACGTCGGTGTTCCACTGAACGAATCCAACAGGATATTCGTCAGCGTCACAGCCGACAGCCCGGCCAGGGTCTCATACCTTGTGATGTCGTTGGCATAGTACCCATCAAACTGTACGAGGGCGACACTCTGCCCGGCACCGATGAGGGTTGTGCCGGGAACATACGCCACCCGGAAATCCTTGCCGATGTACTGGCCGCCGTTCACCGAACCGCCGCTCGGAATCGGCGTGGCCGCTCGATAGGGCGGGCTGACGTGACTGTTGGGATGCGGCCGTGGGTAGCTGGTCAACCCGCTGATGTCGACGATTCTCAAGTCCGAGGGGACCGAAGGTTCGACATCCGGCGCATAGAACCTCCGCGCTTCCGTCGGGTGCTGATACTCGAACAGCTTCACCTGAAACGCCGTCTCGACGTCGGCGGCGGCTGCTTTCACATCGAGCAGCAAGCGATTGGAATGGGTGCCCGCCACCTGAAAGCCGTTCGCTTTTGCAAAAGCAATGACCGCTTCATAGTCCTGTTCGGTCGGGCCAAACCTTTCGGTGAACTGTTCGGTAGTCAGGTACTGATGGTAGACAGGACTGGCCGGGTCGTACAATTGCTGGATGAAGGCCTTGGCTGCACTCGAGTCGCGGAGCGGCAACCCGATCGCCAGATGCAATACGTTCGTGGCCGTCAGACGCGCCACCGGCTGCAAGTTCAGGCCCTTCACAACCGGTGGAACGTGACCGCTCAACACCTGTCGCTGGGCAAACGCAGGAGAAACGGTCGCCGTGATGAAAATGGCAAACAGAGCGCAACCGAGGAAGCGCACATCACGGCGCGCAACGGCTATGGTGTTCGGGCTCACACAGCAGCCTGTAGTCTAGCTCACCGGGGTCGCAAAGGCAATGAAAGACCGGGCATTCCCACCGAAATACCCGGTCATCATCGGCTTCCGGTATCACTTCGCCATATAGCGAATGAGATCGACGCAGCGATTGGAGTAGCCCCACTCGTTGTCGTACCAGCTCACCAGCTTGAAAAACCGGCTGTTGAGCTCGATGCCGCTGCCGGCGTCGAAAATACTCGAGCGCGCATCGTGAATGAAGTCGGTGGAAACCACCTCGTCCTCCGTATACGCGAGGATGCCTTTGAGGTACGTCTCGCTGGCCTTCTTCATCGCCGCGCTGATTTCCTTGTAACTGGTCGGCTTCACCGTCCTCACGGTCAGATCGACGACGCTCACGGTCGGCGTCGGCACGCGGAAGGACATTCCGGTCAACTTGCCCTTGATTTCCGGCAGCACGAGCCCCACGGCCTTGGCCGCGCCGGTTGTCGAGGGAATGGTGTTAATGGCCGCGGAGCGCCCGCCTTTCCAATCCTTGCGGGACGGGCCGTCCACGGTCTTCTGCGTGGCGGTGTAACTGTGGATCGTGGTCATCAAGCCTTCCTCGACGCCGAAGCCTTCCTTCAGCAGCACATACACCACCGGCGCGAGGCAATTGGTCGTGCAACTCGCATTGGAAACAATGTGATGTTTGGACGGGTCGTACTTGGTGTGGTTCACGCCCAGCACAATCGTGATGTCCTCGCCCTTCGCCGGGGCCGTGATCAGCACCTTCTTCGCGCCAGCATCCAGGTGGCCCTTGGCCTTCTCCGCTGCTGTAAACAAACCCGTGGACTCGACCACCAGTTCCACACCCAGCGCCTTCCACGGCATCGCCGCGGGTCCTTCCTTGACCGCCAGACATTTGATTTTCTGGCCATTGACGACCAGCGTATCGTCTTCCGCCGCGGACGGACTGGATTTCCCGCTGGAAACCGTCCCCTGAAACCGGCCCTGGGTCGAGTCATACTTCAGCAGGTACGCCAGGTTGTCGGCCGGAACGATGTCGTTGACCGCCACCACGTCGATGTCCTTGCCCAACAAACCCTGATCGCAAATCGCGCGGAACACCAAACGCCCGATTCGCCCGAAACCATTGATGCCTACTTTGATTGCCATGTATAATTCTCCTTAATAATCATCATCAGCGCAACTACGGGGCAAAACTCCAAGAGAAAGCAGGAACTGCCACAGCCCGCAACGCCACCGAAATCGTAAGCCATCCCTCCACACCCGTCAAACGCAAAACCGGTCGCCCGCCGCTGGTCACCCCTCGCCCGTCAGCATCGAGACCGAATGACCCCCAAACGAACCCATTTTCACCCCATCTTGAGCCTCTCCAGATCGACCAATACCCCCAAAACGAACCCATTCCGGCAAAACGAAGCCAAGTGACAATTTGTCCCACCTGGTCTCTTAACCACTTGTCCCTCAAGCCAATCCACAACCGCACCCACTCCAAAAATTGGGGGATTATATACTTGACTCAAAAGATTGGAGGCGCTAGGTTGTGCGGGAAAGATTAGGATATGTCCGCCCTGCGAATGCGGCACGAGCCTTTAGAGACTTCGCTTCAGCGTTGTCTCAGGAGTTGTTTATGATGGTTACGCTCTACGCGGATGAAACCGGCACACACGATCCGACTGGCCAAGAACGCGGGTCAGAGGTCGCCGGTATCGCTGGATACGCCGCTTGGCGTGAAGATTGGGAAGCCTTTTGCATTGAGTGGCAGTCCACGCTTAACAAGTACGATGTGCCTCGCTTTCATTTTAAGGAGTATGCAGCGGTCAACACTTGGGGGCCAAAAAAGAAAGGTTGGCCATACGCCGGTTGGTCGGAAGAGAAAAGAACGGCCTTTCTAAGCGAGCTTGCTGCTGTTGCCCGAAAAAACACATATTTCTGCGTCGGCGGATTCGTAAATCTTAGAGACTATCGGAAAATAATTCCAGCGTGGTATTTCGAGAAAAAGGGGTATCCATACGAGCTTGGCATTAGAGCGTTTTTTGAGGCCGCCCTAACCCAAGTCGGCAAGATATGGAAACGTGATGGCTCCAAGCAGATCGCATTTGTCTTTGACCAGAATCGAGACCCAGAGTGGCAAGCTTCAGTTTTTGAATGGTATAGAATCACACGAAAGAAGGATGTTAACGGGTGGATGGGGTCAATCTCATTCGCCGACAGCAAGACATGTCTACCACTCCAAGCCGCTGATATGCTTGCCTACCGCGCCAGACAGGTAACGTCGAAGATCATGTTCACGCGGAACACTGTTTGGAAGAATGCCTTCGACAATGAACTGGGCCTCACCGATAAGTATGGGCAGATGAGCTATTGTGATGTAGGCACACTGCGCGATTGGGCGAAGCGAATCAAACGGAACAAGGCCGCGATTCTTAAAAGGTGGGAGCAATGACAGCGTCAGGCACTCAGGGACACCAAACACCATTCGAGAAATTCCGCGACTTCACCAAGCGTGTTGTGTCGGTCCCAAAGTCCGTGATTGACCAGAGAGAGAAAGAATACAAGGCCGCGCGGAAGCGAAAACGCCGCCAGTCCACAGGAACGGCCTGATTATGCTGGCAACGGATTCCAACCGTACCCGCCTAGGGGCTTGTGCCTCATGTGGCGCTTGCCCGTTTTCTCTTGCCCCGTCCCTGTCGTCGGAAGCTCATGGCTACCGGCTTCGGAGATCAACTTGGCGTACTTCAAACGACGGCCAATGACGCCCATGATTCCAATCAGGAACCGGCCCGCGTCGGTGTTCTTGCGCTCGTTGAACCGGAACGCTTGCTCATCGAGGTATCGGAACAAGTGAAAAGGTTCGATGCTGACATAGGTCCCGCGAATGGTGCGCTTGAGAAGCGACCAGAAGTTTTCAAGGCCGTTGGTGTGAACGCGGTCTTTGACGTAGCACACAGCGTGATTGATTTCCTCGTGTGCGTAGTGAGAATGCAACCTGTCATAAGAGGCCAGCGCGTCGGTATAGACCGCGGAGCCGGGTTCAACATGCTTGTGGACTTCGGCGGTCAGCGTTCGACGTCGAGGATTAGGAATCGCAGTCGCAATGACGCGGCCTTTGCGTTCCAACAAACCCATGACGACGGCCTTGCCGACAGCACCGGAGCCGCGAGGCGCTCGCCGTCGTTGGTTGCTGTTCATCTTGTGCTTGGAGCCACCGACATAAGTTTCGTCGATCTCGACTTCGCCAGTGAGTTTGCCAACCGAGCCGTCTTTGAGAGCGAGGCGGATTCGATGCAGCATGAACCACGCGGTCTTTTGTGTGACCCCAAGAGCACGGGCAAGCTCGCAAGAGGAGATGCCATTCTTGGCGTTGCAAATCATCCAGAAGGCGGGCAGCCACTTGTCCAGACCGAGAGGGCTTTCCTCGAATATGGTGCCGATCTTCACGGAGGATTGCATCTGACAGGAGCGGCAGCGGTACAGGCGACGTTCAGGCATGAACACGGTGTCGCTGGAATTGCAGCGAGGGCATGTGACCTTGCCGTCAGGCCAGCGAATCGCCACCATGAAGTTGAGCGCGTTGTCCGCATCCGCGAAGTATTGGATTGCGTCTTTGAGTGTCTCAGGAAATTCAGGTTTCTCTTTCATGGTGCAAAACTAGCACAGGTGATGTTTTGAGTCAAGTATATAATCCCCAAAAATTGGCTTCGTTTGGCAGAATTACATTATATGGCCCCCTCCCCCGTTCTTTGGTGGCGCGAGCGTCCCTGCCTGCGGGCCGGCCAACCCCAGTGTCTCTCCTCTCATGGAGTGCGGCGACTTGCCTGCGGTGAGCCTGCCGAACCCGTCGCCGCTTTGCCGTTCGTCCACCCCGCCCCCCATGAACGCTCATCCCTCATCCCTCATCTCCCATCGGTCATTTCCCCTATTTCAAAGATCAAAACAAATACAACCGCCCCGAATATACACTATCGTATACCAACTGTCCAGCCCATTTTGATGGCCGGCCAAAAAAAAGAAAAGGGTGTAGCGTGCGCCGTCTCCAGCGCATCCACACCGATTCTCTCCGAATTGTCGGGCTGGATGCCGAGTTCGACGAGTGTATCCAGCCGCGCCCCCTTGCCGTTTCCGCTGTAGCGGCGCGCGCCGACCGCGGTCCGGGTGTTGTAGCCACGGCGCTCCGTCGCCGTGCAGGAGTCGCCCCCCGCCTCTGTCGCGCCGTAGCCCCTTGTCACGCCGAAGCGTTGCGAAGGCGGACGGCGACGGCGGATGCGCGAGATTGTAGACCCTGCCCTGCCGCCCCGCCGCAAATGGCGAACCTCTGCTGAGGGGCGGGAGCTGGCGGAGTCCACAAAAGGGGCGGGGGGGGCTGATAGGTAGAGCAGTAAAGACTGGCCCCGACTTCCGAAGTCGGGGCTGGTCGGGCGTGGCAAGCTGGGATAAACTCGTGGACCGTTGAAACTGCGTCAGTTCATCCCCGTGTTGATCATCGCCGCTGGCATTGGGGCGTATCACAACAGCTTGCAGGGGCCATTCATTTTTGACGACGTGTCTTGCATCCTTGATAATCCGCACATCCGTCACTTGTGGCCGATTTGGGATGCCATGTCTACACACACAGAAAGTGCGGTCAATGGGCGCCCGGTGGTTTGTCTGACCCTGGCCGTGAACTACGCGTTGGGCGGGTTGAACGTCTGGGGCTACCATGCGTTCAACCTGACGGTTCATCTGTTGGCCGCGCTAGTGCTGTTTGGAATCCTGCGGCGTACGTTTGAGGGCGAAAAGCTTCGTGACCGATTCGGCGCGGCGGCCGTCTGGCTGGCCGCGGCGATTCCTGCTGCTGACGTTGTATTGTACGTTGCGCGGTTCCCAGTCCTCGCGCCCGCGCGTGTGGTATCTGGCCGCCGTCGTCTCGTGCGCGCTGGGCATGGGGAGCAAGGAGGTCATGGTGGGAACTCCACTGATCGTCTTGCTCTACGACCGTGTGTTTCTGGCAGCGTCGTTTCGGGAGCAGTGGCGACAGCGGTGGGGACTGTACGTCGGGCTTGCTGGCATGTGGCTGATCCTAGCCCGAGTGGTGGCCGGCGAACACTATACAGTGGTCGGGTTTGGTCGTGGCGTAAGTTCGTGGCATTATTTGGAAACGCAATCCGGGGTCATTCCATATTACTTGCGGCTGTGTTTCTGGCCGCGGCCGCTGGTGATCGACTACAACGATTGGCCGGTCGCGAATTCGCTGGGTGACGTCTGGAGCGACGCGGTGGCGGTGATGGTGCTGTTGGGCGGAGCGATTTGGGCCTGCAAGCGGCATCCGGGGCTGGGGTTTCTCGGGGCTTGGTTCTTCTTGATTCTGGCACCAACGTCCAGCTTTCTGCCGATCGTCGGTGAGGCGGCTTCGGAGCGGCGAATGTATTTGCCAACGGCAGCGGTGGTTACGCTGACCGTGATCGGCGCGTTTGCGCTTGGGAAACGGTTGTTAAACAAACAGCAGGGCGTCGCGCTCGGATGCGTAGCGGGTGGGTTCGTGGTGGTGCTGTTCACGTTCCTGACCATCCAACGCAATCGGGACTACGACTCGGCGATGACCATTTGGCAGGACACAGTGGAGAAGCGCCCCAACAACCCTCGGGCACATAACGGCCTAGGGCTTGCGCTGATGCAAACGGGCAAGGTGCAGGAAGCAATCGGCCAGTACGAACAGGCACTGCGTCTCAAGCCTAATTCTTTCGAGGCGGACACCGACTTGGGAATCGCGTTGCTCCATGCAGGCCAGGTACAGGAGGCAATCGCGCACTACGAGCGTGCCCTGTGCATCAAGCCCGATTATGCCAGGGCATACTACAACTGGGGGGTCGCACTGGAGCAAGCTGGCCAGGTACAGGAGGCCATCCAGCATTACGAGCAGACGTTGCGAATCCAGCCCGATTTTGTCCAAGCCCAGAATGCCCTGGCGCGAGCACGGGCTGTTCACTAAGAGGCAGACTTGGGCAGTTCAAACTGCAAGGTTCGCACGGCATCCAAAGCGGGGAGCCATCCTACACGGTTCGCCAGGGCTGTTATTCGGGCGCAGTGGGTCGGCAGGGGCGAATTGCGGCGGGCGTAGCGGCGGCGGACAAGCCCTTACGGTTCCTCGTTCGACAATGCGCGTGTGTTCGACTGGCGAAGTGTATAAGATGCCATCCGGCAGATGATGTTTTTGCGACAACGCCACACAGGGTTGGTCGGTGTGGCACAATGAAAAACGCATGGATCTCACTGGCCGCGGTTTGCGCGCTGGTCATCGGCGTGTACGCCTGCCTTGCGCGGTCGGACGAGTGGGAGTCATTGAGCCAAAATGCGGCTGACTCTTCCTACAATTTATTGGTGCAGGGTTTTCGCGCCGGCCAGCTCAGTCTGAAAAAAGATGTGCCAACCGGATTCACCCGCCTCGCTGACCCGTATAATCCAACCGCCAACACGCCCTATCGCGAGCCCTATCGGTCCGGCCCCGCCCGGTTGCACGACCTGAGCTACTACAAGGGCCGGCTCTACCTCTACTACGGGGTGACACCGGCTTTGATATTGTTTTGGCCGTTCGTGGCGCTGACCGGCCACTACCTCTCTCACCGACTCGCCGTGTTGATATTTTGCACGACCGGCTTCCTCGCCAGCGTGGGGGTGTTGTGGGCGATGTGGAGGCGATACTTTTCCGACGTGAGCATGTGGGTGGTGGCCGCTGGCGCGCTGGCACTCGGCCTGGCGACGGTCGTGCCGGTGATGTTGCCGCGATCCGCTTATAACGAGGTGGCAATCAGTTGCGCGTATCTGCTGACGATGCTGACGCTGGCGGCGATTTGGCGCGCGTTGCACAGGACGGAGCGCAGGTGTCGATGGCTGGCAGCAGCCAGTGTGGCGTATGGACTGGCGGTTGGGGCTCGGCCGTCCTTGTTGTTCGGTGCCGTCATTCTATTCGTGCCCGTGGTTCTGGCCTGGCGCGAGCGGCGGCGAGCGTGGATGTCGTTGATCGCAGCCATCGGTCCCATCGCGCTCATCGGATTGGGATTGATGCTCTACAACGCTCGGCGGTTCGACAGTCCATTCGAATTCGGACAGCACTACCAACTGGCTGCGGTCCGCTCGACTGTGCGCCAGTACTTTCGGTTGCGCTACCTCGCGTTTAATTTCCGGGTCTATTTCCTGGAGCCGGCGCGTTGGAGCGGTTGGTTTCCATTCGTGCATGATATCGTCGTACCGCCCTTGCCAGCGGGCTATGAACGGGTCGAGAACCCCTTTGGGGTCCTCACCAACATTCCGCTGGTGTGGCTGGCACTGGCTGTGCCGCTGGCGTGGCGGAACCGGTCGGAGCAGGAGGCATCGACGTTGCGCTGGTTTGCGGCGGCGGTGGCTTGGTTGTTTGTGGCTTGCGCGCTACCGCTGGTGTTCTTTTCGAGCGCGATCATCCGCTACGAGGTGGATTTCGCGCCGGCACTCGTGCTGCTGGCCGTGGCCGGGTGGCTCGGATTGGAGCGCGCGCTGATTCGCCAGCCGCTCCGGCGCCGCGCGATGCGCTGGGTCTGGAGCCTGCTGCTGTGCTTCTCGGTGGCATTCAACCTGTTCGCGAGCGTCGGGCAGTACGCCGAGGCGCACTACAACTTGGGGGTCGCGTTGGAAAAGCTCGGGCGCACGCAGGAGGCGATCGGGCATTACGAACAGGCGTTGCGCATCAAGCCGGATTTCGTCCAAGCGCAAGACGCGCTCGCGCGGCTGCCAGCTGGCCAGTAAGCCGAGCGTAGCGCCAGCGGAGCGGAGCCGAGTCCTCGAGACGCGACCACGTCGTATCCCGGGTCGCAAATGCGCCGAAGATTTGCCGACGGCGCAATAGCACCCCTCGGAATCCTAAACCGCCAGATTCGCAAACCGTCCAAAGCGGGGATGGATTGCGGAAGCGGCACCCGAGGGTTATTATCCGGACCGTCCAATCACCGGAAGGTGGAATCGACTCGCATCCGAGGGATGAAGCGCGGCTTCGGCGGCGTGGTCGGCGCCCCTATCTTCCGATTGGCGTCCAGAGATGATCGACAGCCAGCCAGATGGCCGCGAGGCGCGGGCACCCAGAGGAAGGTGCTTGTGGATGCAGCGCGGGATCCTGGCCGCGGTGTGCGCGCTGGTCATCGGGGTTTATGCGTACACGGCCCACTGGGGCCCGTTCGGAGTGTTCGTTCCGAAGGAGTGGGACGATCACTACAATTTGTTGGTGCAAGGTTTT
>JBEKUF010000130.1:0-9628 GCA_049515295.1 Verrucomicrobiia bacterium | reverse complement strand
TATCGGGAGACGGCCAATGACGACCAAATCATGCGCAACCCATGCGGCGCGGTCATGGCCGGATTGGCCGTCAGGTGATCGTCGTCGTCCCAGATGAAGTCCGCATGCCACACCGGCTGGTAGGCCACGAATGTCGCGATCACCAACACCAACGCCAACAGCCAGGGCTGGCGTGTAAAGCTGGTTCTCGTGACCGGAGATGATACCGCCGTGTGCCGCAACGGAGCGTCATCGCTTGGCCTTGGCTCTGGCATCGCGCCAATCTTAGGGCCTCAAGGCATGGGCAGGCAAGAATACTAACGGGTTCGGAGCCCACACTCCCTCAGCAGCGGTTTCAAGGGCCAGGTTTGGCGCTTGGGTTACGGGTGGTTTGTAGTCGTCCCGCCCACGGGCCGAATGTAGGCGTGTCCGCTGCGATACAGTTCCAACCGAGCCTCGTACTCCTCGACCAACGTTGGCTGCCCGGCAGCACGGGCCAGGTCGATGGCCTTCTGGGCGGTGGCGATGGCTTCATTGAATCGACCGGCAGCGGCATACGCGGCGGCCAGAGTGTCGAGGTATCCAGCCTGACGGTTACTGGTAAGTTCGCACGCCCGCTGTGCCAGACCTACGGCTCGGACCGCGTCGCCTCCTTTCGCCGGCTCGTGCGTGGCCAGTAGCCAGGCCAGATTGTTATAGGCGTCGGCAAAATCGGGCTTGAGCCGCAGGGCCTGTTCGTAGTGGCCGATGGCCTCTGGCACCTTGCCCAACCGGAGCAACGCGTTCCCCAGGTTGTTGTGCGCCTCGGGGAAATCGGGCTGGAGCCGCAGGGCCTGTTCGTAGTGGCCGATGGCTTCTGGCAACCGGCCCTGTCCCATCAAGGCGGCCGCCAGGTTGTAGTGCGCCTCGGCATAATCGGGGTTGAGCCGTAGCGCCTGTTCGTAGTGTCCGATGGCCTCTGGCAACCGGCCCTGTCGCACCAAGGCGGCTCCCAGGTTATTGTGTGCCTCGGCGTAATCGGGCCTGATTCGCAGGGCGCGCTCGTTGTGTTCGATTGCTTCGCTGAGCTTGCCCTCTTGGAAAAAGACTCTTCCCAGGTTGTAGTGCGCCTCGGCATTCTCGGGGTCAATCTGCAGTGCCTGCTCGTAGTGCTCCATCGCCTCCGGCCCGCGGCCCAATGATGCCAGGGCCGCGCCCAGATTATTCTGCGCGATCCAACATTGGGGGTTCTTCCTCAACGTGTCCCGCCAAAGGGTTTCCACATCACGGTAGATGTGTCCCTGTCTCCACGTGAGCGCCCCCAGCGACAGGAGCGCCACGGCGATTGCCACCGCGCCGATCTGCCGGCCTCGTGGTCCAGCCCGGTCGCAAACGATCACGCCCCCGGTCACAACAACGGCGATCAATCCGGCGCTGGCCAGGTACTGAAAGTGGTCGGCAACAAACGAGTAGCGGAACGGAAAGACATCAAAGAATCCCAGCGCCGGAAACAGAGCACATTCGAAACACAAGGCGGCGGCCAGGGGGCCGCGTCCGATCCGCGACCGCAGTGACCACAGCGCCAGAAGCACCGCCAGGGCAGCCGCCGGAAACAGGTATTGCCACCACGCGGCAGGATCGACATTCCAGTGGGGATAAATGAAGATGAGGGGGTGCGGCCAAAACAACTTGCCCACATAAAACCACGAGGCACGCCCCGCGAGAAGACATCGCTGGAGAAGCGAAAGTGACCACTCGGCCCCACTGGCGCCGACATGGTGTTTCTCCAACCACGCGGTCATCAGCCCGAGTGTGATTCCCAATAGGAACATCGGACTCAATACCTCGATGTCCCGTTTTTCCACACGCCCGGCCTTCCACCAGAGGAGAAGCGCCAGCACGGCCGGCAGCGAACAAGCCACGGTCTTACTCAGCAGGGAGCAGAGGAACAGTGCGATTGCCAGCCAATAGAATCGCCATGGTGGCGAGCCCGCTTGTGCCTGGCCAGACATCGGTCGGAATCGGAAAAACGCAAGCAACGACCCCAGATAGAACGTCGTGGAAAGCAGGTTTTTGAGTTCGGAGACCCAGGCCACCGACTCCACCTGCACCGGGTGCACCGCGAAGACCGCTGCCGCAAGCCAGGCACATGGGACGTCCAGTTGCTGCAGCACCATCCAGAGCAAGAGTGCGTTCAATGTATGCAGCAACACATTGACGGCATGGTATCCGAACGGTCGCAGTCCCCACAGATGATACTCAATCCAATAGCTGGTGAGTTGGAGCGGGTAGTATTGCTGGTCGACCGAGGGCTCGAACCAAATTCGGTACAGCCCATGAACAGAGCGCAGATTCGGGTTCTCCGTCACATGGCCGTCGTCGTCCCAAATGAAGCCCGCATGCCACACCGGCTGGTACGCCGCGAATGTGGCGATCACCAACACCAGCGCCAAGAGCCAGGTGCGGTGTGTCAAGCTGGTTCTTGTGACCGGAGATGATCCTGCCGTCCGCCGCAACGGAGCGTCATCGCTTGGCCTTGGCTCTGGCATCGCGCCAATCTTAGGGCCTCAGGCATGGGCAGGCAAGAATACTAACGGGGTTTGCGGCCCCGCGCCCCTCAACAGCGGTTCCAAGGCGGTGGCCCGTATGGCGGCGACTGTATTTTCAGCTCCGCTCCAGATTACCGGGCCATGAATTGAGTTTGGCAAAAAGAAGGGATTTCCAACAAAGGAGGACCACAATGAAGGCGGTGACAATGGTACTGGTGGTCTGTTGGATGGCAATGGTCGCGCGCGTTGCGGCTCACCAGCGCATTTATGCGGGCTTAATTGCTGGACAGGCGCGGCGCATCTTTTACAATGACGAACCATGCTTGCCAAGGTTCATTCGGCGGCGGTTCTGGGCATTGATTCCTATCCCATCGAGATCGAAGTCAACGCGGGGTGGGGGCAGCCGGCGGTGATCATTGTGGGGTTGCCCGATGCGGCCGTGAAGGAGTCGCGGGATCGGGTCAAGACGGCCATTGAGAACAGCGGGTTCAAGTACGTGATGGGGCGTACGACGATCAACCTCGCGCCGGCGGACGTCAAGAAGGAAGGGCCGAGCTTCGATCTGCCGATTGCCATCGGAATTCTGGCCGTCAACGAACAACTCGTCGCGCCGAACCTTGACGAATTCGCCATCGTGGGCGAACTCGCGCTCAGCGGTGAAGTGCGCAGCGTCAACGGCGTCCTGCCGATTGCGATTTGCGCCCGGGAACAGAAGAAGCGGGGGCTGATCGTTCCCGCGGACAACGCGCCCGAAGCGGCGGTGGTGCAGGGGATCGATGTGTATCCGGCGCGCAACCTGCGCGAGGTCGCCGAGTTTCTCGCGGGCAAACGCGAGTGGCGCCCGCTTCGTGAAGATCCGACACAGATTTTCCAGCAGCAGCGCAATTACGACGTCGACTTCATTGATGTGAAGGGGCAAGAACACGTCAAACGGGCGCTGGAAGTTGCCGCGGCGGGCGGCCACAACATTCTGATGATCGGGCCGCCCGGCAGCGGGAAGACGTTATTGGCGAAACGCATGCCGACGGTTCTGCCGAACTCGAATCTCGAGGAGGCGCTCGAGACCACGAAGATTCATAGCATTCTCGGATTATTGCCGAAAGGCCAGGCGCTGGTGGCGACGCGACCGTTCCGCGCGCCGCATCATACGACGAGCAACGCGGGTCTGCTGGGCGGCACGGCAAATCTGACGCCCGGCGAAATCAGCCTCGCGCACCACGGCGTGTTGTTCTTGGACGAGCTACCCGAATTCCACCGTGACGTGCTCGAAGCGTTGCGGGAACCGCTCGAAGAGGGGCGAGTGGTGATTTCGCGGGCGACGGGCACGATGACGTTTCCCGCCAACTTCATGCTCGTGGCGGCGATGAATCCGTGTCCGTGTGGATTCTACGGCGATCCGAAGCGTGAGTGTCGTTGCTCACCGAACATGATCACGAAATATCGGAACAAGATTTCCGGGCCGTTGCTCGACCGCATTGATATTCACGTCGAGGTGCCGTCGGTGAAGTACAAGGAGATGGCGGGTGAGGCGACTGGCGAAACGTCGGACAAGATCCGCACCCGTGTCGAGTCGGCACGGGCGGTGCAGCGAGAGAGGTTTCAGAAAACCAATGCGCGGATGTCGCCGAAGGAAATCAAGGAGTTCTGCAAACTCGACGACGAATGCCAGCAACTGCTGAAGATGGCGATGACGGAGCTAAATCTCAGCGCCCGCGCCTACGACCGCATTCTGAAAGTGTCCCGCACCATCGCCGACCTGGATTCGTCCGGGCCAATCCAGCCCCAGCATATCTCCGAGGCCATCCAATACCGCACACTGGATCGCCAGTTGTGGGTGTAGAAGTCTGGTGTGCGCGAAACGGCGCATTTTCCCTGTCGACAGGACGTTTACGCGACGATTTTTGAATCCAAAATTCCTCCCTGATGCGTCACACTGGGTAACAGGTGGAGGAGCTGACGAATATGAAGAAGGCATTCAGATTTGCGAAACTTATCACTGGGATTCTGGCTGTGATGGCCTTGTCGGCGCTGCACGCGCGGGCGGCGGTCACGGTGTATGCGGATGACATGGTGAGCAACGCCGTCCCTGCGCAACCAGGGCCCTCGACAAGCTTTGTCGATCGTGCCGGGAAATATGCGGCGGAGATCGAAGCCAAAAGGATCGAGACCGAGAGGAAGATGGCGGCGGATCGACTCGATGCCCGGGATCATCTATTCGCCATATGCAGCAGCTTCGGCATGCCGGTGGCGATTATAGCGATCCTGATGTATTTCAAGCATCGGCGGAACAAGCTGGCGCACGAGACGCTGCGGGCGATGATTGAGAAAGGAATGCCGATTACACCCGAATTGGTTGCGGAGTTGAGGAGCAAGCATGCGCCCGGCGCCCTGCAGGTCGGGGGGCGCGGAGGGAGTCTTTTCCCCGGACTGGTGTTGGCGGGGATTGGAACGGCACTGCTGGTATCGGGCTCGCGTCACAGCACGGGCGGATGGATCGTGATGTTCATCGGCGTGGCGTTTTTGGTTGTCTGGCTGGTCGAACGACAGAATCGGGGCAACGCGCAACCGCCCAAACCATAACGCGTGTCCGTGACCGACGCTGACCTCATCGCCCGGGTCCTGTCGCGTGAAGACCAGAATGCCTTCGCCGAGTTGGTGCGGCGGTACCAGTCGCCCGTGCGGGCGTTCCTGGCGCGGATGACACGCGGAGACACGCATTTGGCGGACGATCTGGCGCAGGAGACGTTTGTGAAAGCCTGGCGGAAATTGCATACGTATCGGGGCGGAGCGCGGTTCTCGACCTGGCTGTTTGGGATCGCGGTCAATGAGTTTCGCAATGTGGCGCGGCAAAGGAAGGAACTCGCGTTGGACGAGCTCGATGATGTCGCGCCCCAAGAGAATCAAACCGCCGCCGATTCGCGCAGTCAGTTGCACCTGGATTTGACGGAAGCGCTGACGCGGTTACATTCTGGCGAACGGGCGGCGATCGTGCTGTGCTGCCAGAACGGGCTGACGCATGAGGAGGCGGCGCAGGTGTTGGATTGCCCGCTCGGCACGGTAAAGACGAATGTGATGCGCGGGAAAGAGAAGTTGAAGCGGTGGTTGCTCGGGTATCAAGACTATGAACCAGCCTGAAAAAGACGATCCGGTGGAAGCGCTGCTGCAGGAGCAGAACCAGTACGTCAACGACGACGGGTTTACGGCGCGCGTGATGGGCGCGCTGCCGCGGCGTCGCCACGGCGCGTGGGTGCGGCCTGCGGTTCTGCTCGGAGCCGCAGCCATCGGATCAGTCCTGGCGGCGTGGTGGCTGCCCTGGGGGAATTTGCCGCCGCTGGACTGGTCCGCCGTGGACTCGCTGGATTTCCAGGCGTTGATGCCGTGGATGTCGATGCTCCTGGTCGCGGCTTCGATTGTGTGGGCGGTGGTGGCCGCTCTGCAATGGGACGACTGATTCCCCTCCTTGCGCGGTTCATTGCGAGTGCGATTCACCCGTTCCGAGCCGTCAGGGCGAGAAGCCACGAGGGGCACGTTGGTTCCCATCCGGTTTTGGTTAGTCCTGGTCGGTGGGATTTTGATTGACGGTGGCGGCCATCTGTGGCAGAAAAAACCAAGAGTGGGCGGTCATGAACGGGTAATGGACGGCTGCTAGCAGCCACAATCAAATATTTCGTACAACCCTCAGGAGGACTCATGAACAAGGCGCAGTTGGTTGAAGTCGTGCAAAAGGAATTGGGGAAAGAGGTCAGCAAGGCGGCGTCGGAACGAGCCTTGGATGCGGTGCTCCGCTCGATTCAACGGGGATGCCAGTCGGGCGGGCCGGTGCAGATCGTTGGTTTCGGCACGTTCCGCGTGAGCAAGCGTTCGGCGCGGGCCGGTCGCAACCCGAAGACGGGTGAACCGATCCAGATCAAGGCGTCCAAGACCGTGCGTTTCAGCGCGGGTCAGGGTCTCAAAGAGAGCCTGTAAGCGGATACCAGTCGTTTCAGTTTGGGAAGGGCCTCGCCGGTGGCGAGGCTCTTTCTTTTTCCATCCTCCACGGAGCGGTTATAATTCCACGGACTCGGCGAATTCGGGGACGCGTACATTGGCGCTGGGATGGAGCGAGCGCAATGTGTCGGCCAACGCCAGGGCGGGGGCTTCCTCGCCGTGGATGACAAAGATGCCGCGGAGCGCGCCGGTCACCTGTTGGGCCCAGGCGCGCAATTCGTTTTTGTCGGCATGGCCGGAGAAGGCGTCGATGGTCTCGACGGTGGCGCGCACTTTGTAGGGATCACCGAAGATGCTGACCTCTTTGTGGCCGGAGGCGAGTTGCGCGCCGAGTGTATGTGGCGCGCACCAACCGACAATGAGGATGGTATTGCGGTCATCTTCGATGTTGTTTTTGATGTGATGACGGATGCGGCCCGCGTCGGCCATGCCGGAGGCGCTGATGATGATGCAGGGCTTCGTCAGATTGTTGATGGCTTTGGATTCGTCGACACTTTGGACGTAGTGGACGTTGGACGCGCTGAAGGGATTGCTGGCGTTCATCATCACGTCACGGAATTTTTGATTGAAGCTCTCGAAGTGGTGCTTATAGACCTCGGTCGCTTGCAGCGACAACGGGCTGTCCACGTAGACCGGCAACGGGGGGATGCACCGGCTCTGGATGATCTGGTAGGACGTATAGAGCAACTGCTGGGTGCGTCCGACGGCAAATGAGGGGATGATGATCTTTCCGTTTTTCTCCAGGGCGCGATTGGCGATGGCGCAGACGCGGTCGTTGACGTCGTCCAGGGACTCGTGGACGCGGTTGCCGTAGGTGCTTTCGGTAATCAGGTAATCGGCGTCGCGAGGAAGGTCGGGGTCACGAAGAATGTCGTTATGGCCGCGGCCCAGGTCGCCGGTGAAGGCGAGTCGCACCTTGCGCCCGGCTTCCTGGATATCAATGACGATCATCGCCGAGCCCAACATGTGACCGGCGTCCAGCCAGGTGGCGGTGATGCCGTCGGTGATGGCGGTGGGCTGATTGTAAGAGCCGATTGATTGGAATTGTCCAAGGACGGCAGTGGCGTCGGCGGCGGTGTAGAGTGGTTTGACGGGCGGCAGACCTTTTTTCGCATTTTTCTTGGTGATAAACGCGGCGTCCTGCTCCTGGATGTGGGCGCTGTCCATCAACATCACGCGGCAGAGATCGGCGGTGGCGTCGGTGCAGTAAATCTTGCCGTGATAACCGCAGCGGCCGAGCACGGGGATGATGCCGCTGTGATCGATGTGGGCGTGGCTGAGAAGCATCGCATCGATCTTGGTGCTGTCGAAGGGCAGATGACTGTTGCGTTGTTTCCAGTCGGCATCGCGGCCCTGATACATGCCGCATTCGATCAGGATGTTCTTGCCGTTGGCTTGCAAGAGGTATTTCGAGCCGGTGACGGTGCGCGTGGCGCCGAAGAAGGTCAGTTTCATGGTGGTATCGGGCTAACGGTTCTGGTGAGAGAGGGGGATGCGGTGTGAGATGTTGGACGGGCCATCGGTTGGTTATTGGGGCACGGGCAGGACCAGTATGCGGTCGGTGGTGCACACGATCGCGCCGCCGCGGTCCACCGTGGCGACGAAATAGGCTCCCAAGGTCTGGCCTTCGACCACCGATTGCCAGTCGATACGGTCCGGCACGAGAATGACGGCGGCGTATTTGCCGGTCTTGTCGTCCACGCGGGTGGTGCCGCTGATTTTCGGTGAGGTGACGTAGAACGGCTCGGCCGGTAGCGACGCCAGGTCGTAGCGTTGATAGGAAATGGTGGGCGTAAACTGTATTCCCGTGGGAGTATAGCGGAAGAGCCGGCCGTCGGAATCGTAGATGTCTTGCATATCGACGTAGTTGAAGATGGCGAGCTTGACCAGCGATTCCGGGTATTGGTGGTAGCGGGTCTTGTACCGGTCGAGCGCCAGGCGGACAAGGTCGATGCGGATGCGGTTGGTGCCGCGTCCCACGGCGCCGAGGAGGGCGGTGCGAAACACGGCGGCGCGCTCGGCGTTACCTTGGAAGTACGGGGCGTTTTCGACACGTTTGCGCAACACATCGTAGTCCTGGAGAGCGACCTGCGGGTTTGAGGCTTCGATCAACTCGGCGTGCTTGAGCAGGGCGATCTCGACCCAGGGTGACGTGCTGAGGTTACGCCAGAGCAAATCCATGATGACGGATGCCTCCTGTCGGGCATTCTGGCGAACGAGGTCGGAGGCTTTGGCATACTGGCTAAAGAACTTCTCCGGGTCGGATGGAGGCGGAGGCTGAGGCGCGAGCGTGACGGGCGGGGTTGCAATCACCGGCGCGGGCGCAGGCGTATTGGTGTCGTCGGCACGGTCTGACAAAACCGGGGCGAACAGACAGATCGCCGTCAACAGGACACGCCAGATGTTCGTCCGAACGGGCATGGTGAATTACCGGGGGAGCATACCGGCCTGCGGGCCAAAAAGCAACGGGGAAGGACGGAGGGAGGACGGAAGACCGAGGACAGAAGACCGAGGACCGATTACGGCAGGCCGAGGGTTTTTTTGCCGTCGGGGGAGATGCGGGCGAAACTCCATGGGGGATCGAAAACGACTTCGACGTTGGCTTCGCCGACGCCGGGGAGTTCGAGGAGCTTGCGCTGGACCTGGGCGGAAATCTGACCGGCCAGCGGGCAGCCCGGTGAGGTAAGCGTCATTTTCACATCGATGCGGGTGTCGGGAGTGCCTTCTACGGGCTGACGGCGGACATCGTACACCAAACCGAGGTCGACGATATTGCACGGGATTTCCGGGTCATAACACTCCTTCAATTTCGCGAAGAGTTGATCGTCGGTCACGGCCATACCTATCATGTAGTGGCGTCTGGGGCGTCTGTCAACCCTGTCGTTTTTGCTGGATTGCTGTTTGCTGGTTGTGCGATAAGCATCTGGACGGTACGAAAGGGTGAGGGCCTGAAGGGTCAATTGTTACAATGATTTGGAGGTGACCCTAGAATGCTACAGTCAAGTGGAGCAACCATGAATATGCGCTCTTTCTTTAGCCGACACTGCCATTCCCCAAATCCCCGCCGCGTTGCCGTCATGCTGGTCGCGCCGGCTTGGAGCAGCTTCGCTTTCTGTGGCGAAATTCATGACGCA
>JBEKUF010000129.1:0-9680 GCA_049515295.1 Verrucomicrobiia bacterium | reverse complement strand
CTGTTGGATGGTTCGGAGCTCATCACGAGACAACGTGTCCGGAATCAGTCAGTGAATCGTAGCGACCTGCGGGCGGTTTGGAAAGCCCTAGTTGCAGGATCGCGGTTCCGGTGGAAAATTCGGTTGCAACCGTCCCCGTAGCGCATAGAATCACGTTTCCCGCCCACTGGGCCGGGGTTTTGGTGAAAGGTTATCCATGAAATCCTACAATGTGGCAGTTATCGGCGGCGACGGCACGGGGCCGGAAGTGGTTCGCGAAGCGGTCAAGGTCCTCGACGTCGCCTCGAAGAAATTCGGCCTGAAACTCAACTATACCAATTACGATTTCGGTGGCGACCGCTACCTGCGGACCAAGGAAGTCCTGCCGGACAGCGCGGTCGGCGAACTCCGCAAGTTCCCGGTCGTCCTCCTCGGCGCCATCGGCCATCCGGATGTGAAACCCGGCATTCTGGAGAAAGGCATCCTGCTCCGCCTGCGGTTCGAGATGGAGCAGTACATCAACCTTCGCCCGGTGAAATTGTATGACGAGCGATTCTGCCCGTTGAAGGGCAAAGGACCAAACGACATTGATTTTGTCGTCATCCGCGAAAACAATGAGGGGCTCTACACCGGCAGCGGCGGCTTCGTGTTCAAGGGCACACCGAACGAGATCGCCGTGCAGGAGAGCATTAACACCCGGTTCGGGGTGGAACGCTGTCTGCGCTACGCGTTCGACCTCGCGCGCAAACGTCGCGGCGGTCAGCCGTGGAAGGGCCTCAAGCCCGAAGACGTGAAAGACGGCAAGAAAGCCCAGCTCACGCTCTGCGGCAAAACCAATGTGCTCACCTACGCGTTCGATCTCTGGGAACGGGCGTTCCATGAGATCGGGCAGAAGGACTATCCCGACATCAAACGCGATTACGCCCACGTGGATGCGACCACCATGTGGTTCGTGAAAAACCCCGAATGGTTCGACGTGATCGTCACCGACAACATGTTCGGCGACATCATCACCGACCTCGGCGCGATGATTCAGGGCGGCATGGGCATCGCCGCCGGCGGCAACATCAATCCCCAGGGCACCAGCATGTTCGAGCCCATCGGCGGCAGCGCGCCGAAGTATACCGGCAAAAACGTCATCAACCCGCTTGCCGCGATCTGCGCCGGCGGTCTGATGCTCGACTTCCTTGGCGACCGCGAATCCAACGAAACACTGAAGAAAACCGCCGCCGCCATCGAAAACGCCGTCATCAAGACCGTCCGCGAAAAACTCAAGTCTCTCGCCGCCGGCAAGATGGGCTACGGCACGAAGGAAGTCGGTGATTTGGTCGCGACCGCCATTTAGAGCGCCCGTTTGCCAGTTGCTGGTCGCCCTGCCGTTGCGCGCACGTTTTCCCAAGCGATCATGGCCTGCTTGCGTTCGCGGCCCCAACGGTAGTCTCCGATGACGCCAAGGCTGCGGATGACGCGAGGGCATTCCGTCTCCCCATTCATTTTCATGCGGGAGGATCCGCTGCTTCCCGCGTATTTGACGCTCGTCATGGACCGATGAAGTTGCCGTAAACGTCTATGCTTGGCTGCGGATTAAGTTGTTGATGTCGAATGCGTTGCCAACCTGCTGCGACCGGGACAGAAGTATGCTTGACACGCATATAGTCTATAGTCTATAAAGCCTACATGCGTCGTGAGGTGGGGCTGTCAAGCTGCTTCGAGTCAGTTGTGCTTGTGACACCTGCGTCAGAGGAAGAATTGCGTTGAGAGGCGATGGCCATGCATGTCGAAATCGATTTCGAAGTGTTCAAGACACTCACCGCGATGCGGGAGAGCGAGAATACGACCTACAATGACGTGCTGCGTCGGCTCCTGAATCTGCCTCAGCCGACACAAGCGCCGGCACCGGCCGGTGCGGTCAGCGGCAGGAGTTTCATTGCCGAGAGCGTGGAGTTTCCTCACGGCACCGAGTTCCGTATGAAGCACAAGGGTCAGTGGTTCACAGCCAAGGTGTCCGATGGCTGCCTCGTTCAAGACGGCAAAGGATTTACTTCGGTCAGCAAGCCCGCCTGCGAAATCACCCGCACGAGCGTCAACGGCTGGAAATTTTGGGAATGTAGGTTCCCCGGTCACGCCGACTGGCAGAGCATTGACACCTTGAGGCATCGCTCGCGCCAGCCAGCATGAACCGCCGACCGGCGTGCCCATCACGTGCTCGCAAGAGTTACGCGCAAGCCTGCTTCGGCAGTCAGGCTGGAGCGATTGATGAGTCTCGGCCCGTCGGCAATCCGGCAACGACACTCTCCCGGGCGATCATCGCCTGCTTGCGTTCGTGGCCCCAACGGTAGTCGCCAATGACACCGAGGCTGCGGATGACGCGATGGCAGGGGATCAGGTAGGCGACAGGGTTGCGGCCCACAGCAGAACCGACGGCACGACTTGCTGCAGGTGTTCCAATCTTCGCCGCGAGATCGCCGTAATTCGTCAGCCTGCTTGGGGGAATCATCAACAGTGCCTGCCACACTTTCAACTGGAAATTGGTCCCGCGCAGGTGCAGATGAAACGGCGAGCCGCCGTTGCCAATTGAGCCACCCTGGCCAATGGCGCGGCTAAAGATTAGTCGGCAAATCTCGCCGGTTTCGCTGCCATTCTTTACGAACTCGGCAGCGGGCCATTCGTCCCGTAACTCTCGAAGCGCCGCCGACTTTGATGACGTGGACAGGAACCGCAGGGCGCAAATGCCGCGTTCGGTCGTCGCCAATAGGCATTCACCAAATGGCGTGGGATGAAATCCATACTCAATCGCCAGTCCTTCCCCGCGAAGTTTGTACTCGCCGGGTGTCACTGCCTCGCAGGAAACGAACAAGTCGTGCAATCGCCCGGGTCCGGAAAGTCCCGAGCCGTAGGCCACATCGAGCAGGCCTTTGGAATCTCGCAGCAGGGTCTTGGCGTGTTCTTTCGTCAGGAATTGAAGAAATCGCTTCGGGCTGGTGCCAGCCCATCGCTGGAACAACCGCTCGAAATGGAACGGGCTGAGGTGAACCTGCGCCGCGATTTCGTCCAGCGTTGGCCGACGCAGGTAATTCGTGTTCAGAAACCGTATGGCCCGTTCGATCCTCGCGTAGTCCATCGCCGCCTGCGACAGCGGCTCGGCTTCGCGTTCGGTCTCGGGCTCTGACAACGTGACTTGCATGACGAGGGTAAACTAGCCCGTCGGCGGCGTGTCCGCGACCCGTTTCTTGCGGAGTTTTCTTGGCTACTCAGGACAGAGAACGTTGGCGCGGTGTGTTTCCTGATCAGAATTCTACAAGGCACGCAAATAAGACGGAAAACTACATACTACGGAGTCGCCTCCCATCATATTGTTTGCACGGACAGAATGCTCCGCACGTTCGTTGCTCAAAGCAATCTTAGAAATCTGTCGACCAATTCAAAAGCTCGTCGGGCCTGCCTTGCACGCTCGTCGGCATCGACCGCATTGTGGAATTCAACCAGCTGTGTCGGTCCGTATGTATCGGGCGAGGAGAACTTGTCACGCAATATCTGGATTGCGCGAACGATATTTTTGTCCGTAGGACGCTCTTTCCAAGAAGATGCAAGATCGGTTATGCCCCCCGGGCAATGATCCAAACAATAGCACAGATCATATGCATCTTTCGGTTTGTCGCGCCCCTCCAACGCGAGAGCCTTCATCAAGAGAAAGTCGGACAACGAAGCCACCCTAAGGCGAACTGTGTTTTTCGCGCCACGTGCCATTCGTCCCTCGATAGTCACCTCTTCGGGTGCATTAAAGGCGGCAACACAACCATCCGCTTGCAAAACTCGAAAACCCGGAAGCAGCTTCGGCTTGTTCTTCTTCAGCCTCAGGTCTACGGCAGCAAGGAAATCAATATACACTTGCACACTTGTACCGCCGTCCCCAAGATCAACCGTCGAAACGAGTTGGAAGCGCTTTTCGCCCTGTTTGTATCGCCGCGTGTCGAGCAATAGCTTGAGCATTTCAGCGTAGCGCCCCCCGGTCAGTTTCTCAGCTTGGAGCGCCAAATCCACATCAATACTTCCAATATGACTTTCTTCCGCGTCATTTATAAGCAAGTCTGGCACCCATCCTCCGACAACCACAAGGCAGTCCCTGAATGCCGCGAGCACC
This sequence comes from Verrucomicrobiia bacterium, assembly GCA_049515295.1. Lineage (GTDB taxonomy): Bacteria > Verrucomicrobiota > Verrucomicrobiia > Palsa-1439 > Palsa-1439 > Palsa-1439. The sequence continues at coordinate 5,560 of JBEKUF010000129.1, read as the reverse complement.
TGCCCGACATCGACCAGTACGCGATGTGCAGCTTCAATCTGCCGTTCGCTGTAATCCTGTTTAAGGCGTGGCTCCTGATTCACAGCAGTCCCTGTCTCTTCCACTCGGGCTTCAGCCTCTGTTCCAAAAGTGCATTTGCGCCTTCTTCGCCACGCTCTCCGCAATTACACAGATCGATATAGGTTTGAACCGGATTCGTGCACGCCAAGCGCTGAATGGAGAACTCGGAGTCTGGGTCTGTGTCTGGCGGAGTTAAAAACTCCGGGTAAAAGACACCGTCGTCATCGGGGATTAGGACGACGATGTTTTCACCCGAATCTACCGGCTTGGATTCCGTGACCTTTCTAAATTCCTCTTCGGCTTCGACATTCACGTAAAGCCATGTATTCGGTTGGCGGACATGTGGAGCTTGGAACTCCGCGGCTGAAAACGCCGCATAGGCTGCGCGTCCTCCGGGTACTACGTTTTGAAGATTAAGCTGGAGGCTAAACAGACGCCCTTGTAACTCCGGTCCGTGCAGCAACGTGAAGTAACTGCGACGGTGATTGCGGTCGAAGCGATACGCTGCACGCCATGCCGCGAGTAGTCCCAGCGGATCCCGAAGACGGAAGCCACCGGCTGGGGGATTTTCTATGAAAGATTCATCGCGCAGGTGTTGAATGACTTTGTTGACTAATCCCAGGCTTGGTTCCGTCATTCGATTCGGTAACTCAGAGTAGAAATGAAATACCAAATCTCGTTGCCTCCAGACGCGTCGGGCATTCTCAGTTGACAGCAGTGCACGAATGATGCGGGCCGCCTCCGGGCTGCTCAGGTTGGCACTCGGGTGTGGGCTCGTGTGTACCGGCTCGAAACCGGTTCGTTCAATGTATATCGCACCGGGCACCACTAATCGGCAATTGCCGGCCAGGTCATACCAACTCCAGTTGTGCTTCTCGCAGACGTCGGCCATCCGTCGGGAAATGAATGGTGCGCCAAATACGGGTACGCGGATGAATATTCTCTTTTTATCTTGGCCAAATCTCTGCTCGCACGCAGCGTATGGGAATCTGGCTACGAATTGTGGGAATTGGGACGGTCGCGGCTCAGCACGACATTCGACCGACAACTCCGCTCGCCCGCCAGAAGGTAGGGCCCAAGTGGCCTGAATATCAAACGCTCGCTCGGATAATCCCGGATTCCGCTGAATTCTCAAGTTCCGAACCAACGGCACGCCTTCGAGCAGATCTCGAAGTCTTTTCTCGAGCGCCCGCTCCAACTCACCCTTTGCCAGGTCAGCTGTGTTCATAGTATTATTAAGTTCACGTACACGTGAACATGGCATATTTCGTGAACACATGCAAGTCCTATGTCCTGAAGGCTTGTCCCGCCGGATGCGTCGTAAGAAACAAGGCGTAAACAACTTACGAATTATGCATGGCTTCCGCCGATCCTGCAGCTGTCCTGTCAGCCGCCAACGATCCATGCTTGGGGCGAGAAAACCGACCCGTCCGCCATGTGGGGTCTGTCGGCTAACGTGGCCCGCTCGATTCCGGATTCGGTGCGGCTGGGCGTCTTTATTTGGAGTCGGGCGCGGCGCAGGTTCTGACCGCCGCTCCAGTACGACGGCGGCCGCGTGTCCGCGCACCTGATTCTTGCGGAGTTGTCGTGGCTGCACGGGATGGAGGGTCAAGGCATCGCCTCGAAATTCCTAGAGATCACCGTCGCCTTCCCCTTTCCGGCCCAAAGCTCGCGCCGGGGCGGCCAATTTCTTTAGCGGTTTGCGGTTCGGGGTTGGCGGTTGAGCACGAGTGCCATGGCCCTGGCGAACTGGCGCCATCTGTTTTTCCGCTGCTGGAGTGCGTCGCGGCCGGCTGGGGTGATTCTGTAATTCTTGCGCTGGCGTATTCTACCGGCCTTCACCCATCGGGCGGTGACCAGGCGGCGTTGCTCCAGGCCGTGTAAGATCGGGTACAGTCTACCGAAACCGAACTGGAAGTAGCGATGGGAACGCACGGCAAGCTGTTTGCGGATCTGATAGCCGTAGGACTCGTTCTCGGCGATCAACGACAGCACGAGCGTTTCCGCATTGCCGTGCAACAGTTGCCCGTCTGGATTCTTCATATACTCGGAAGATATATCCTATGATGATACATCATGTGGGGGACTGTCGAGGCTTATACTGCGGCAGCTCTAGAGCATTTTCACCGCTATCGCAGCCATCGAAAGCCATAAATATATCGGTTTCTCGCGCTTTTTGCGGCCACGGAATTACTTAAACCGCTCCAGGAAATTACAGGCACATCGTGGCCCCCCTGTGGTGAAGTTGAAGATGATGAGCCTGCAGGGGCTGCGGCAACTCCGAGGGAAGCAAGACCTCGGATCAAGGAGGCGGAACCTCCAGGGGCGGTCTCGGCTGGGGACAAGATGGGGCCACAAGCTAGACGCAGGCGGCGCGTTCGGAAAACGCGCCCTACCGGGCGTGGGCCGGGATGTTCGTGCGGGAAGCGGTATCAATTATTCTGTTGACAGGGTGGTGACGCTCGTATACGATAGTGTATATATAGACAGATGGCTGTTTGCTGAAGGTTATAAACGATGTTTTGCACTCGCTCGCGCCCGCTCGGCTCGCCCTCTGGGCCGCCTGCCCCGACTCAGAATCGGGACGGGCGGCGTTGCGTCGCGCCGCTCCCAGCGGCTTGGCTTTGACATGGGGATGGGGGTTCGCGGTTCATGGTTCACGGTTACGGCTAGCCGTCCAAGTTTCAGGGGTGTCGAGTCGCTTCACCCTGATCCGCCTGAGGCGGGCAAGCCCTCTCCCCCTCAAGGGGCGAGGGGGTGGACAGACAGACCGGCGCAGAACGGAAACGAGCCCGCGAATGGCCCCGATACGGAATCGGGGTAAAGATTCGCGGCTACAAGGGTCCTTGCTCCGTAAAATGTGTTTTTTGACAAACGAAGCCAATTTTCCGGGGAGGGTGCGCTTGTGGTAGCGATTGGGCCGCAGTGGGTTGCGTTACCGGATGAGCCAGAATGTCACTTGGCTTCGTTTTGCCGGAAATGGGTTCGTTCGGGGTTCGTTTTGGTGTTTGGGTGGCTCGGAGAAGCTGTTTGGGGCCGGTTTCCTGCGGGGCCTTGGGCTCCGGGCAGGCTTGCGCTCCACGGTTTAGCGGGTATACTTGGCGGTTCTTATACAGGAGCGTTTTCATGGCACAAGCATACAACGTAGCGGTGGTCGGCGCGACCGGCGCGGTCGGCGTCGAGATGATTCAGACTTTGGAAAAACGCGGGTTTCCCGTGAAAAACCTGCGCCTGTTCGCCTCCGAGCGCAGCGTCGGCAAGAAGCTCAAGTTCAAGGGCGCGGACGTGGGCGTCGAGTTGCTCAAGGGCGACGTGTTCCACGGCATCGATTTCGCGCTGTTCAGCGCCGGCGCGTCGCGGTCGAAGGAATTCGCTCCTGGCGCGGCCAAACAGGGGGCGGTGGTGATCGACAACTCATCGGCGTTCCGCATGGAGCCCGATGTGCCGCTGGTCGTTCCCGAGGTGAATCCCGAGGACGCGAAGAAACACAAGGGGATCATCGCCAACCCGAACTGTTCGACCGCGATCATGCTGGTCGCCGTGTATCCGCTGCACAAGGCCAATCCCGTGAAACGCATCATCGTCTCCACCTATCAGGCCGCCAGCGGTGCCGGCGCGAAAGCGATGGCGGAACTCGAAGAACAAACCCATTCATTGCTGCACGGCAAAAGTGACGTGAAAGCGGCCGCGCTGCCGCAGCGCATCGCCTTCAACCTCTTCCCGCACGTCGATGTCTTCCTCGACAACGGCTATACCAAGGAAGAGATGAAATTCGTCAACGAATCACGCAAGATCATGCATCATCCGACGCTGAAGATCAGCGCCACCTGCGTCCGCGTGCCCGTGTACCGCGCCCATAGCGAAGCGGTGAACATCGAGTTTGAACGTCCAATCACCGCTGCCGAGGCGCGCGCGATCCTGTCCAAGGCCCCCGGTGTGCAGGTCGTGGACGACCCGGCCAACAAGAAATACCCGATGCCGATCGACGCGTCGGGAATGTACGATTGTCTGGTCGGCCGCATTCGACAGGACGTGTCGCGGGATGACGGGCGCGGAATCGATCTGTTCGTGAGTGGCGACCAATTGTTGAAGGGCGCCGCGCTGAACGCGGTGCAGATCGCCGAATTGCTGGTGTAGCCGCCGGTCGCGCGTGTCAGCGTCTCAATGGCCCGTGCCGGGCGCGAACGCGCCCAGCGCACCCGTGCCCTCCCATGACTGGGGACGATTCCACGGGATCGAGCTGACGTTGTTGTCGTTGGTCGTGGCGCACCCGCCAACCAGCGCGAGGCTCGTCGCCGTCAAGGCCGTAAGCAGAATGGTCCGAAACACCTTCATCAATCTGGCTGTCCGCCGGATTTAATGTACCACAAGATCGCCCGGCTGGGGAGGATGCTTCATGTAATCCGGCAGAATCTGGGCGATACAATCCTTGGCGGCGACGGAGGTCACTTGCACCTTGCCAACGAACTTGGAACCGCGGTACACCAGAAACTCCGAGTTCGGCTGGACGCGTTGGGCAAAGCCGATGTCCATCACCACAAATCCCCATTTGCCCTGCACGACCGACACATGACCGCGCAATCCGACGGGCGTCGTACTCAATTCCTCCACCCGCGCCTTCAGTTGCTCGTTCTCCGTGTGTATCACCACGAGCTGCTGGCCGAGGACCTTGTTCTCTTCTCCCATGGACACGATCCGGTCGCGTAGCTCCGCAATATTGCTGATGTTGGTAATGCCCACTTCCCTCAACGCGTCCTGGACGTTCTTGACCGTGGACTGTTCCTTCGCCAAATCCGTTTTGACCTGCGCCAATTGATTCGTTGTGTCCGTCAATTGCGTTTGCAGCGCGGTGGCTTCCTGCGTCTTCTGGTCGAGCGCCGCCTTGGTCGCCACGAGGACCGCATTCGTCTGGGCCAAATCCCCCTTCGTCTTCGTCAGGTCCGTCTGGGCCTGCTTCAGTGTCCCCTTGGTCTTGTTGAGATCAGCGGTCGTCCGGGTCAGCGAATCGTTCAACTCCGCGATCCTGGCCAGGTGAGCCTTCTTCATGCCATTCAGCGTAAACGCCAGATACAACGACCCGAGACTGACGATGATGACAATAATCGGGGCAATTTTACCGAGTTTATTCATAGCGCGGCTTCCTCCGTCCAGAGATTCTCCGGAAAGTCTGCCCGCATCCTAGCCAAATATCGGCATCCGTGTCAATGCCTTCGGTGATCACGCTGAATTCGGTCCATTGGCCTGACTTGCGAACAGGCGGAGTTGCCCGCAAAACCTGATAGACGAACTGATTTCGCAGGAATACCCTCGATCCTCGAAGTGGGGCAATTAACAATGTTCGCGGTCAACGCGAAACCGACGCAGCGTCGTTTCGTCTTCCGACGGACAAGAAACCGTTGGCGTGGAAACAGCAAATGAAGATTGTCAGTGGCGGTCAAACAGGGGTGGATCGTGCTGCCTTGGATGTGGCTCTGGAACTCGGCCTCTCTTGCGGTGGTCA
>JBEKUF010000128.1:0-9820 GCA_049515295.1 Verrucomicrobiia bacterium | reverse complement strand
AACGCGCTGTGACAATGTTGAGGGGGAAGCATGTGCGCGATAAGAAACCAGTCGATTGTAATCGGTGGGAAAACATCTAGAGCACATTTCCGATGGACTTTGCATCTTACGGCCAGTAAAAGAGCCTGAGTCTGGACTGGGCTTATGCCATGAACGGACAACCAGCACAAGTTCCGCCGAATCGGAAGATGCACCGCCTTAAGAAAGCTGTATCTGCGCTTTTGGGGCTTGTTGCTCTGTACTTTATTTACCATCTCGCCCTGTCGCTCGCCATCCAGGAACGGATCAATTCGATCCATCGAACGGGCTTTCCTGCGACATGCATCGAACTCGACAAGTGGTATGTGCAACCACCCGCGGGCCAAAATGCCGCCGACGTTTACACCGAAGCCTTCGCGCGCTTTGAAACGTGGACTAACAAGCTGGCGGAATCATCCATACCCGCCGATTCCACAAATAAGAGCAAGTTTTATTCGGCCCCCGAGACGAAACGCGATCTGTTGCCTATCGTCGGGCTGGCCAAACTTCCGCCGAGGACTGAGCCGCTCCCCGCAGAGATGCAGCAGCTTGTCGCCGAATATCTTTCCGACAATGCCGAAGCACTGCGGCTCCTGCATCAGGCCGCCTCGATGAAATCGTGCCGCTACCCCATCGATTTGACCAAAGGACTTGCGACTAGATTGGGCCCTCTTAACTCGCTTCGTCAAGCTGAACGGTTGCTCTACCTCGAAGCAATCCTCAATTTGGAGCGGCAACAACCACAACAGGCTGTTGACTCGGTGATTACCTCGCTGGGCGTCTCGCGGTCGTTGAAGCAGGAACAGATGCTAATCGCCTACCTCGTTCAGGTCGCCTGTCAGGGCATTGGTCTGGATTGTCTTCAGCGAGTACTGAACAGAATGCCCTTGACGGATGAGCAACTCGGCGAGTTGGCCGAGGCGATCGAGGAATTGGAAAACGACCAGGCGTTGACGCGGGCGTTTGTTGGGGAACGTTGCTTGGGTCTTGATGGCATTCAGGGATTACGTACAGGAAGGATTCCTCTCGAAGAGATATTCAACCCGTGGGAGCCTGAGCCGTCTTGGATTCGTCCGTTGTGGCCGCTGTGCAAGGCGACGGGGCTGGTGGAACTCGATGAGAAACGTTATCTCGATATCATGGAACAGCTTGTGAAAGCGACGCAGCTTCCGTTGCCAGAGAGCATCGACGCCTCCCACGCTGTAAATGAGGAAGTCGAACACCTACCCAGATGGCGTGTTCTATCCCGCTTGTTGCTTGGTTCGCTTAGTACCTCAGTGAACAAAGCCGGGGGGTGCGCCGCGAAGGTCCGCGACGCGCAGACAGCGATAGCTGTGGAACGGTACCGGGCCGCAAATGGGAAACTTCCAGATGAACTGAGCGATCTGATCCCGACTTTTCTTCCAGCGGTTCCCGTCGATCCGTTTGATGGAATGCCGCTTCGGTATAAGAAGCTCGCCAAAGGCTACGTTGTTTACAGTGTGGGCGAAGACCGCGAGGACAACGGCGGCGCCGAGACAAACAGCAATGGGTGTAGCTACGGTCCGGGCACGGATATCACCTTCACTGTGGAGCGGTAAATCTCGCGCTGATCTTCAGATGATTGAATCCTGACGGCGAGCACTGTTAGAGTGCGCTTCGTGAGTTTCCGCAAGTACTTCGAGTTCGTGCGGTTTTCGCACACGGCGTTTGCGCTGCCGTTCGCGCTGGCGAGCATGGCGGTGGCGGCGCGGGCTGACCGCGGATGGCCCGGAGCGCGGACGTTTCTCTTGATTCTGGCCGCGATGGTCTGCGCCCGCACAGCGGCGATGGGCTTCAATCGCATCGTGGATCGCGAGTTGGACGCGTTGAACCCACGGACGGCGCGGCGACATTTGCCGGAGGGGCGAATCAAGCTGGCAAGTGCGTGGGTGCTGGTGTGCCTAAGCGCGGCGGGATTGGCGGGCGTTAGCTGGTTTATCAACGCGATCTGTTTCTATCTATCACCGGTGGCGCTACTGGTGGTCTGTGTGTATTCCTTCACAAAGCGATTTACGGACTTCTCACATTTCTTTCTTGGGTTGGCATTGGGAATCGCGCCGCTGGGCGCGTGGCTGGCGGTGCGCGGTCAGTTCGACTGGCCACCGTGTGTTCTGGCGGCGGCAGTCGTGTTCTGGCTGGTGGGATTCGACATCATCTACGCGACGCAAGATTATGAGTTTGATAGGTCACAGGGGTTGCGCTCGCTGCCGGTGCGGCTGGGGATCGCGGGGAGCTTGCGAATGGCGCGGGTGGCGCATGGATTCATGGTGGCGTTGTTGCTGGCTTTCGGGTTGATTTCACATCTTCACGTGCCATACTATTTGGGCTTGGCGATCATCCTTGTTTGCGTTGTGGTGCAACACGTACTGGCTAGAAAACAGGAACCGGTCAGTCTGAACATGGCATTTTTTCGCATGAACGCGGTCATCAGCGCCGTGTTTCTTCTGGCCGTGGTAGCCGATGTGGTTTCACGATGAACAAATTGGTCGAACGGTCAGAGTTGCGGGACATCTACGAGAAGGTGGAGGCGACCCAGCGCATCACCGAGGACGATTGCCTGCGATTGTACCGTTCGCATGATCTGGCCGCGATTGGCGCGATGGCGAACATGGTGCGCGAGCGCAAGAACGGCAACGTGGCATACTACATCCTCAATCGCCATATCAATTACTCCAACATCTGCATTCTTGATTGCGATTTTTGCGCGTTCTATCGGCGGCGGCGGGACGCCGGCGCGTATGAATACAACCTGCCGCAGATGATCGAAAGGGCGCGAGAGGCTCTCAAGCTCGGCATCACCGAGATTCACATCGTTGGCGGGTTGCATCCGTCGTTCAAATGGGACTACTACATCGAAATGCTGCGGTCGCTGAAGGCGCTCGACCCCAAACTGCATTTGAAGGCATTCACAGCGATCGAGATCCTGCATCTGTCGTGGGTGGGCAAGCGAAGTGTGCCTGAGACGCTGGCGGCGTTGCGGGAGGCCGGGCTCGGGTCGTTGACGGGCGGCGGGGCAGAGATCTTTGATCCCGAAGTTCGCAATGTCATCTGTCACGCCAAGGAGTCCGCCGAGGAATGGGCCGACGTCCATCGCACGTGGCACAAGATGGGCGGGCGCTCGACCTGTACGATGCTCATTGGCCACGTGGAGAAAGATCATCATCGCGTGGACCATTTGCGGCGGTTGCGCAAGCTGCAGGACGAGACCGGCGGATTCACGGCGTTCGTAACGCTGGCGTTTCACCCCGAGAACACCAAACTGCCGGACCTGCCGGGGCCGAGCGGCTACGACATGCTCAAGACGCTCGCCATCGCCCGCATTTATCTGGACAACATTGACCACATCAAGGCGTACTGGATTCTCATGGGCATGAAACTGGCCCAAGTGTCATTGAGCTACGGTGTGGATGACATCGACGGTACGGTGATCGAGGAGAAGATTTACCACATGGCCGGCGCCAGGACGCCGCAAGAAGTGGCGCGGCAAGAGTTGGTGAATGCGATTTGCGAAGCGGGGCGTGACCCGGTCCAACGGGACAGCTTGTATCGACCGGTTGTCCACAAGGATGAGGGTGAAGAAGTGAAGGATGATCGGGCAGACAGTGCCCTTGGCGGTCGCACCCTACCCACGGCGTCGGCCTATGCGGGAGCCAGCAACGAAGGAGGAACGGCATGACCATAACACCACGGATCGGGGGCATTTCGTATCTCAATGTGCGGCCGCTGGTGTATGGCATTGAAGATCAGGTTGGTTACAGTGAGCCGTCACGGCTGGCGGACCTGATGTATCGGAAGCAGTTCGATGTGGGGATTGCGCCCATCGCCGAGGTGCTGTTGCACGACCAGTACGACGTGCTCGATGGAATCGCCATTGCCGCGCGCGGGGCCGTACGCAGTGTATTTCTGACTCATCGTGTGCCCATAGAGAAAATCCGGCGCGTCGCGGTGACGCCCGCATCGCGAACATCCGTGTGGCTGTTGCGTGTGTTGTTGAAGTTCGGATATCACATCGAACCGGAGTTCTACCCGCGACCGCCCGGGGCGAAATTGAGCGAGCACGAGGCGATGTTGCTGATCGGCGATGAAGCAATTTGGTACGCGGCACGGAACGGGAAACAATGGTTTTGGGACCTGGGCGCGGCGTGGGTGGAGTTGACGGGCCTGCCGTTTGTGTTTGCCGCCTGGGCGTTCCAGCGCGACGCGGAGAAGCAGGAACTGGCAGCATTGCTGCGTAGCGCCAAAGCCAACGGGCTGGCGCATATCGAGCAGATTGTGCAGGATGCCACCGAGGCCAGTCCGGAATTTCTACGCGACTATTACTCGAAATGTGTGTGGTACGATTTGGGTGATGCGGAGAAGCAGGGGATTCGGCGGTTTCAACAATACTTGAAACAAATGGGGTTGGTGAGCGGCAGCCATGATATTCGGTACGTCAATTGATGCGCCAGCAGGGACGCTTGCGCCACCGGATCTTGATAGGATTCAGGGCAAGGTGCTCGATAACGCGCGGATCAGCGCTGAGGAAGCAGTGCAGTTGTACCACACGCTGTCATTGCCGGAACTCGGCGCGCTGGCGGACGTCGTGCGCGAGCGGAAGCATCCCCAGCGAATCGTTACGTACATCATCGACCGCAATATCAACTACACGAACGTCTGCGACGTGTATTGCACGTTTTGCGCGTTCATGCGCGAGGAGCGGGATGACGATTCGTACGTGCTCACACCCGAGCAGGTGGGGGCAAAGATTCAGGAACTCGTGGCCATCGGCGGCGTGCAAATCCTGATGCAAGGCGGTCACCATCCCAAACTCGGCATCGACTATTACTTGAACCTGCTGCGGTACATCCGCCGGAACTTTCCACAGGTCAATATCCACGGTTTTTCACCGCCGGAGTTCAACCATTTTGCCGAGGTGTTCCAGATGCCGCTGGAAGAAGTGATTCGCCGTTTCAAGGAAGCGGGACTCGGCTCGATTCCGGGCGGCGGGGGGGAGATCTTGGTGGACCGCGTGCGTCGGCGCATTTCCCCGCTCAAATGCATGAGCGACGAATGGTTGCGGGTGATGGAAATCGCTCACGGGATGGGGCTGAATTCATCGGCGACGATGATGTTTGGGCACGTCGAAACGATTGAAGACCGCGTCGAGCACCTCCTGCGTCTGCGGGACCTGCAGGATCGTACGCATGGGTTTACCGCGTTCATTTGCTGGACGTTCCAGAACCAGAACACGCGCCTGAAGGTGCCGTCGGTGGGATCGCATGAGTATCTGCGGATGCAGGCTCTGGCCCGAATTTTTCTGGATAATTTCGACAATGTGCAGTCCAGTTGGGTGACGCAGGGGCCGCAAATTGGGCAGGTCGCGCTCAAGTTTGGCGCAAATGATTTTGGCAGCGTGCTGATGGAAGAAAATGTCGTGTCGCAGGCCGGGGCGACGTTCCGGATCAACGAGGAAACGATGCGGCGTCTGATTGGCGAGCTCGGGTACGAGCCGCATCGACGCAATAATTGGTATCAACTATTGAACTAGAAGGAGAAGTTGTCGATGGACAAGATCAAGACGATCCTGCTGTTTGGGGCGCCGGGCAGCGGCAAGGGCACACAAGGCAAGATGCTGGGGACGTTGCCCGGCTTTCGCCACCTCGCGTGCGGGGATGTGTTTCGCTCGATCGACCTGAACAGCGAACTTGGCAAGGTGTTCCTGCGGTACTCGAGCAAGGGGGAACTCGTTCCCGACGACTTCACGGTGCGGCTGTGGCGGGACCACATCGATAAACTGATACACACCGGGGCGTTCCGGGCGGACACCACGGTGTTGGTGTTGGATGGCATACCGCGCAACATCCACCAGGCGAGGATGCTCGATCCATACATCGAAGTGGTGAAATTGATTTGCTTGCGCGCGATCCACAATCGGGATGAGATGGTTCGGCGTCTGAAGTCTCGCGCCCTCAAAGAGAATCGTCTCGACGATGCGAATGAGAAGACCATCGAGCATCGCCTGGAAGTCTACGATCATGAATCCCGCCCGGTGTTGGAGTATTACCCCAAGCGGTTGCGCGTCGATGTGGACGCGCTCCAGTCGCCCATCGAGGTTGCTCACGATATTCTGAGTGCGATACTGGGGCGTACGCAAGAATTGCATGTGATTGAACCCCAAGAAGTTGCGAGCACGAAATAGCGTTCAATTTTGGCGCGTAGACTGACCTAATTATGTCGACATGACCACGAAACCGCCTTCAACTCGTGGTGTTGCATAGAACAGGCAACGTGAGCAGTTACCGAGAAGCAGTCACGGGGTGTTTAGGCACAAACAGTGCTAGGAATGCCTGTGTCTCTAGTTGCTCGGCGGGCCGCAAACCCAATGCACAGGCACGGGTGAACATGGCTTGGCACGGACCCCGCCAAAACAAACCAGCCAAGCAGGGAGTGTAAGAAGATTATGATGAATGCGAGAAAATGGGTGACAGTAAGTGCGGCAATCGGCGCGGTTGCGATTGTCACGGCGTTGGCGGCCCCATTCAGCAACCCCGTGCGCGTGTTTCGGACAGTTGCCGCGATGCTGATCGTGGAGCAGGGGACTGATCCTCTCCAGTTCGACTACCATTTGAAAGATGGTGCCGACTTGGTGGGCCTCGCGTTGGGTACGACGACACCGACCAGCAATCAGGTGTTTGCGATGGAAATCGATTGCAGTTCCAGTCAGGCGGACTTGGTTGTATTTGACAAGTCCGACTCCAACATTACGACAATCGCGACGAGCGACAGCTTCACCACCGTGAAACACCAGGCGGTTCATCATCTCACGGCCGGCGCCACAAACGAGGAACGGTTTGTCGCGCATTTCAACGTGGTCGCGGCGAATAATCTGGCGCCCGGCGGGTTTCTGACGGTGGCTGGCAGGTTGCACTTGGACACCAATGGATGCCCCACAGCCGTGTTGATCTCCTTGGACCGTGACCCGAACGATTCATCCTTCGACGACAAGGACGTGACCGACTTGGAGCAAGACGCCAAGATTAAGGATACACACCGCGCGGGACAGGCGCATTTCGTCGGCATGCTGAACGTCATCAGCAGCAGTGGTTCGACGAACGCTTGGCTTGTTCCGTTGGGCCATATGACATTCCGCCATCAGTTGGATCAGTTCGACGAAGCCCCATAGAGCTGAAGCTGTTCATGAGCGAGAGGGAGAGGTGTTTTCCCTCTCGCTCATCTCTTTTGTGGGGAGGGCGGGAAGCTTGAATTTCATTCGCGCCTCTGTTAGGGCTGACCCGACATGCGTATCGCATTCTTGGGAACCGCCGAACTGGCCGTCCCGTGCCTCGAAGCCGTGGCGAAAACGCCCGGCTACGAGATTGTTGCCGTCGTCACTCAGCCCGACCGCCCAAAGGGACGCGACCTCAAGCCTGCGCCGCCGCCCGTAAAAGTTGTCGGGGAGCGGCTTGGAATTCCGGTTCAGCAACCGCCGAGAATCCGTGAGCCGGCGGCCATTGATTCGTTGCGGGCCGCGCGGCCGGATCTGGTCATCGTCGTCGCGTACGGCCAGATTCTTCCGAAATCGGTTCTGGAAATCCCGCGTCTCGGGTGCGTGAATGTCCACACGTCGCTGCTGCCGCGCTGGCGCGGGGCCGCGCCAATCCAGTATGCCATTCTCCGCGGCGACCGCGAGACGGGCGTCACCACGATGTACATGGACGAGCACATGGACACCGGCGACATCATTCTCCAGCGCGCGCAACTTATTCGCGACGACGACACTAGCGCCACGCTGCATGACCGCCTGGCGAAGCTCGGGGCCGAATTGCTGGTGGAGACGGTGGGGCTGATTGCTGAAGGCAAGGCCCCCCGCGCGAAGCAGGACGAGACCCGCGCCACGTACGCGAAGAAGATTGTCAAGGAAGACGGACGCATCGACTGGGCGCGTTCTGCCGTCGAAATCGAGCGCCAAATCCGCGCCTTCAATCCATGGCCGAGCGCCTACGCGCAGTTGAGCGGCTTGCTCTTGAAAATCTGGAGGGCCGAGGTCGTCGAAAACGTCGCCGGTAACCCCGGCGAGATACTGGCTGATTTCGTTGTCGCCACCGGCCACAGCGGTCTCCGCATCCTCGAACTCCAACCGGCCAACAGCAAACGTATGCCCATCGACGCCTTCCTGCGAGGGCACCCGGTCAAACCGGGGACCGTGATGGGGTAGTGGCAGCCCTTTGGGCAGGCGCTGGCTGTAACCAGTCGGCTTGCGCATGGGGCGGGGGCGGCTACAATGGCGGGCAATGCAGAACGCTTCGGATCGTGGGGCATCCACCTGGCTTCGCCCGGAATTGACGCGACTTCTCGCCATTCTTTGGGTTGCTGGGCTGGCGCTCGTGTATCTCATCCGTTTTGACGCCTGGGTGTTACCGTTCCAGCTTGCAGCGACTATCAACGCGTCGATACCCGTGCTTCACGTCGGTCCGCACTTTTGCGAATTCTGGACGGCGCGGATGTATGATTTCGGATGCGTTGTCGCCATCATCGCCGCGGCATTGGGCCTCGGCGCAACAGTGGCGGACAGGCTCATCGCACGACGCGACATGCTCGGCATGCTGCTCGCGTTGGGGGTTGGTTTGTGGCTTCTGGCGGTATTGGTACTGATCGCGGGGGCCGCTTCCGTCGCGGCGGTGCCCTACACGTTCCTCACATTGGTGTGCTGGGCGTTGCCGTCACCTCGTAAGTTTGTCGGCGATTTCCATATATCCATCGAACAGACCGATGGTTGGGCAAAACTGATGCTCGCGTGCATCCTTCTTGCGGCGGCGCTGAATCTCGCGGGTGCGCTGGCGCCGCCGTTCGAGTACGACGAACTGGAATATCACCTTGGCGCGCTGGCGGACTACCAACGCGCGGGCCACATCGTGTTTCTACCGCACAATTTCTACAGCAACATGCCGCAGTTGGCCGAAATGCTGTATCTGTTGGCGAAGACCGCGACGTCGGACATCGCGGCGAAATTGTTGCATTGGTTATTCGGCCTGCTGACTGCGGCGGCGGTATACGGCGTGGCCGAGAGGCTGTGGTCGAAGGCGGCGGGGCTGACGGCAGCGGCGCTATTCTATTGCACGCCATTCGTTCAAGACCTCGGTCAAACCGCGCGGGTTGATCTGGCGACGGCATTTTTCGCGACGCTCGCGTTTGGCGCGCTCGTGTTGTGGATGGAGGACGAGGAGAACAGGGATCTACTCTGGCTATCGGCCCTTGGCGTTGGTGGGGCGGTGGCCACAAAATGGCCAGCGATTGCGGTCGTATTGCTTCCTGCGGCGGGAGTACTGGCGTATCGTCGGAAATTCTCACTACTGGCTGGGTTCTGTCTGGTGGCGGTCGTCATGGTGGGACCGTGGTTGATGAAGAACTGGTTGCTGGCCGGCAACCCTGTGTACCCATTATTGGATCAGTGGCTCCCGAACCCGCATTGGAGTTCAGCGCAAGCACGGGTGTTCTCGGAAAGGCATGCGCCGACCTTTGGGTTGGCGACTTTTGGGGAATTCTTTACGCTGGTGTGGAAGTATTCGTTCGTCGAACCCGGCGCGGTGCCGCTATTACTGCTCACGACACCGCTGTTCCTATTGGTCCCACGAACGGAACCGTCGGCGAAGCGCCTCGGGCGGTTATTCGTAGGTGCGTACGTGGGATGGTTCTGCTGCACGTTTCGGCCATGGCGGTTTTTGTTTCCGGCGTTTGGCACGGCAGCGGTCGCCGCCGCCTTTGCCATGGAAAAACTCGGTCGGGATGCCATGGTGCGGGTTGC
>JBEKUF010000127.1:0-9949 GCA_049515295.1 Verrucomicrobiia bacterium | reverse complement strand
CCGTGGCCGAGCTACATGCCCCTGGGGATCCAATATTTCAAGCGCATCGCCGGGGCGCACATGGGACAGGGCGCCAACGGCCAGATCATCACGACCAGCAATCATGTTGGCACGCACATGGACGGCGAGATTCATTTTCACGCCAGCGGACGCTCGATCGGTCAGGTGCCAATCGAAGAGTGGATTGGGCCCGGTGTGGTCGCGGATATTTCCAGGGACGTGGGTGACTACGATCTCTATTCGCCGGAAACAATCACCAAGAACGTCGACGTCAAGAAGGGTGACATTCTGATCATCAACACCGGCTACCACCGCTATGCGTGGGACCAGAGACAATCCGATGAGCTGCGCTATTTTGTGAAACATCCGGGCCCCGGCCCCGGGTTTCACCAATGGGCATTGGACATGAAGCTCAAATGGATCGGCCTTGACTGCGGGAGCGCTGACCATCCGATGAACACCATCATTCGCAACTGGCATCCCGCCCGGTTTGCCGAGGCCGAGAAAAAACTGAAAGCCAGATACCACAAGAGTTGGGATGAGATGTTTCCGCCGGACGAGTATTACCAGGTCATGCACATTAAGTTGTTCCCGAAACGACTCGTCCACGCCGAGAACATCGGCGGCGAGATCGACAAACTCAGCAACCAGCGGTGCTGGATCGGGTTCTTCCCGTTGCGCGGCATCGAAATGGAATCCGCGATGGGGCGCGTCGTGGCCCTGCTCCCGCCGAAATAAGGAGGTCACCATGGCAATCGCGCACGAATTTGATTATGTGAAGCCCGGCACGCTGCGCGAAGCGGTCAAAACGCTGGCGCGCTACGGAACGCGCGCCCGCATCCTCGCCGGCGGGACGGACCTGATCACCCTGATTGCCGAGAATATGGTGGCGCCCGACGCGGTCGTGGACATTAAAGGCGTCTCCGGCCTGGACAAGATTGAATTCAAGAACGGCGTCCTCACCATCGGCGCCCTGGTCACGTTCAGCGACCTGCGGGATTCCACGGTGGTGGCGAAGAAGTTTCCCGTGATACGGGAAATGACCGGCTGGGTCGCATCGGTGGGGATTCGCAATCGGGCCACGATGGTCGGAAACATCTGCTCAGCAGTGCCATGTTGCGACAGCGGTCCGATTCTCCTGGTGTATGATGCCGCAGTGCTGGTTGCCGGCCCATCGGGCCGGCGGAAAGTGGCACTGGGCGATTGGTTCCTCGGTCCGCGCAAGACTGTTCTGAAACGTGGTGAGATTGCGACGGGAGTGGCAGTGCCCCTACCCAAGAAGAAGCACGCCGCCTGCTTTGTCAAATTGCGCCGGTACGAAGGCGAAGACCTCGCCCAAGCCAGTGTGACGGTGCTCGCGTTTGCCGACAACCAGTACCGAATCTCCTTCGGGTCCGTAGCCCCGCGTCCGATTCGCGGGGAGAAGATTGAGGCGCTACTGGCCGGCCGTGAGTTGTCAGATGATTTGATTGGAGCAGCCGTCCGACTCGTGCCGGAGGAAATTGCGCCGATCACTGATATCCGCTCGACCAAGGAATATCGAATGTACATGGTGGGCGTGATGTTGGAGCGAGGCCTTCGTGCCGCCGTCGCGCGACTGACGGACTCGGGCCCGGCGTATGGCACCAGCGTGATATAGGAGGCGACCATGAGGAAACGGATCACCTTGAAACTCAACGACGAGACCCGCAGCCTCTACGTTGAGCCAAACGACATCCTTCTGGATGTGTTGCGAGACGCATTGGGAGTCAAGAGCCCGAAGATCGGTTGCGAACGCGGCGACTGCGGAGCCTGCACGGTCCTCCTCGATGGCAAGACCGTTCGCACCTGCCTGATTCTCGCCATTGAAGCTGATGGACACGAGATCACAACACTTGAAGGATTGACTCAGTCTGGCCTGACGCCCGTGCAACAATCTCTGCTCAAACACAACTCGTTCCAATGCGGATATTGCGCGCCGGGCATGGTCCTTTCTGCAACGGAGTTACTTGGCAAGAATCCAAGCCCGAATACGGAGGAAGTCAAAGAGGCCATTTCGGGCAATCTGTGCCGTTGCACCGGTTATCAGCCGGTCATTGACGCCATTGTCGCGGTTGGCAAGAAAGCGGGGAGACGCGCATGAATCAGCTCAAATTCGTTGGCCAATCACCCGAACGCATCGACGGGTTGGAGAAGATCACAGGGGCGGCCACGTATGTGGATGACATCGATTTCGGCGCACGACTGCTTCACGCGGAAATTGTCGAAACCCCTTACGCACACGCGTTGATCAAGAGTATTGATACATCCGCCGCCGAGAAGGTCCCCGGCGTTGTGCGTGTGGTCACCGGCAAGGATTTTCCCTACCGCTTCGGATTGTACATGCAGGATCGGTTCAGTTTTCCGACCGATCGTGTTCGGTTCGTTGGCGAACAGGTTGCCGCGGTGATTGCGCGCGACGCGAAAACCGCCAAGCGCGCGGCCAAGCTCGTGAAAGTTGTCTACGAGGAACTCGAGCCTGTCCTCGACCTCACCAAAGCGTTGCGGGATGACGCGGTGTTGGTACACCCGGACCTTGGCAATTACACCCGCTGTCCGTGGTTTTTCCCGCGGGCGGGCACGAATATCGCCCACTGGCGTAAAACCAGAAAGGGGGACATCGAGAAAGGGTTCGCGGAGGCCGATGTCATTCTGGAAGACACCTACACGGTCCCCCGCTACGCCCATTGCGCGATCGAACCCCATGTCGTTGTCGGTTTGTACGATTTGTCTGGACGACTTACGCTGTGGTCGGCATCCCAGTCGCCATATACGCAACGGCACGTGCTGGCGCAGGCGCTCGCGCCGCTGGGGTTGTCTCACCAGAATATCCGCGTGGTGACGCCCTACGTCGGCGGCGGGTTTGGCGGCAAGGCCGGCGTGTCAATGGAAATCATCGGCGCAGCGTTGGCGATAATGGTGAAAGGCCACCCCGTCAAGGTTCGTTGGTCGCGCGCCCAGGAGTTTTACAACACCTATCAACGACAGGGCGTGATCGCGCGCATCAAGCTGGGCGCGAAGAAGGACGGCACCCTCACGGCGATTGAGCATACGTTGCATTGGGATGCCGGCGGTTACGTCGAATACGGCGCCAATGTGGTGAATGCGGTTGGGCTGTCCGCCACGGGACCGTACCGCATCCCGAATGTGAAAATCGATTCTGTCTGCGTCTACACGAACCTTCCACCGGGTGGCCCGTATCGTGGTTTTGGCTATTCGGAATTCCATTTTGGGTTGGAATCTCACATGACCCGGATGGCACACAAACTTGGCATGGATCCGGTCAAGTTCCGGAAGAAGAACGCCATCCGCGAAGGCGACACGCTGGCATACGGCGCGAAGATGAATCCGAGCGGCCTCCTCGAATCGATCGACCGAGTGGCGGCGGAAATTGGCTGGGGAAAGAAGGAGGTTTCCAAAAACCCCAACAAGGTCATCGGCAAGGGGTTCGCGTGCTTCTGGAAGGCACCGGCCATGCCGCCCAACGCTGCGTCCTGTGCCTTCATCAAGTTCAACGAGGACGCGAGCTTGAACATCACGATCTCTGGGATGGAAATTGGACAGGGTCTGTTGACCGTGATGGCGCAAATTGCCGCCGAGATCCTCACCGTGCCGGTCGAGAAGATTCGTGTGGAGTTACCCGACACCGACCGCAATCCATACGAATGGCAGACCGTCGGCTCTCACGTGACGTGGGGTTGCGGGAATGCCGTGAAAGCCGCGGCTCTCGACGTACGCGCCAAGATGTTTGAAGTTGTCGAGCGGGCACACGGTCTGTCTCGCGACACGTTGTATCTTGAAAATGAGCGGGTGAAGTCCCGTGAACGCGCGGACTTCGAGTTGCCCCTCCGCGATTTTGTCATCAACGGCATCCAGATGAAGCGCGGGAACTTCCTCGGGGGGCCGATTCTCGGCAGTGGCATGTTCATGCCCGAGTTCACCTCGGCATTGAGCGACCCGGAGACGAGTCAGGGGGGACATCCCAACGTGCACTACACGGTGGGCGCCGCGGCTGTGACCCTGGAGATTGATAAGAAGACCGGCAAGGCGCGCGTGCTCAAAGCTGTACTGGCGGTGGACGCGGGCAAGGCGATCAATCCACGCCTTGTGAAAAGTCAGATTGTTGGCGGTGTCGTTCAAGGATTGGCGACGGTGTTGTACGAGGACATCCGCTACGACCTGAAGGGCAAATTGGTCAACGCCAACTTTACGGATTACAAGATTCCGACCTCCATGGATGTGCCGGAGGAGATTGTTCCGATTATCGTCGAGGTGCCGCAACCCGATGGGCCATTCGGGGCCCGCGGGACTGCCGAACACACGATGATTCCAGCGGCGGCGATGGTGGCCAACGCGGTGGAAGATGCGCTTGGCCGGCGAATCAAGACCATGCCACTTACCGCGGAGAAAATCGCCCTGGAGTTACAGGGCGTCTCCTACGAAGACGTGAAGGGATCGACCATGGGGCTTTGTTTTGCCGGACATCCCGACGCGTACAAGTTCCACACCAAAGCTGCGGCAAAGAAATAGAACCTTGTCGTGGGCTAACGCGCCGATAGACACGCCCCGGCAATTACCAGAATTGCTCCAACCGTCTTCTTCAGGGTGATCGGATCCTGCGGGGATTCCAGGACGCCGAAATGACTGATGACCATCGCCATCAGGATTTGCCCGGAAACCAGCAGGATGAAAAACGTTCTTGCGCCCACCTTGGGGATTAGGAACGTGGTCCCAACAATGAAGAAAGCACTGATCACGCCCGCAATGTATAGAGAAACAGGCACGCTCTTGATTCTGGCCAGCGCGTGATACTCCCCTGCGAACATCATGATCATAATGGAAGTGACGGTGGCCACGACGAAGAAGACTGCCGACGCAGCCATGGAGGAGCCGATGTGTCGGGAAACCGAACTGTTCATGGGCAAGTACACGGAGAGTATCGCCCCCATTAGAAATGCAGTGATTGCGAACGCGAATGTTTGCACTGTGTCCATCCTCCCAATTCTCTTACCGTGGAACTGCATTGCTGTTACTGCCGCCACCGATTACCGAAAACCGGATCAGTATCCCGGGGGACAATCAAATGGAATCGTCAGCTCGGCGATACGCTCGGCGACGGCCAACAGTTTCATTTCTCCCCAGCGTCGGCCAACCAACTGTAGGCCAATCGGCAGTCCTTCATTTGAGCGGGTCAGGGGCAGCACAACCACCGGGTTGCCCGTTAAGTTGAATGGGCTGGTATAACCCGTGCCTCCCAATCGATACGGGACATGACCTTCGTCCACCGCTATCGGCGTGCCAGGAGCGCAATGCGGGAATGCCGGACCGACGGTGACCGGGCACAGCAGTACATCCCACGCTTCAAAGAACTGCTCCACCCCCGCAATGTAGGCATCTCGTTTCGCCAGTGTGGCGGTGTACTGGCGCAGGCTGGCATTCAACCTCCTTGCCATCCCGCGCACCTCGGGATCGTCGGATTGGGCGCTTACTCCGAAGTTCGCCGCGCACTCTTGTTCCATCTCCGGCGGCATCGCGCCGCCGACTTCGCACTGGCGCAGCTCACCATAGGTCTCCCAAATCCCCGGAAAATCGAAATTGTCCGGGAGACGCCGCACGACAGTACAGCCTCGTTCCTGCAAGGCAGCCACCAACTTTGCGAGCGCAGCTTGCGTCTCGCGGGTTGTCGCGATCCCGCCAAAATCGTCAATCCAAGCCACGCGCAGACCATTCCAAGATGGTTCCGAAACCGGCGTCAGCGCCACTGGCGGAACATCGGGATACCAAGGATCGGGACCCGCCATCACTTGCAGCGCCAGCGTCAGATCCTGCACACAGCGAGCCAGAGGACCCGGCGTGGCCACATGTCGCACGCCTCGACGGCCGGGAAGTTCCGGAATGTGACCGGTAAGTGGTATACGATTGTCCGTCGGCTTGAGTGAGTAGATGCCGCAGAAATGCGCCGGAATACGCACGGAACCGCCGTAGTCACTACCCACTTCAAGTGGAGACAAACCGGCTGCGACGGCAGCGGCACCGCCACCCGTCGAACCGCCCGGCGTTCGCGCGAGGTTCCACGGGTTGTTCGTTCGACCAAACACCGGATTATCGGTCTGGAACCCATGCACGAGCAACGGGAGATTGGTCTTCCCGAGCACAATCGCGCCGGCCGCGCGAAGTCGCGCAACCACGGTGGCGTCCGAGTCGGGGATATAATTCGCCAACGGTGGAAAGCCGCTGGTCGTCCGTATACCAGCGGTGGAGAAAGAATCCTTGATGGTCACCGGCACACCATGCAAAGGCCCCCACACCTGGCCTCGCGCCAGGGCTGCATCCGCTTCCCGGGCTCGGGCACGTGCCCCTTCCTGGTTCAGTGTGACAATCGCGTTCAGTGCGGGGTTGTACCGGGCAATGCGTGCAAGGTGTGCTTCCAGCACCTCGACCGCCGAGACGCGACGCTCGCGGATGGCCGCCGCCAACTCGTGTACGGTTGCAAAGCCCGGATTATTCGCGGTCCATTTTCTGTGTTGCCCCAGCGCAAACGCGGTGGCCTTCGATGATTTCGATGTTGTTATCACAATCCACGCCCCCTGACCGGTTGCTTATACGACCGATTGCATTCTTCGAACCATGGCGGTACGTGAGTCCAAGAGTGGCCTTGATGGTGCACTAATGTCGCAGGTTTGTCCATCCCAGAGGATTTGAAGCGATGTCGCCCAAGCATCGAGTCGCACCTGGGGAGAGGCGTAGCGCAGTAAAGACTGGTCGCGCGTGGCAGGCTCGGATAAACTCTTGGGCTGTTGAAATTGCGTCAGTTCATCCCCGTATTGATCATCGCCGCCGGCGTTTGGGCGTATCACAACAGCTTTCAGGGGCCGTTCATTTTTGACGATGAAGCTAGCATTCTCGAAAACCGCACAATCCGCCATCTCTGGCCAATCGGGGAGGCTTTGTCGCCGCCGCGCTGGTCTGGCATCACCGGGCGTCCGATCATCAACCTCTCCCTGGCTGTCAACTACGCCGTTGGCGGTACCCGCGTGTGGGGCTATCACGCGCTGAATTTGGTTGTTCACATTCTGGCCGGTCTGACCCTCTTCGGCATCGTGCGGCGAACGCTGTTGCAGCCGAGGCTTCGTGAGCGTTTCGGTGCCGCTGCAAACGGATTGGCACTAATCACGGCGGTACTCTGGATCGTTCATCCGTTGCAGACCGAATCGGTGACCTACATCATCCAGCGCTGCGAGTCAATGATGGGCCTGTTTTACTTGCTGACGCTGTACTGCTTCATCCGCGGGACAGTCTCAGAACGACCACGCCTGTGGTACGGCCTGTGCGTGACGGCCTGCGCGTTGGGCATGGCCTGCAAAGAGGTGATGGTTTCTGCGCCGTTGATGGTACTGCTGTACGATCGCACGTTTGTTTCCGGGTCGTTTCGAGTTGCTTGGCGACGACATGGGTGGCTTTTGGCAGCGCTGGCGGCCACTTGGGTCTTGCTCGGTTACCTCGTGGCCTCGGCTGGAACTTTTGGCAACGCATCCCGGAATCCGTATATTCGCCTCGGTTGTGGGGAGTACCTGCTGACCCAGCCGGGGGTAATTTTCCATTATTTGCAACTGTCCGTATGGCCGCACCCGTTATGTTTTGACTACTACGGGTTAATCGCAACGACATGGCCGAGCATTTTGCCGCTGGCGCTGGGGATGGTAATCTTGCTAGCGGCGACTCTATGGGCATGGAAAGTCAACTCCGTTTGGGGATTCATCAGCGCGTGGTTCTTCCTGATCCTTGCGCCCACATCGAGTTTCCTTCCCCTTGACAGCCCCATGTACGAACATCGCATGTACCTCTCGCTGGCCGCGGTGGTTGCGATGGCCGTGGTCGGCGCATTCGAGATTGGGAAACGGCTGTTGAACAAACAGCAGGGCGTCGTGCTCGGATGCCTAGCCGGTGGGTCCGTGGTGGTGCTGTTTACCTTCCTGACCATCCAACGCAATCGGGACTACAACTCGGAACTGACCATTTGGCAAGACACTGTGGAGAAATGTCCCGACAACCCTCGGGCACACAACAACCTGGGGAAGGCTTTGTTTCAAGCAGGCCAGGTGCCGGAGGCGATCGGGCATTACGAACAGGCGTTACGGATCCAACCCGATAATGCTGAGCCACAAAACAACCTGGGAGCCGCCTTGATGAAGCAGGGCAGGCTGCCGGAGGCGATCGGGCATTACGAACAGGCGCTGCGGATCAGAGCAAATTATGCTGAGGCACACAATAACCTGGGGGTCGCCTTGATGAGACAGGGCAGGCTGCCGGAGGCGATCGGACATTACGAAGGAGCGCTGCGTCTCAGGCCCGATTACCCCGAAGCTTACAACAACCTGGGGATCGCGTCAGTCCAACTGGGGCAGGTGCCGGAGGCGATCGGGCATTACGAAGAAGCGCTGCGTCTCAAGCCCGATTACGCCGAGGCGCACTACAATTTGGGGGTCGCGTTACTCCGGCTGGGCAGGGTGCCGGAGGCGATTAGTCATTGGGAGCAGGCGTTGCGGATCAAGCCCGATTTGGTCCAAGCTCAAAGGAACCTGGCGCGAGTGCGGGCCGTTCAGTGAGGGGTGGACCTGGGAAGTTTAAACCGCACGACTCGCCAAGCCTCCAGAGCGGGGACCCGCTCCGTGGCACGCCACCAATCTGCCCTACGGCACCAACCCCACGCGATAAAATCGCTGGGACGGTGATGCAGCATCCGGATCTGCAACGGTGGTGGTCGTTCCCGTGGCGGTCAGATTGGTGAGTGAAATCCAGTTGGTGGGGACCAGGTCGGTGGTGTACTCCACGACGTAGTTGAGGTGATTGGTCGTTGTGAAGACGAGTTGCCGGTCGCTCCCGACGATTGAGACCGACACAATCTGCGGAATGATGTTGCTGCTAATGAGGGAAAACGCGCCGCTGCCGTACTGTCCCTGCTTGTCTACATACCCGATGATCCCCGGTCCTCCAAAGCCAAAGGCGATGCTATTGAGCGGAGCGTTCGTGGGCGCCCCCGAAATGTATGGATCGAAAGCCGCCGTCACATTGTACAAGATGCCGTAGTGAAAAATCACTTGGCCGCCTTGATAAATATCGTCTTTGGAAAAATGGGTGCCGAGCAGATCGAAGTCAAAAGACTGCAAGGGCAAGTAATCTCCAGACCCGCCCGTGATGCCCGAGTTGTCGTAACTGTAGGAAACGGTGAATTGCACCCCGCTTAGAGAGCCAGACGTAAGAGAGGCGGCAAAACTGGCGTTGGTTATGGCGGCGCATGCCGCGGTCGCAGTTCCCAGCATCGGCAGCAGTGACGAAACCGCTGCAACTCGCCGCAGGCAATGCACGATGGAACTGTTCATCCGAACTCTCGCCAGCTCACGTCGCGGTAATTTTACGGCAAGTTTTCGTACCGGGCAAGCGCTCCCCCTCCTGTTGATAGCGAGACCCGCCCGTGCCACCGGCGGGCCATCGAACTGACCCGCTTTGCCGGGTAAACCCGGATGGTCAGCGAAACCGAGATGGGACTCGACGATAATCATGGCGGACATGCTTACCGCGCGTTTGTCGAGTTGGCAGGTCAACGCGACCTTGATACAATGCGCTGGCTTGGGAGTTTGAACGCGCGGGGTTTACAATTAGTAAACACTGGCCCCGACTTCGGAAGTCAGGGCTGGTCGCGCATGGCAAGCTCGGATAAACTTGTGGACTGTTGAAACCGCGTCAGTTCATCCCGCTGTTGGTGATAGCTGCTGGCCTTTGGGCGTATCACAACAGCTTTCAGGGGCCATTCATTTTTGACGACGTGACTTCCATCCCTGGGAATCCGCACATCCGTCATTTGTGGCCGATCCGCGAAGCCATGTCTGCACCCCCATATTCGGCGGTCAATGGGCGCCCGGTGGTTTGTCTG
>JBEKUF010000126.1:0-10039 GCA_049515295.1 Verrucomicrobiia bacterium | reverse complement strand
CATGACGTACTTGGCGCCCTCGAAGTTGGGGAGCTCGGCATAGCTCTTGTCGAGCACGAGATACTCCACCAGAATTTCTGTCCACACATGAACGCCGCGGGCGGCGGCAATGAGGGCCTCGCGCAGCGACTCTTCGCAACTGGTGTGCACCACGTAGCAGTGCGTGTCGTGCATTTCCGCGAAGGACGTCATGTGATGGACGCCTTCGGCCTGGACCTGGGGCGGTCGGCTCCAGTAATGCCACTCGGGACCGGTCTTGCCTTCCGCGAGAAGCTTCTTTTGCGATTCGAGGACAAGGTCAGCGTTTTCGCAGTGGGCGGTGACGATTACGCCGAGTTTCTTGGCGAGTCGCATCGTGTGATAAAGTTCTTCGTCGGTGATGCCGAACGCGCCCTTGTAGGCGAGGAAGATTTTGAAGCTGCTGATACCGCTCTTGACGATCTCGGTGAGCTGGCCTTCGCATTCCTTGTCGAGGCGCGACACGGTCTGGTGAAAGGTAAAATCGCAGGCGCTTTTGCCCTGGGCCTTGTTGAGCCAGAACTCGAAGCCATCGGCGATTGGCTGCTGGTTGCGGGCCTGGCAGACCATCTCGATGATGGTGGTCGTGCCGCCGACGAGCGCGGCTTTGCTGCCGGTCTCGTGCGTGTCTTTTGAAAAGCTGCCCATGAACGGCAGATAGATGTGGACGTGCGGGTCGATGAAGCCGGGGAAAACGTACTTGCCCTTGGCGTCGATGACGGTGGCTTTGGGGGGCGCGTCGAGATTGGCGCCGATGCGGGTGATTTGTTCGCCTTCGCAAAAGATGTCGGCGATGTAGTTTTCGCTGGCGGTGACGATGCGGCCATTTTTAATGAGGAGTGACATTGGAAAAACCTCCTGATGGATGAAAATGTTTCTGATTGCCTTTCCGGAGGAATACTACTCCTGTGGGGAAAGGGAAATCAAGCGCCCATGTTTCAGCTTGCAAATTGAGGGAAGAACTCGACGGAGCCTGGCGCAGGTCAGGTTTTGGGCAGAATGATGGCGGCGATTTCCTGGAGCCGGTCGCGGATGGGCAGATGCTGGGTGCACTGGTCCTCACACGTCCCGCACAGCGTGCACACTTTGGCGTCGTCGGGCGACAACCGCCAGTGCCATTTCAGACGGTCGGGAATAACGTTCGTGTCGCCATTGCCGAGAACCTTCTGGTTGTATGCGTCCATCATCTTGGGGATTTCGATTCCCTCGGGACAGGGCAGGCAATAGCCGCAGCCGGTGCACAGTCCGTCCAGCGATTGGAGGGACTTGACCCGCAGCGACTCGACGTGTGCGGCACCGTAGGGCGTGAAGTTCTCAACGGCGGCGCAGGCTTCGTCCACTTCGGATTTGTTGGAAAAGCCGACCAATGCGACGGTGATAGCCAGCTGCGAGATATTGAATCGTAGCGCCGCCTCCACCACGGAGCGGTCGCACGGTCCACGCAGGAACTCAAAGCGTTGGGAGTTGCGCGGGATGACGCCACCGCCGAGCGGGTTCATCGTGACCACGCCGCGGCCCAGTTCTGCGGCGGCATCGACGGCGGCCTGACGGAAAGTGAAATTGATGGCGCTGTAGCCCAGCGTCACGCCTTCGATGGGGTGGCAGCGGAGCAGGTCGCGGATGTGGTCGCCGCGGAGGTGGGAAGAAACGACGACGTGCTCGATGAGCCCTTCATCCCTCGCTTGGAACGCGGCGGCGATGGCGCCACCCTTCACGCGCTCCTCCCATCCCCCCGGTCGCAACAGGCACCAGATGTTGAAGAAGTGAATTCGGCTTACGCCGAGGCGCTGAAGTGATCGGTCCAGGCTGCGCCGCAGAGCCGCGCCGTCGGCATCACCGCACTTGGTGGAAATGTAGAAGGTGCCGGGCCGAAAGTGTTTGATGGCGGCGCCGAAACTTTCCTCGCTGCGATCGTCGCAGTAGTAGGGCGCGGTATCGAAGTAGTTGATGCCTTTGCGGTAGGCGTACAGCAGGAGTTCGGCGTTGAAGTCGATGTTTTGGGGAGCAGGGAACCGCATCCCGCCGAAGCCGATGACGGACACTTGTTTCCCGGTCTGGCCGTAGGTTCTGTACAGCATGGCGTTTACCGATGCATCGCGGAGTCTGTCGGGGGGAAACGATGACATTGTACGATGGCACCATACGTTCTGTCCAGACTTGTGGTCGGGCGAGGGAGAATGGGAGATGATGGATGGTTGAGGCAGAGATGAGAGATGGTTCGGGGGTCAGGGTTCATAGTTTACGGTTCGCAGTTTTGTGGTAGTGTGGCCGGGGCGACGCTCTAATGGACGAGAAGATCATAGCCTATTTTTCGATGGAGATCGCGCTGGAGGCGGCGATGCCGACCTATAGCGGCGGGTTGGGGATCCTCGCGGGCGACACCATCCGCGCCGCGGCAGATCGCGACGTGCCGATGGTGGCGATCACGCTGCTGCATCGGAAGGGGTATTTCTATCAGAAGCTCGACGCCGGCGGTTGGCAAACCGAAGAGCCGGCCGAATGGGTGGTCGAGGATTTTCTGGAAGAGATGCCGGCGCGCGCGGCGGTGACGTTGGAGGGGCGGCGGGTGCAAATTCGGGCGTGGAAATACGAAGTGGCGGGCCAGGGCGGCGCGCGGATACCGGTGTATCTGCTCGACACGGATTTGCCGGAGAATTCGGAGTGGGACCGGACGCTGACGCACTACCTGTATGGCGGCGATCTCTGGTTCCGCCTCTGCCAGGAAGTCGTCCTCGGCTTCGGCGGCGTGCGGATGCTGCGGGCGCTGGGGTACGCGAATATCGAGCGCTACCACATGAACGAAGGCCACGCGGCGTTCCTGACGGTGGAGCTGTTGTTTGAGGAAGCGCGGAAGGCAAACCGCAAGACGATTACCGGCGCGGACGTCGCGGCGGTCCGTCCCAAGTGCATTTTCACCACGCACACGCCGGTGCCCGCCGGTCACGATCAGTTCCCGATGGACATGGTTAGGAAGCTCCTTGGTTGGGCGGACATTCGACTCGACATGCAGGACATTGGCAGTGTCAATCTGGCCAACCATGTGTTCCAGCAGCGGGACGGCATGGCGGCTGGCGACAACGCCCTGAACATGACGTATCTGGCCCTGAACCTCAGCCATTACGTCAACGGTGTCGCGAAGAAGCACGCCGAGGTGTCGCAGCACATGTTCGCCGAATACCGGATCGATGCGATCACCAACGGCGTGCATGCCGCCACCTGGGCCAGCCCGGCGTTTCAGGCGTTGTTTGACCGCTACATTCCCGGCTGGCGGGAGGACAGTTTCAATCTCCGCTACGCCCTCGGCATTCCCGCGCAGGAATTCTGGCAGGCACATGGCGCGGCCAAGCGCGACCTGATCCAGTTCGTGAACCGCGAGACCAATGCGGGGATGGACGATCGGGATTTGACGCTGGGCTTTGCGCGACGCGCGGCGGCGTACAAGCGGGCCGACCTGCTGTTCCACGATCTGGAGCGGCTCCGGGCCATCGCGGCGAAGGTCGGACGATTCCAGGTCGTCTTCGCCGGCAAAGCGCATCCCCAGGATCAGGTCGGCAAGGAACTCATCCAACGCGTCTTTGGGGCGATCGCTTCGCTCAAACGCGACATCAAGATGACCTACGTTCCCAATTATGATTGGAACCTGGCCAAGATGATGACCGCCGGGGTTGACGTGTGGCTGAACACGCCGCAACCGCCGCTGGAAGCGTCGGGAACGAGCGGCATGAAGGCGGCCATCAACGGCGTGCCGAGCCTGAGCATCCTGGACGGCTGGTGGATCGAGGGACGCATCGAAGGCGTGACCGGCTGGGCCATCGGAGAGCGGTGCGACACGGGCAATCCGGTGGACGACCGTTCCGCCTGCGACGCAGCATCGTTGTACGAGAAACTGGAACAGGTGATCATCCCGTTGTACTACCGTGACCGCGACCGGTTCATCGACGTGATGCGCCACGCCGTTGCGCTAAACGGTTCGTTCTTCAACACGCAGCGGATGATCCTGCAGTACGTGCTCAAGGCGTACTTTCGCTGATCACAAGCCACAGGGTGTTTGCCTCCCCATGCCGAGTGAATTTAGGGATCCGGCTCTTTTACAGCGGCCCCGGGCCCATCTCGGCGTTGCCCGCGGCAGGCGTTCATTGCTACTGCACGAGGCGGACGCGGTAAGAACGCGGGGGGAAATTCGTGGCGCCGCCGATGTCGAGATAATTGGTGGTGGTGAGGTCGTCGCCGCTGCCGACAATGATTGGGCTGATGTCGATAAAGTTGTTGGGGCCCGCCGAGGCTTGGACGACGTTGGTTGCCCCGCCAACGGTCTGCCATGTGACGAGCGAATCGTGGCCTTGCGTGGTCACGCTGGTGATGTGGAACGCGCCGGAGGGAGGCCTCGGATTTACGTAATACGCGTTCGTTTGCGCGCCGTCGCCATAGTGATCCCCGGTAAAATACACCTCGCCGCCGCGCCCGATCAGCAGCCGCATCGGGCCGGGAAACGGGACGACACCAAAGGCTTTCTCGCCGGGGTCGTACGTGGCGTTGGTGATGTCAACGGCGGGCCAGACCACGAACTCGCGGTAGTAGTAGCTTCCTTTGCGGGGGATGTTGGACAACTCGCCAAGGTGCGTGAAGTGGAAAAAATCGCCGTCGTGCTTTTCGGAGAGGATCCGGCAGCCGGCGCGGATGCGCTCGAGGGTCGGCGTGACATCGATGGGGCCGCTGTACACGAGCTGGCCGAAGTTGTAGACCTGAATGTAATTCGTCTGCCCGATGGCATCGTAGACGACGCCGGCGTTGGTCGGCACGTTGGCGATGGCGGCGCCGACAGAGTAGCTGCTCGGGCTGGCGCTATCGGGGAAACTGCCCAGTGCCATGGGCGCAGCATGGGCCGGCGCGGCGAGGAGGAGCGCAAGCACGGAGGCTTGCGCCACCAGAGATTTACGAGATGGGTGCCTGCTCAAGGATGAGATGGGGCGACCTGCTCGATAAGGCGGAGGGCGATGGGCACGGTCACCGGCTCCTTGTCCTTGCCGGATTGCACGAATCTGGTGAACGCGGCGGAAGCGGATTCGTCGGCGTTGTCGCTGAGGACACGAATGATGACGCAGGGCACGCCGTTGGCCTCGCACACGCGCGCCATGCCGGCGGAAACCATGTCCACCGCATCGGCGTGGAACGTCTCCCGCAGCCAGTTCCGCTTGGCCGTGCTGGCGATAAAGCTGTCACCGCTGACAAGACGCCCTTCTCGAACGACGCCGTTCGTTAACGTGGTTCGCGCAATCTCCACCGCGTTGCTCCGCAACGCCTCACACTTTGTTCGGTTTCCTCCTGACTCCTGGATTCTGGATTCTGAATTCTCCTTTGCCTCAAATCCCCCCGGCCTCTCCGTGCCTTCTTGATGATTCACCACGTAGGTCGCAACAAGCAGGTCGCCGACCTTCCATTCGTCGTTCAGATTCCCCGCGACGCCGATGGAGATAACCCGATCGATCTCGTACCGGGTCAGCAAGGCTTGCGTGACCATGGCCGAATTCAGGTTGCCCGCACCCGTCCGCACGATGTACAGCTTCTCCCCCTTGTGATAGCCGATGGAAACACGGTGTTGCGCCAAGTCAACGGACTGGCCGACCATCCGCACTTCCCGCGACAGCGCGCTCTGTTCGGCCGGCAACGCGACGAGAATGGCCGTGTCGGCAAAGGACAGGCTGGAAGCCAGCAGAGAGGCGCAAGCGAGGGCAAAAACGAGCCTCAGTTTGTCGAGTGTCAAGCGTCGATGCCGTTTGGTTCGATTATTCTTCGTCAGGGGTGATTTTTTCAGGCTTGAGTGGGCCGGCCAATGGTATCGGCTGGCCGCGCAGCGTGGCAGCAATGACGTGGACATTCCGATCCAAGGTGACCGCTGCTTTGGCGCCATTCTGGCCCTCGAACGCGATCACGGGATGACCGTTGTCGAAAGAGAAGCCAGTCACCTTTGGAGGGGGAGCGGGCGTGGCATCGCCCGGAATGGCGAATGCGAACCGGCCGAATATCAGGGTTAGCGGAATTCGGTAGTCATATCGCAGGTCGTTCGCCAACAACCTCGTATATCGCCTGCCCAATTCCCCTTTAACAACGCTTTCCATGTCGGGAGATTGTGGTATACTTGCAGTCGCCATACTAACGAAGAGCGTTGGCCCCGCCAGGAGATTCCACGCCACAATCTTATTGTTAAGTAGGAAGAACTTACTGTATCCTGCATTTCCTAGCCACAGGAGGTTCCTTTGCGGAATGTACAGCGACATCGCGGTCCTGTTCTCGATTTCGCCCTTAGCGTTCTTCCAAGGTAACGGGGATGATCGCAGCAAGCCTTGCAGATTGCCATCTGGGGCTGGCACCGATATTTGTTGGGCTTGGCCCCACTTGGGGGTGGGGGCCTCTTGGGCTGGGCATGGTACTGCGAAAGAGGATATGGCACAGGAAATGGCCAACCATGAGGTTTTTCCAATTGGTCTCATGTCATCGCTCCATGTACTCGTTCACGGACAGAGAGGATCAAAATAAATTCCAACAGACCCGCTTGGTTGTCTTACCCTCAAGATGAGGTTCGTGTAACCCGGTGGGTTGTCACCAGGAAGTAGTTCCCCATAGCCTGTGACTGCCTTGCTTTCAAAATCAGCAGCGTCCTCGTATGTCACCCCATAGGAGGGGTCGTAATATGTTCCGTTGCAGCAAACGATGAAGTGTAGGTTGAAGACCTTCTCAGCCGGGGTTGTGGAGTTCTGGCCACTTGTGCCTGTTAGGCTTGTCAGGTCACCATAGACGTTTCCTGAGGGGATGGGTACCATGTCCATGTTCGGAGTGGCAAACTGGAGCTTCCAAGTGTAGGGCGGAGTGTTTGAAAATGAGGCCGCTCGGAAGCTCCAGTTGGTGATGAGGAACGCAAAATCAGTTGCGCTGACAGGGGCGATGTTGACCCAGTTCGCAGCGGCTCCATTTACCGCAACAGAGTCAATGAACAGGTGTGCCCAAGCCCCACACTGCCCGTTATGGCTGGCGTTTGTCAGCAGTTGTGCAGTGTCAAGGCACGTCCCGGCAAAGCCGTGTCCGGGTTCATAATAGTAGAGCGTCTGCCCGTTCCACGTCGTCACATTAGCCGGCCCGGCGAACAGCGCCCATGTGTTGGCGACCGCAACGTTTGAAGTCGTGGCTCCCGGGTTTGAGCAAGCCAAGTGCAGCACGGTGCGATAGAGATTCGGCGTCATCGTCACCGGATTGGTCAGGGTGATGTAGACGGGATTGGCGCTGGCGCCGGCGGGATGGAACGTGTAGCCGTCGTCGCCCGAGTAGTTCCAGTTGATCGTCAGCGGATTGAGGAAGCCCACCTGATTGGGAAAAGCGTTGGAGAAAGTTCCGTTCAGCGTCGCAGCTCCGTTTACGACTGTACACGTGGTGGCGGGAATACTCAAGCCATTGGGACCATCGCCGCGAATGATCACGGAGCTGCCGCAGGCGAGATTCGTCGGCACCATCGCAAATACCGCCGTTACTGCTCCGGTGGTGTTGGCCACGTAACCGACAGGCGAACTGTTGGTGGGCGTCCAGTGCGGGGCCGAGTACTGGCCGCTGCCGTTGTCTTGGAGGATGTTAAACTCGCTGGTGCCGGTAAATGACACATTGCTCACCACCAAGCCGGCCACCGTGGCGCTGGCGGAAAGATTCATCTGGAGTGGACTATCAGGGCAGTTCGCCACGGTGGCGGTGAAATTGCACGTATAGGTTCCCGGGTTGGGGAGTTCGAAGGCTACGGAGCACACTTGCCCACGACTCGAGTCTGAACAGCCGTTGACTGACCATGTCCATTGTGGGGTGGCGGACACGGAGTTGGTCGTTGTGGTTACGTTGCAGTCGCCATCGGTATTCATGATGGTGACGGTGCCGCCTGAGTCGACTACCCAAGCAGAGAAGGTGATGAGATCGCCCGGGCAGGCCACGCTCGGGCTGGCCCTGGAGCCACTTCCCGTGAACGTTCCCGCGTAGACGCAATTGGTCACGGGCGGATGTGGCCACCTTGGACCAGCGAAAAAGGCTTGCAAGTAGGGGTGCGGTGGGGTATAAGAACCGGACGTAGTATGAGCTGTTTGACGGGGAGCAGATGGAACGGCGGCGCTGGGGCGGTATGGGCCCAGCGAATTTTTTTCGCGGTTGTAAAAGCGGTTTACCTTGTAACGCCATGGGACAGCGTGGGACCGCCAAAATGGCGCGTGGAGAGTGATGCATACGAAAGGGTTCAGGCCATGACGCTGCAGAAGCTGCGAATGAGGCGTGTCGGCTTCTGCTGGGCAGTGCTCTTACTCCCAATGCTGTTCACTCCGAGTGGATTCCTACAGGCGGCGCCGACGTCGGCGGGTTCCATTACGAACGTGACGTTCGCCACGGATCCGACCAACGGCGATTCGTATGCTATTTTCTGGCTGAGCAGTGGCGGCGTGGCGTCCGTTTCCGCCTTCGCGGATGACGTGATTCGCGTGCGGTTCTCATACAACGGGTTCTGGGCCAAGGAAGAGCCGATGATCGCCGCGACGCTGGGGATGTGGCCGACGTTGGCCAACACGTTCACCGATCAGGGCACAAATTACCTGCTTCAGACGGGGCTGCTGAATGTGCTCATCAACAAGAATCCGTTCCGAGTGGATTTTTATGACCGGCTGGGAGGCTATGCACTGTTGCAGGATGATCCAACGAATGCGGTTCAGTACGATACGTCGTATTCGATCTCGAACGACGCTAGCGGAATACCGTACTCACTGCCGTCTGGGTACAGACTGAAATGCACGAAGCAGATGCCGAGCAACCAAGCGTACTTTGGATTTGGCGAGTACCCGGGGCCATCCAATCGGCAGGGCGAGAACATCATGTGCTGGAATTATCAGTCGTACCACTGGGGCACCGGATCGCCCTATCAGAATCCCATGTATATGAACATGCCATTCTTTTACGGCGTGCAACCAGCCAGTGGGAGCGTGCCGGCATTCACGTACGGGATCTTCTTCGACAATCCCTGCCGGGCGACGTTTCGGATGGGAACACAGTTTCCGACGGGCTACTCGTTCGAGGCGGCGGACGGTCAGATGGACTACTATTTCTTTGGCGGGAGCACCAATCACACGATGAAATCGGTGATCGACAGCTACACGGAATTGACGGGTCGGGCGATGATGTTGCCGAAGTGGGCGATGGGCCATCATCTCAGCCGCTTTGCTTACGATAATCAAAGCTGGGTCGAGTACATCGCCAGCACGGCGACGGCGAGCAACATTCCGCTGGATGCCATTTACATCGACATCGACTACATGGATGCCACCGGAGAAAACAACATCGACTCCGACGAATTAGACCAGTTAACAATGGATGCCGCCAATTATCCGAATCCTGCCAGTATGGTGTCGTCGTGTCAGGTCTATGGGGTCAAGCTGATTCCGCTCATCGAGCCGTGGCTGGAGCCGAACGATCCCCTGGAACCCACGGAATACGCCGACCTCGATTTTATCAAGGCCAACAACGGCAACCAGTATGAGGGAAACATTTATGTCGGCGATGTGTACTGGTTCGACTACACCAGCCAGCCGACGCTGAACCGTTGGCAGGGTGATGAAACCAATTGGTTCCATTCCGTTGCCTGGGGCGGGATTTGGAACGACCTGACCGAACCGGAAGACAACGGAGAGATTCCTCTTGACGGGTTGCTCTGGCTGAACGGCGCCTATGGCACCTCCACTACCGATACACGCCGCCAGTGGTCGAACGAGCGTAATTATTTCGGCCTGCGTTCGCAGATGTCGAGTTACAACGCGCTGCTCGAAGCCTTCCCCAACCGACGTCCATTCGTCTTGAGCCGGTCCGGCACCACCGGGAGCCAGCGGTACGCGGCCGGTTGGAGTGGTGATACACAGGCCGGCTATAGCCCCAACTATGCGCCCGCGTGTATCCGCCTCAGCGTGAACACGATGATTTCCGGGCAGAGTTATTTCGGGAACGATCTCGGGGGATT
>JBEKUF010000125.1:0-10039 GCA_049515295.1 Verrucomicrobiia bacterium | reverse complement strand
CGTGATAGCCGGCGCAGCCGGAGGCAAACACCGAGAGCAACAGTAATGGGGCCGCCAGAGCGGCGTGGGCCACCACGCCGCGACGAGTTGACCGCAGCCAACGACGCTCGGGCCATCCAGCAAGCGCGGGGCGGTTCATGGCGTCGCGGTCTTTTCCGCAGTCATAGGCGTGAGCGCGGCGACCTTCAGCTTCGCCTGGGTGGCCCAATCGGACTCGGGGTTCTTTTCGATCACGTCGTTGTAATAAATCAGCGCCGACTTGTAGTAGTGGTTCTTTTCGTAGAACTCACCGATGTGAAACATGCCGCGGGCCTGCTCCACCTTCAACTCGGTGCGATACTTCTCGGCCGCGGGCACCTTGTCGCTCTGCGGGTAGCGAAAGATGAAATCCGTGAACGCAGCAATCGCCTGGTTGGCCGCGTTCTGGTCGTATTCGGCGCGAGCCGACTCTTTCTTGTATTCCCAGCCAATCTGAAATTGCGCCGCCTCCGCGACAAGGTGTTTCGGATAGCGTTCCAGCAGCTTCTCATAGGCGTGGACGGCGGAAAGGTAATCGCGTTCCTTCTCGTAGACCAGCCCGATGCGAAACTGGGCGTCGACCGCGACGGAACTGTACGGGCCGTTCTTGACGACGGCTTCGTACACTTCCACCGCGCGCTCCAGAGACGGGAACCAGCGGACGCCCCAGGCCTTTTGCCGTTCGCCCGCGAGGAACAGATTGCCGATTTCGAACTCGCGTTGCAGCACGTCATCGAAGTGCGGCGTGCTCGGGTGCTTCTTGAGCAACTCCTGATACGTCTGGAACGCCTTGTAGTGGTAGCCGATGGCGCCGTAGCATTTCGCCAACCCCATCCGCGCCTCGGGCGTCGACGACGATAGCGGCCAGCGGGCGATGAGTCGACGATACGCCGGGATCGCGCGGCGGTATTGCTTCTTGGCCTCAAAATTCTGTCCGATCTTGAGTTGATCAGCCGGGGTCGTCGCGGTCGGCACCCCCTCCTGCACCCAACTCCATCCCTCACCCTTGGTCCAGACCAATGGCGCGGGACTTTCCACAGGCATGAGGAAGCCAAAAACCAGCACACCCAGGAGAGCAATGGCGAATCTTTTACGCAGGCTCATCAGAATTTGCGGCGCAGGCTACTACAACGCCCCCTCACCGTCAAGCGAGGCACGTCACGCGAATTCGGTACGCTGTCTTCAGCCGATTCCTGGCATAGATGGTTTGCAGTGCACGGCGCCTGCGGGGCAACCGTCAGCGGGGCTTGTTCCAGAACTGAAACCAAGTGTTATCGAATGTGAATTGGTAGGCGATGTAACATTGGAACTGCGTCGGGCCGTCAATGGATCGCCCAGCGGAGAAAAGTAAATGGTGCTGCTTACTCAGGTCAATGACCGTGCCGACATTGAACGCCGTGCCGACGTTGGGAAAGTCCACTTCCAAGTCCGTTTGATGATAGACCTCCGCCCCGATGAGGACATTGGTCAACACCTGTTCTTGCAGCACCCCGCCCACAAACTCCCAATTTCGATGCCCATCAAATGAATTGATGCCGTAGCCGCCGCCACCGTAAGCCGTCCATGATCCCCAACTCTTTTGCAGCCATACCGGCACGAACCCCTGCAGATGGCCCGTGCCGAGATTATCCTTGGCGCTGCCCGTGGGAACTTCCAGCAACGGGAACACACCCACTTGCGGCATTCGATCCGTCTCCTGGATGAAGCGGAATTTCACGCCCAGTTCCGTGTCGCCATAACCATAATGGGCGCTCCCGGCGGGAGGCACATCGTACGCCAGCGGCGCAATCAGATGAAGCTGCACGTTGGAGATGACGCCGTAGTTCAGCTCGAAATGCGGCCCGGTGCCTGACCAATCGCCAGTGATCTCGGAGTCCTGGGAAGCGATATAGAATTCCCAATGCTGATAATCCACCGGCTCGGGGTCGTCGGTGACGAATGGGGGTCCGCCATACGTGTTTCCGACGAGGGCCAGGCCGAATATGGTCAATTGAGCGACAACGGATACGCAACTTGTGGTTCGCATGGTCCAATCCGATTTATCATCCAACGTGTCGTCAATCGCCGATCAAATAGAACCCGATGATGATCACCCCGCCCGTCACCACGCCCGCCAGGATCGTCCCGATCAAACGGTTCACGGTCATCTGCAATCCCTGACCGCCGTTGGCTCTCGCGAACAGCCAGCCGAAGAATCCAAACAAAATGAGAACGATGGCGCTGTGGGTAACCCATTGGTGACCGCTGATTTTTTGCAGCGCCGCCAGGACAGCCTGGCTCTTTTCCTTGACGACCACCAGCAGCGCATTGATCACGCTGCTGAGCGCCACGGATAACCCAAAGGAAATTGTGTATTTCGAGACGGGGGCGTTTTCCACGTTTGTTCTCCTGATATTAATGTTGCTTCGCCAGCAATGCCACCTTCACTCCCATCGCAATGATTGCCCCGTGACCCTCAACCAACAAGGCCAGCAACACGATCGCCGCCGCCACCCAAAGAACCACCCGGCGCGCCTCCGGGTTTGCCGCGAGGTTGTTGGAAGCGGCAATCGGGAGATAGGTGGCCAGCACCAGCAGCATGATGACGAGATGTTCCTTGGTTTCCATGAAGTAGCTGTGGGCGAATGGCCATGGCCCCTTGAGGATGATGGCTTTGTCCGCAGGGTAGGAGACGACATACCAGCCGCCGCCGATGAAGAAGGCGAGCCACATGAGAATTGCTGCCGCCCAACTCACCCGTCTGATCCGGGTCAAGTTCTCTTCATGGGCGTGCAATACATCCACAAAGAGCCACACCGCCGTGACCATGCAGCCCACCCCGAACAGCACATGGGTCATCAAAAACAATTCGTTCATATTTATTTTCCGTTGGCCGGGTTGTCTTGAAGCCGTGGAAGCAACTCACACAGTCTTTTTCGGACTCCGGTTGGCCTCCGGCAACCTCGGATGGGGGCACTATCGACAGGCCGTGCGAAAGGGTCAACTCCGAAGAGAGAGTACCCGATCTTTCGCTCCCGCTTGCCCGCTCACGGCGTGAGCCGGACGCGGTAATAGCGCGTGGGCGTATTCGTGGCCGCGCCGAGATCGAGGTAGTTGGTCACGGTGCCGAGGCTCGGATTGTTCGTCACCACGAAAATGTTGGTGAAGCCATCGGCGCCATACTGGCCATCTTGATCCCCGGCGGTGGCTTGGAGCGCGTTCGTCGCTCCCGGCCCCATCATCCAGGTGACGAGCATATCGTTGCTTTGCTGGGTCACGGACACGATCCGGAAGAAGTTCGGGTCGAGAACCACATTGCCCAGGACGAGTGATCCTCCGTTATGAACGAACTGCGCGCAGGTATTCGTGATCAAGAGCGTGTCCGCCTGGACCACGCCACCGTTGAGAATCAATTGGCCATCGCGCAACTCCAAGACGGCATTGTGCGCCGCGTCGGTGACGATAATGCTGCCGCTGTCCAGCTGAACGAGATTGTTGCACGTTGCCGAGTCGAGGCCCATGGTGAGATTCGTGGCCAGGACCGAGCCGCCGTCCACCACCAGCGAATTGCCCGAGCCGAGGTACCCTGCGTACAGTGAGCCGTTCTGCCAGATGCCGCCGTCGGCCACGAGCACCGTGTTGCTGCTGCTGGCGGAATTGTAGCCCAAGTAGCCGGAGCCATCGACGACTTGTCCACTATTGCTGATCACCAGACTGTTGCCCGAGCCAAGGTTGCCGACCGACAGGTAGGACCCATTGCTCCAGACGGAACCGTTGCCGGAAACAAGCACGGCGTTGTTGCTGCTAGTCGGATTGAGCCCGACGATGCCGAGTGAGTTGTCCACGCGTCCACCGTCGGTGACGACCAACGTGTTGCCCGCGCCAAAGTCACCCACAGCCAAGAGGCTCGAATTGTGCCAAGCCGAGCCACTGCCCGTAATGACCGCGGTGTTGCCGCTGGCGCCGGCGTTCTGCCCGATGTAGCCCGAAGCATCCATCACCTGGCCCTGGTTGCTAATGACCAAACTGTTGCCCGCACCGCCGTTGCCGATCATCAACGCGCTGGCGTTGCTCCAGACCGAACCGGAATCCGTGACCAGCACACTGTTGTTGCTGCTGCCGTACGTGCCGTAGCCCACATAACCGGAGCTGTTTTCCACGCGCCCGCCACCGCTGATGATCAGGCTGTTGGCCCACCCGATGTAACCGACATACACACCGGAATCGTTGTACCAGACCGAGTTGTTGCCGGTGACCTGCGCGGTGTTGTTGGAGGAGACGTAGCCGAGGCAACCGGATCCGTTGGACAGCACGCCGCTGCTCTGGATCAACAACACATCGGCGAAGGTATTGGAGCCGACCACATAGGTGCCATTGCCCACCCAGTTACTGGTCACGTTGCTGATGGTATTGGTTTGGTAGTTGGCGGTGAATTGCGCCGGGGCGGTGGCGGCGAAAATCAACAGGCAACCGATGCTAGTGAGAACTGCCAGACTCGGTGAAATCGGATGGTGCTTCCCTTCCACGGCCCTTCTCCTTCCGTAATACATAAAAACCCTCGCGGGCCGCTTCAGCCGCGCGGGGTCAGAAATCCGACCTTCGCATCAGATTATCAGTTTTTCCGCCCGAACCGCTGAACCAGCAGAAATGAGCCGCCGAGGATAACGAGCAAGAGTGTACCGGGTTCGGGGACAACGATCGGCGTGACCGAAAGGCCGTCGGCCTTTTTGGCAATGAACGCCTCGGTATTCGCCTCGCTGCTGGTGGCCAGTGTGTTGTCGACGGTCAGAGCCACCTCGGTGGCCTGACCGGTGATGCCAAAACTTTCGAGGAACGGCGCCATTTGGAAATTGATCGAACCGCTCCAGCTTTGCGCCGTCAACGGACCTCCGGCCAGGGTCCACTGGCCGTTATTGGTGAAGGTCAAGTTGGTGCCGATCAGGGCGAAGGGTATCTCGTTGTCATCGAGTGCGAGAACGGTCAGAGTGATGGCGCTCCCGACGCTGGCGTAGGTCGCGGACGTGCCGGTGCCGGCCAGGGTGGTATCGCCGAATTCCTGCAGTGTAAGCTGGTTGATGTAATAACCGGGGAGGTTGGTCGTTACAATGGTGGTGTCCAGTTGGCCATCATTAATATCACTGGCCCCATTGTTTGACTGGGAGACGAATGACATGTGATTGAAGACCAGGGAATTTCCGACCAAGGTCGGGGCGCCGAAGAGCGGAGCGGTGTGGCCGGGAGAATTGGCAGTTTCTTGAACGCCAAGAAAGTCCGTTGTGGCTCCATACAGGTCACCGTAAATGACCGTATTGGCGTTGACCAAAGCAGGGCATGACAACACTAGAACCGTAAGTCCCCAAGCGACCAAACGTGGCAGACGCATTCCCATTCTCTTTTCCCGCTAACTACCGCGGTACAGAGTCAGACAAACCCCTCACCGAGGCACCCTATTTATCAGCGTATTGGGGGCAAATGTCAATAAGAAACCTTAGGGCGATTCGCATTGAGATCTTTGGGTGAGTGTGCGGACAAGAATCTTCGTAACCGGGCCGCCGGAGCCAGGTT
The DNA here is from genome assembly GCA_049515295.1 of Verrucomicrobiia bacterium. Taxonomy (GTDB): domain Bacteria; phylum Verrucomicrobiota; class Verrucomicrobiia; order Palsa-1439; family Palsa-1439; genus Palsa-1439. The sequence continues at coordinate 4,477 of JBEKUF010000125.1, read as the reverse complement.
ACTGCGGTGATTTCTGACTGCGATTTGCGCGGATTGTTGTTGAAGATAAGGATGCAAACGACGTCGCGCGGACGGCGCGACGCCGCGCCATCAGCGCCAGTGATGGACCAGCAGCACGACGATGCCGATTGTGACGACATCCGCCGCCAGGATCAGCACGACAAGTGCGAGGCTGCCCCAGGGTTTTTGCTGAACCTCCAGCGCGGGTTCGGCCTGTGGAACGACAACTTCATGGGCCCCGGCGGTTGGTTCGCATTCAGCCGCTGCGACCGCACGCTGACACTCATCGCGTGTTGTCGGGAGGTCGGCCAGGGCTTCGCCGAGATGCGCGACTTTGAAGTCGCCGAACTGGCTACGCTTCAGGACGGCGTAACGCCAGGCGGGTTGTGAGGGGCTACGGCCAATGATCCCGACGGCGCTTCTGGCGTCGTCGGTAAACCACTCCACGCCCTTGCCGATGAAAGGGGTCAGTTCGTCGGTGTAGGGGAAGAGCCGGTTAAATTCTTTTCGGCCTATAGAACGGACTGCCACCTCTGCCTCCGAGCTGCGGCACACGGCGAACTGTTCTGCGACCTTGCCGCGGCGATGTGACGCGTGCTCTTTCTTGACACTTAAAGATAAGCCTCAATTCAAAGAGGGCAAGCCGCGCGCAAGAGCCCTCCCTGGCTTGCCACTGTCGCCCTCGGCCCGTGTGCCGGAACAGAGACCGGATCAAGAAGTGTCAACATTCAACCTGCTAGCTGGTGCGCAGAGTCTTCAGTGGCGATTCGCCTTCCGAAGACAAACGACCGGGTTGTGCCTGTGCCCGCATCTCGCGCATCTGGGCAACCAGCGCCGGCAACGTCTGGAACATGATCCTGAGATCGAGCCACGGACCCATGTTTCGTGAATAGGCAATATCGAGCCGAATCATCTCGGGAAACGTCGTGCGGTTCTTGCCGCTCACCTGCCAGAGTCCCGTCAGCCCCGGCAGCACGGCAAACCGCTCGCGTTGCCAGGGCAAATAGCGTTCATACTCGAAGTGCAGGCACGGGCGCGGGCCGACCAGGCTCATGTCGCCCCGCAGGACGTTTATGATTTGCGGCAACTCGTCCAGGCCCGTGGCGCGCAAGAGCCCTCCCAGGGGAAGCAGCCGCGTATCGCCGCGCTCATCCATCTTGACCATGGGCTGGCTGCCGCCAATGAGTTGTTCCACATGGCGGCGATGGACGTCGGGGTCGCTGGTCACGGTCATGGTGCGAAACTTGTAGAGGAGAAACCGCCGGCCGAGATAACCCACGCGTTCCTGCTTAAAAAGCGCCGGGCCGCCGCAGAACACCCTGATCAGGAGGCCGATGAGAATCATCGCCGGCAGAAAGATCGGCAAGGCCAGCAGGATGCAGGCGATGTCAAGTCCGCGCTTCCACGGCGGAACGGGGTAACCTCTCATGACGACCGCCCCCTCGGGAGCAGTCGAATCTCGAACGGAACTCGTTGGTGAGACGTGACTCGACGGGGGACTGCTTGTCTTCGACGTTGTCTGCTCAATCACCTGTGCGTTCATGGGATCTCCTCGCTCTGGGGGTGTTCACCTGTTTCTGGGGGCATAATCGTAGAGCGTGGGAAACACCGGGAGAATGCCGAGATTTGTTTTGCCACACACCAACACTTCCACCCTTATGGTTTCACGCCGACTCGACGAACAAGAAGTGACTCGCTCACTTCACCCTGCGAATCGGCAGTTACCTTGCGCAGACGTGACGCTTAGTATGTCCTAACCGCGACCCTATAACGGACGCTACTCTGCCACAACCCCGGCTGGAAAGCAAGCCGGGAATGTCTGTTCGCGCCCAGGAAAATGCCCGATTTTCGTATAGGGGAAAATCAGGCAAGAATGTAACTTGGCATTTCCCGCATTACCTGCGCTCCGTGATCATCTCGGGCCGTTCCGTCTGACGTGCCCCCCGTCAGAATGGCTGCGGAAGGATTCGACGGGAAGGAGCGGGGAGAGTGGGGGGGGCTGGTTTGGGTGTCGCGGGTGGCGTAGGGAGCGAATGGCAAGGGTCTGGACTTGAGGGCCGTGGGGTGCCGCCACTGTCAGTTCACCGAATCGTGAACGAGGTATCGGATGTCCGAGTCCTACTTGGGGAGGGATTGCAGAAGCGGCACCCGAGGGCTATTCTCCGAACCCGTCCAATCACCGGAAGGGGAATCGACTCGCATCCCGAAGGATAAAGTACGGCTTCGGCTGCTTGTTTGCTTTGTGGCAACCAATACGAAGTGGAAATTTTGCTATTGAGCTGTGTGGAAGCTGACAAGCTGCGTCTATACAAAGCGACGCCACGCCAAGCAGCAGGCTACAAGGAAGCGCACGCATTGCTAATGCGGCGGAAGCGGTTCAAGGTGAGGCCCAACCAGAAGCGGATTCAAGGTTGGATTGAAAAGTATCGGGAGAGGCGGAAGATGCGCGGGCAGTCGGTCACCACACGTCCAGTTGCCGAGGTTGCGAAACGTTACGCCCAGCCGATTGCGCGCTGCTATACTCACCACCACGAGGCCCCGTTCACGGCTTGACCACGCACGCGCAACCAAGTAGCACTAGTACCGTGATGAACCGCCTCCGCCATTGGCCGCTGATGTGGTTGTTGCTGCTTTCCCTTGTTATTGGTTGGACGCGCTACCATTACCTCCGGTTGCCGCTGACGACCGACCCGTCCTCTTACGCTGTCATTGCCCACGAGATGCTTAACGGAAAACGGCTCTACGTGGACGTGTTCGACCACAAGCCGCCGGGCATTTATCTGATGGACGCGATCGCCGAGAAGCTTATCGGGTACGGCGACTGGGAAATCTGGCTGCTTGGCACCACCGCAGCGGTTTCCACTCTGTTCGCGCTCTACTGGGCCGGTGCCGGTCTCTGGGGTTGCGTGTTCTGGACGGTCATTCAGGCCGACGCCTATATGGAGGCCAATGCGCCTTATGTCGAGGTGTGGCTGGCTCTGCTCGCGGTACTTGGCTACGGGGCGGTGACGCGGAAAAGGTACTGGCTGACGGGGGCAATCGTGGTCGCGGGCTGCCTGTTCAAACCCACGTTCCTCATCATTGGAGGTGCGTATGTGGCGTGCGCTCTGGCAATATAACCGCTGGTACGCCGCGCACAAACTTTACGATTCCTGGTTCCAGCGACTCGACAGTCTCGCGCGACTCTTTACGCCTGAACTCTGGCTCCTGTGGCCGCTCATCATTCTAAGCGCTCACGTCGTGCTCCGCCGGCACCGCGCCTACACCCTGCTGGCCGCATCCGTCTGGCTCATGATCTGGCTCGGCGGTCATTACCGCTACCAGCAAATCGTCTGGATGCCGGTGCTCTGTCTCGGGGCAGGGCTGGCAGTCCAGCATCTCCACCACCGTTCGATCCCGTCCGCTCTGTCCGCGCTGGCACTGCTGCTGCTCCACGAGGGTCCCCAGTACCGCGTCCCGCTGGACCAGTTCTCGGCCGAGATCCACAAGACGGACAATTACGTCGAGAGCCGCAAACTGGCCGCAACGCTCCACGAGCCGTTCTACGTCTGGGGCCAGTCGCCGGAGATTTACTTCGACTCCGGCCAGCGACCCGTGACCGGACTGGTCTGGTACTACCCGCTCATCCAAGGCCCGCTCACCAACGAGCTGACACAACAGACCTTGCGCGAACTCCAGGCCAATCCGCCACCGACCGTGATCATCGATCCCTGGCGAGTGGTCGAGTGCGAGTCGCATCCCATCTGGCAATGGATTGACCATCATTACACCGCCGTATCCAACTACTGGATGTTCATCGTCTGCCAGAGAAAGACAGGCTCAGGAGTCGCACTGCAGAGGGTAGGCGGGCTGCAGGAAGCGATTGAACAGCGTCAACAGGCGCTAGGCATCAAGCCGAATTTGGCTGAGACACAGTACAACTTGGGGAACGCCTTGCAGCGACTGGGCTGGCTGCAAGAGGCGATTGGGCACTACGAGCAGGCGCTGCGTCTCAAACCCGATTTTGCTGAGGCACACTGCAGCCTAGCAGTCGCCTTGGGCAAAGAGGGCCGGCTGCAGGAGGCAATCGTGCAGTTCGAGCAGGCGCTGCAGTTCATGCCCGATTCCGTCGAGGCGCACTACGGCTTGGGGGGTGCCTTGCTTCAGGCTGGCAGGCTGCCGGAGGCCATCCAGCAGTGCGAGCAGGCCCTGCGCCTCAAGGCTGATTCCGCCGACGCGCACTACAACTTGGCGGTGGGACTACATCGAACGGGACGGCTGCAGGAGGCGATCGGGCATTACGAACAGGCCGTGCGGTTTAAACCCGATTTCGCCGAAGCGCACAATAACCTGGCAGTGGCCCTGGAACAGGCGGGCCGGGTACAGGACGCCATTGAACATTGGGAGCGAGCGCTACAGCTCATACCCGATTCCGCCGAGGCGCACTACAACCTGGGGGTCGCGTTGGAGAAGCTGGGGCGCACGCAGGATGCCATCC
>JBEKUF010000124.1:0-10048 GCA_049515295.1 Verrucomicrobiia bacterium | reverse complement strand
CGATGTGAACTTCGACGTGATGAAATGGGCGATGGAATCCCACGCCATTGCCTGCTCCCAGGTCTACGGCACCCTCGGCGCGCCCTACGGAGCTAGGAACATCAAACTCACCGAAGACTACGTCAAAGCCGGCACCGACACCGCCCGTCGCCGCATCGTCCTCGCCGGCTACCGCCTTGCCGCCCTGCTCAACGACCTCTACGGAAAATAGCAAGGACTAACGCTTACCCCCATTTACCGTGGTGTAGGACTCCATCCTACACCACGGTTCTTGGGGCTTGACAACCGCGCCCGCCGCCGGTCACGCCGTCCTGTCCGCCGCAGCCTTGGCGGAGGCGGAAGCTTTATGCAGAGGTGGAAGCCCTGGCGTAGGCATATCTCCGCTCACGCCTGCGCCGGCTCTTGCGAACCTTGCCGCGCCCCGTCATCTCCTTAACCGCCTTCACCAGCACCGCGCAAGCAGCACCAGAATGCTCCCGACAATGGCGGGGTTTCCACCGCCAAGGCCGCTCCGTCTATAGGCGCCACCGATCCGTTGCCCGGCTGGACCATTTCCAAGGCCCCAGCTCCAAATGCCAACATTCAAAATTACCTTGCACTGTCACCCGGTTTGTGAAAATCTCGCGACGAGTGGGGCCGGCAGTTGGGCCTTGGCGTTGAGTCAGAGAACATGAGTGTACTCGCAACGATATGTTGGTCGTCAGGGGCGTGTCCAATACCGAACGCTGCCCGAAGTCCTGTCGCCCCTCATCGATCCCAAGCCCGCGATGGGCAGGCCGCGCTCATTGTCATTCAGTCGTCAACCACAAAACCACAATAGGAGGCTTACAGTGAAGAAGAGTCCTTGGATTGTTTGTTGTCTGGCCGCAGTGTTTGTGGGCCAGATATCCGCGTTCGCGCAAAGCACGACCGCAGTGTATAGCGTGACCACGTCAAACTTCTTTAAAGTCGGTAAGACTAAAGTTGCCGTAGCGCGTGCGGGAACCGTCACGTTCCTCAATAACAGTAACGTCACTGCGGCAATCGGGACCACAGATATCACGGGCAGCTATACTCTGTCCAAGAGGACGAATGACGTTCTGTTGGTGCGCAATAGCGCCGGCCTGGCCGCAATCTCCAACGAGGTGGTCGCTTTGCTTTATTCAAATGGCGTGCCGTCAACCGTTACCATCTCCGTCAAGCCCCCTAAGAGTTCCGCCAAGATTGCGCTGAAAGATGGCTTGCCGATTACGGGTAAACCAGCATTGTCGGATACCATTACTGGGAAACTGAGCGAAACTGTTAACGGGAAGATAAAGAGCAAGGGGTTCAGTCTCAAGACCCTGTGGGTCGACTGGACGAAGACGTCGGGCTCGGCGTTTTGATCGTGTCGAGTACCACTCGACGCACTTGCGACAATAAGTCGGGCTAATACCGGGCAAGGGGCGGGCTTGCATGCCCGCTCCTTGCCAGTTTGCTACGGTGTCGCTTCTGCCCTACCATGAGCGCAGAGTTGCCAGGTGTTGCCGTCCTCGCAAAGGCAGGCTCGGTACCTTGACAACGACTATCTCCTCGGCCACTCTAGATCCGCTAAGACGACGATTCTTCTGATGAGCGCCCGATGGGGCGAGTAAACGGGGGGCGGTTCTTGAAGCCATGCATGGATTAAAGCTGTTTATTGCCGGTCTGGCTCTTGTTTCAATTCTTGCCAGCGGTTGCAGCAAGACCCAGACAGTCGCCGATCGTCCCTCGAAGGACACTCTCAATGCCGCCCAACACCAGGCTCAGGCTCCCGCCGATTCGGCAGGCGCGCCCGTAGCGGTGACCCAGGCAGTGGCTGTCGATTCCAACGCCGAGCGGCAGGTATCGGCGGACAATCAGACCTCAAACAACCCGCTCCCGCCTTCGCCGTTGCTGCAGGATTTCCCCGTTCAAAACCTGGATTCCAGATTGCAGGAGGCCCTGCGCAATTACCACATCACCGAGAACAAGCTGGATCGCTCCGCACTGGCCGGCGACTTGGCGGAACTGGCGGAGGTCGGCGTTCCCAACCAACAGATCGCCAGCGCCTTGGGTTATATGCTTCGCGACGAGAACAGTGTGGAGGTCAAGACCGACATCCTGATTGAACTGGGCAACCTCGACGATCCGTCCGCGTTCGATCAGATTGTTCAAGCCATCGATCAACACCAGCCGGATGAGGTTCGGATCGCGGGCATCGAGGCGCTCGATTCACTCGGTGATAAGCGGGCAATCCCAGTACTGCAACCGCTGCTCGCCGATCGTGATGGGGACATCCGCGATGCCGCCCAAACGGCCACCGATTCGCTGAACGATCAGTGAATGGCTCCACCCGCAGCTCCTGCGCGGGCGAAGCGGCCATGACCCTAACCGGGCTCAGCGGCAAGGTCCTCGGCCAGAAACCAGTGTATCCATAGCGGAACGGACGCTTGCACTGAGCCTGCCGAATGTGTCTCGCCCGTTTGCCACGCGTTGAACAGAGCGTCTCGCCTGTTTGCCGGCCGCACGCTCTCCGCTCCCCGCCCCGGTCGCGTTCAGCCTGCCCGTGGTGAGCTTGTCGAACCACAAGCACCGTCGAAGGGCCATTTCCTCTGCGGCAGTCTATGACCGCCGACCGTCCGCCCTGTGGCCGGGTCACTAACCCCGAACCCTGAACCCCGAACCGTGAACCCTGCTCTACCTCGGCCCGTGTTCCCCGCCTTCCATCGGCCTCGGCGCGCCGCCTCCATGCGCGGGGTAACGCGCTCGGATCGTCTCGTGCTGCTCGTACGGCCGTGGCGTATGCAAATTCACGTTCACCCGCGACTCGCCATGCAGCGCCATCCCCTGCGGCAATCGACGACCCGAATGCCAGCCGCCCCCGCCAAACCAGAAGTACACCCCCGCGCCGGGATAAAAATACACCTCATCGTCGGGATAATAGTAATAGTCGTAACCAGCCACATCCACCGGCGGCCCCGGCGGTGGTGGTGGTCCATACACGCAACCCGCCAGTATCGATACCGCCACCGCGCACATCACTGACAACAACAATCCTCCAGTCAGTACCAGACGTCTCATAGCTTCCCCCTTTCTGAGGTTTCTCGCTCCGAAACAAGAAAACCTAAATGCCATTCGGCCACCCGTCAAGGGCTGGCGGCGGATGACAGCCGGCGCAACGCGGTTCCCGACTATGTTGCGCTGGGCGGTTCTTCTTTGCGATAGCTGGAAACGACCCAGTCGCTCAGGAATTTATCGGGGTCGGACAAGGCGGACTTGGGAATGACGAATTCGGTTTGGCCCGTGTTCGTCTTGATCAGATTCAATCCGAACTGGTAATCCTTGAACAGTTCGCGACAAAGATCGCTGACGGACTTGTTCGCTTGTTGGGCGCGCGCGACGATCTCCTCGACCGCGTCCGGCTCCAAACGCAGGCGGAGCTTGTGTTTCTCGTCGAATTTCCGTTCAAAATCGTGCACGAACTGGCGCATCAACTCGCGCTTCTCGTACGCCGGCTCCTTCAGAATGCGTTGCAATTCCGCTTCGGGGTCTTCCACCAGCGATGGCGTAACGACAAACTGTCGCACGGCGGAGGACGGCAGCTCGAATTTGAATTCGCGCAGGACGCGTTCGCACACGGTGAGCAGTCCCCGCGCGCCGGTGTTTTCCAGCGCCGCCTGCTCCGCGATGGCGCGCAGTCCTTCATCGGAGAAAATAACGTCGATGCCGAATGCGTTGAAGCTGGACTCGTATTGTTTGACGACCGACCCTTCGCTTTGTTTGAGAATACTGTACAGGTCGTCCACGCTGAGCCGGTCGAGGACGACACGCACGGGCAAGCGTCCGATGAATTCCGGCTCGAACCCGAACTTGACGAAGTCCTCGGTCTGACCGTGCCGATGCAATTCCGCGTCGCTGACGGATTCGGCGAGATGGCCGCCAAAACCGATGTCGGCCTGCCGGATGCGGCGGCGGATAATGTCCAGCATCTGGTCGAACGCGCCGCTGACGATGAACAGGATGTGCTTGGTGTTGATCGTCTCGCGTTTGACCTTGCCCCGCCGCTGGTACTCGAACGCTGCTTGGAGCTGCGCCTGGATATCAGTCGGCGAGCGGAGCGGCACCTCGGTCTCCTCCATCAGCTTCAGCAAATTGGTTTGTACGCCGCGGCCGCTGACGTCGCGACCCACGGTGTTGGACGGCGTGGCGATCTTGTCGACTTCGTCAAGGTAGATGATGCCGTACTTGGCGAGGTTCGCATCGCCATCGGCGCGGTGAACGAGTTCGCGCACGAGATCTTCCACGTCGCCCCCGACGTAGCCGGTCTCGCTGAACTTCGTGGCGTCGGCTTTCACAAACGGCACGCCGATCAGGTCGGCAATCGTCTTGATCAGGTACGTCTTGCCCACACCCGTCGGACCAATGAGCAGGACGTTTTGCTTCACGTAATCGCGCAGTTCCTCGCCCTGTTCGGCGGCCTTGACGTGGTTGTAGTGGTCGCACACGGCGATGGCCAGGGCTTTCTTGGCGTCTTCCTGGCGCATAACAAACCGGTCCAGGTGCGCTCGTACGTCTTTGGGTTTGAGATGAAAGTCGAATTCGATCCGTTTGCGCTTCACCTCCTCGCCGGGCGTGGTCTCCGCTCGCTCGGCTTCCGGTGACGCAAAGACAACGCGGTCGCCAAACTCACGTTTCATGAACTCGGAGATCTTCTTCTGGATCTCTTCCGGCGACGGTAATGGTTGGTCGGCGCTCATGTCCTCCAATAGCTTAACTCACTTCGGCTCGTTTTCAACGCTCGTCGCGAGCGCGCCCATGAATTTCGCCAGATTCTCCGACGTGCCGATCACGACCAGATCGTTACCGGTGGCCAGACGCGTCGTCGGGGCGGGCAGTTCGGTGATGATGCGACCCGTGACCGGGTCGCGGCGTTTGACGGCGAGGACGTGCACGCCGTAGCCGGACCGTGGCGCGAGCTCAGCCAGCGTCCGGCCATCGAGGTGAACGGGCAATTCGAGGGTGCGGACTTCGAACCCTTCCGGCAATTCCACAAAGACGTCCCGCGCCTCGTCCCCTTCGTGGACAACGAAGCGGGCCATGACCTGGCGTTTGCGCAGGACTTCCTGGCTGTATACGCCCAGCAGATCGCGCTTGGAAATCCAGCCAACCAATTTGCGGTCCGTGGCGTTATTGATGACAGGCAGGCGCTCCGCGTTTTCGCGCCAAAAAATATCCATCGCATCCGCCAGATTCTGGCGCGGGGTCAAGAACTCAAACGAGCTGTCCACGAGATCGTCGGCAATGACCGAGGACAACGACTCGCCTTGGTGCAGCATGTCCTTTACCGAATGCAGGCGGATCGCGCCGAGGAATCTGCCGGCGCTGTCGATGACGTAGATGTTGTTGTACGACTCCTTGAAAAACTGCTCGACGACCGTGGAGAACGCCGCCGTCTGGCGGATGGCGTGGACGTCCTCGTGCAGGATGTCTTCGACGCGCAGCGATTGCATGATGCTGGCTTCCGGCCCCGTCGGCATCACGATGCCGCGCCGCCGCAGGGATTCTTCTTCCAGGGAGCCGGCTTTGAGCAACCGCGTGGTGAAATGGCTGACGATACAGACGAACATCAACGGAAGCACGATCTGGTAATTGTTGGTTTGCTCGAAAATCATCATGATGGCCGTCAGCGGCGCGTGGGTCACTCCCGCGAGAACGCCGCCCATGCCCACCAGTGCATAGGCCCCGTGGCCGGCCGTGACGGTGGGGAACAGCAGATGCACGCCGTAACCGAACGACCCGCCCAGCAGGGCGCCGACCATTAGCGACGGCGTGAACAATCCGCCCGCGCCGCCGCATCCGAAGCTGAGCGCGGACGCGAGGATCTTCATCAGCACCAGCACCATCAGCAACTTGATCGGGAATTGTTCCCGCAGCGTTGAATTCACCACTTCGAAGCCATTTCCGAACACGTGGGGCCACCAGATGCCGATGACGCCGACTAACAACATCCCGATGGCCGGTTTCAGCCAGTTGGGGAGCCGGATTTTTTCGAACAGGTCTTGCGAACCGAACAGGGCGCGCACGAACAGAATGGACAGCACGCCCGCCAGTAACCCGAGCACAAGATACGGAAAGAATTCCCAGGTGGACACGAGATCGTAATGGGGAACGTCAAACCGCGGCAGGTTCCCCATGCAACTGCGATAGACCAGTGTGGAAATCACCGACACGACCACCACCGGCCCGAGGACCTCGAGCGCAAAGTTGCCTATCAGGATTTCCATGGCGAACAGCGAGCCGCCAATGGGCGCATTGTAGACTGCCGCCAGCGCGGCGGCCGTTGCCGCGCACACAAGGACACGAAGTTGTCGCGTGGAAAGGTGCACCCGCCGGCCCGAGTAGGAACCAATGGCGCTGGCCAGCAACGCCATCGACCCTTCGCGTCCCAGCGAGCCACCCGTGGCGACCGTCACGATGGCGGCCCAGTCGCGAGGTGCGGTTTTGCGGAGCGATATGTATCCGCCTTTGAGGGAAACGGCCTGCATGATGGTCGTGATGCCGCCGCCACGGGTCGGCACACGGAAAAATCTGCCAATCAAACCCACCACGAGGCCGCCGACTGTCGGAATTATGACGCGAACATACCAGGGTTTATCGAGGGCGGCGCTGAGAAGGTTCTGGCCGTTGCCCCAGCATTCCTTTTGGATGAATGCGATTATGTGCGCCGTGAAAACCGTCGTGAACCCGACCAACAGGCCGACGATGGGCAACAGGGCCAGAAAAGCGTTTTCACCAGCCGTGCGTTTCCCCAGTTGCGCGAACACCTGTGCCTGAAATCGACTGCGAATTGACCGAAGCCGTTGCGCCAACGCGTTCATCGAATTATCTAGTAACAAATCGGCGCGGTCTGGTCAAACCGTGCCACGGTAAATGAAAGTCTTGCAATTCGATAGAATTGAGCGAATATGCCGTACGGCGTGTCTGACAAACAAGGAGGTCTGACGTGCCGGCGCGTGACATGTTGACCGCAGGGTGGTCCGTCGTAACGCACAGAATGAGGAAGAGAGGAGGAGTCAGGCAATATGATGCAACAAGGTCCGAGGACCGAACAGATCGCTGCTCGTGCCTATCAACTCTATCTCGAGCGGGGGCGCACCGATGGGCACGATGTCGACGATTGGCTTCAGGCCGAGTACGAATTGATGCAACTGCCAGTTCGTAAGCTCGCCGAGATCGAGCCGCCAACGGTGGCGCGTGGCAGGCGCAGGACGAAGTCCATTGTCGATCTCGTCCGCACCGCGCTCTATTAGCAGTGCCCAACCCAACAGCCCGAGAACACGATACCGCAAGTGCGCTCACGATGGCGCACCGGGTTCCTACTAGATCGAGACGGCTACCGTGGATGACAAACAACAGTTGCCGCATCGTTTGACCGCTAGAGAAGTCCGCAAGAAATACGGCATCGGCACCATTCTCCTGCTGGTGTGGGAGATTTGGTGCATCCGCGACGGCTGGTTCCATCCGCAATACGAATACATCGGCTTTTCGCGGTTCATGGCCTGTGTATCCGCTCCCGTCCTGCTGTTCTGCATCGTCATGACCGTCAGCGCGTCACGTGCCTTGCGCCGACAGCAGGAGCGGGCCAACCAGAACGAATCTACCGGCTCACCCGATCATCCGGCCTGAGATCACGCCCGAAGTTGCGCATGAGTGGCCATGAATTGCGTCACCCGCTTCGCGTCCACCGTATTCGACCAGAGCCCGTCCTTCTTGAAATGCGACCCGACGATGAACCCGTCGGCCACCGAATAGTATCTCGCCAGATTCTGCGCGGTCACCCCCGAGCCGAGGTAAACCGGCAATCGGCAATGTTTCTTGGCGTCGCGGATGTCAGCCAGCGCTGGCGGATCGCCGGTCACCATGCCCGTAATAATCACCGCGTCGCCCCGCATCATCTCGACCGCCTCGGCCGTCTCGCCGACGCTGATGTCCGAGGTGATAGCGTGTGAACTGTGCTTCTTCTTTACGTCGGCCCACACCTGAACGTGGTCCGCCCCGATTTGCTTTCGGTACCGGAGCAGGGGAGCAGCGGATGATTGAATAAACCCCTCGTCAGCGATATGAGCGAACGCGAAGCCTTCCACGCGGACGAAATCCAACCGCGCCGCGTGCGCGACGGCTACCGCTTCCGTATTGGCCCCGGCCAGTACCTGAACGCCGCAGGGCAGTTGTGTCGAGTCTTTGACCGCGCCGGCGACGACCGACATCACGGCGACGATTTCCGGGCCGACCGCGCCGCGCAGGTACGGCGTGTCGTGCATGTTTTCCAGCATGATCCCGTGCACGCCTGACTCGCGATACATCTTTGCCTCGCGCAACGCCGTGGTTTCGATTTCCCGCACGCTGCGCCCGCCGGCCGGCGTGCCGGGCAATGCGTCCAAATGAATCATCGCGATCACAGGTTTGGTGGACGAAAAAAGCGGATTCTTCGCTGGCATGGTTCGTCCATTATAGCAACCCGCCCCCCCAAGCCAAGCCCGTTGGCGGCACCGTCCTAATTCAGTGGAACGGGCTTCCAGCCCGTTCATAAAGTCGCGGCGGCGCTCTAACTCACCGAGAAGCCGCCGTGTAGTACCATGGCGGCAAGGTGCCGTTTTCGGCAGTCGCATACCGCCCAAAGTGCCATTCGCCCCGAATTATGGTCGGTAGCGCCCTAATTTCATGATCGGGGAGTTTGACAAAGCGTCCAACGCCCCGATTGCTAAGGTGGCATTCGGACGCAAAACTATGGAACGAATGGCCCTATATTCAGATGTTTGGGAAACCCTCCTGCAGAATTTGTGATCGGAATCGAAATGATTTTGAGCGAATTCGTGAACCAGACGATTGACAAATCGGCAAAATTATTCGTCGGGACAGTTCCCGATATTACCAACCTTCGTTCTTGGTGCGCTGGAATGACCGTGAAATCAACAATCGCCCGTCCACGACCATCTTGAGTTCCATACAGCACAAAGGACTTCAGCATGGGAGCCTCTATTTCATGCTCAACATCTGCAACGATGGATAAAGACTCAATTGGAACACCGGGTTTATCAAGAATGATTTGAAGTTCCACGTCGTACATATCGGCGTCCGTTGGGTTTCTGATTGACACCACGTTTATTACGGCGGCTTTGCCGGTATGCAATTGTATATGTGACGGCAGAACAATCGGTGCGGGTGACCTGCGTTGCTCGCGAATTCTTTTTTGCGCCGCTATGCCAATACACACGAATACTGTGAGAACTGCCGCGCAAATTGAAAAGTAGAAGAACCCCATCAGTTTTTTCCGATTCGGGAAAGCCTTAACAGCGCCATGAGTGATTGTCAAAAGAACGCAGCACAAAGCCGGATAGCAGAACAAATCGCCGATTATGGAGAATCCGTGTTGCCACCAATAATCGGCAAAGATCCACAGGGCATAGGCAATTCCAGCTTCCACCAAAGCGACGGCGACCAGCGCTGTACTGCTAAAACTGACCGTCACGATACGCGAGAGCGCGAGAATGCTGAGGACAAGAAGACGGCATATTTTCCTATAGCTATTGTCGGAGGATTTATTACCGGACTGATCCTCGCCACTTTCATCTTTTGGAACATGGGTCATTTGACACCATGACAATCTGTGCAACCGTATTATCGATTAGGGTGCGTATCACTCCCGGCGGCGGAAAGCAACCTTTTGGATGCGGTGAGCCTCGGACTCGCAATGCCTTCCGTATCCATCCGGATTTGACCTCGCCTGCCTTAATGTTTCTGACAATCATGCTGAGAACGTGACGCCCGCGAGTTCTCTCTTGTGAGCGGCGCGGCAACATGGTTTGCTTTTGGCGATGCCGGCATCCGCAACCATCCAGGCCAACACGGAAACCGATTGGACGATCATCCGTCGTCTGTTGGGCTTGAGCTGGCATTATCGGTCCGGCTGCATCAAGATTTTCATCTACCAATTCCTTCTGCTGGCAATGGGACTCAGCGGCTTGGGATTGACCGGCCTCGGCATTGATTACGTCCGCTTCCAGATGCA
>JBEKUF010000123.1:0-10144 GCA_049515295.1 Verrucomicrobiia bacterium | reverse complement strand
CCAAGGTGCTCGCCGAGAAAAATCCCCGGCGCCTCGTCCTTGATCCCCTCGCCGATCACCACCTCCGCGCAACACGGCAACAGATCGAACATCCCCCGTATCGCGTCGCACGCCGCCTGGTCCGCCGCATTCTTGTTGCCCTTGCCCATCCATTGCGCCGCATGCAACGCAGCGGCTTCCGTCGCCCGCACGAGATCGAACTCGACGATGCGCTCTAAATCTTGAATCGGCTTACGATTCAACTTCGCCATTGAATGGGTATCTGCTCGCTTCGCTTATCGGGCAATTCCGCGTTCAGACTTGCGACAGAAGTCGATAAAATGTTCGAGCTCTGGGCTCGGCGGAAGTTCCGACTGTATCTTATCCAATGCATTGCTCACTGTCAACCCCGCTCGACACATTATCTTGAACGCCTCCCGCAGGCTCCGATGGACCTCCTCGGACACCCCGTTGCGCTCCAACCCCACCTTGTTCACCCCCCGCGTCTCCGCCGGGTTCCCGTCCCCGATCATGTACGGCGGGATATCCTGCACCACCTTCGCGCACCCCCCGATGATCGCCATCTTCCCGATCCGGCAAAATTGATGGATCGCCGCCAGCCCGCCCACAATCGCAAAGTCTTCCACCACAACATGTCCAGCCAACGTCCCGTTGTTGCTGAATACCACGTGGCTCCCCACCACGCAGTCATGCGCCACATGCGAATACGCCAGAAAATTGTTGTGCGACCCGATCCGCGTGCTCAGCCCGTCCCCCGTCGCCGTATGCACCGTCACATGCTCCCGAAACACGTTGTCCGACCCGATCTCCAGGTAGCATTTCCCGCCAGAATACTTCAAATCCTGAGTCTTCAGCCCGATGCACGCAAACGGGTAAAACTCGCACCGCGCCCCAATCGTCGTCAGCCCGTCCACCACCACATGCGAATGCAGCCGACACCTCTCCCCCAACGTCACGTTCGGCCCGACCACGCAATACGGCCCCACCTCGCTGCCGGGACCAACCCGCGCGCGCGCATCAACGATTGCGGTAGAATGAATATTCGAAGAAACCATCAGAACCACCCCACCTTCCCCACGCCCTCCTTTGTACACCAACCCCTCTCCCACGTCAACGCAAGCCTTGGTGGCGCACAAGCTGTCATCCTGAACTTGTCGAAGGATCTCTGTCGTGTTGCCGTGTTGCCGTTGTAGCCACGGCGCTCTGTCGCCGTGGTTTCCCGTTGGAGGGTCCCGCTCCCGCGCGACCGTCGCCTCTCGCGCCCTAATTCCTCATCCCAACCTCCCATCTCGCACCTCCGGGGCACCCAAACCCCCAAACGAAGCCATCTCCGGTAAAACGAAGCCAAGTGACAAACTGACCCAGTCGGCCACCTAACCCTCTGCAAGTCAATTGGGTCGACATTCACACCCACCCCGGAACATTGGCTTCGTTTGGCAGAAAGCGTGTTTTCGCGCGGACCTTGGTCCCGGGTAGGACGGGCCGACCCAGCCCGCCGCCTCGTCCGTTCCTGAAAGCTGTCATGCTGAGCCTTGTTTGCCATAGCCTTGGCGAAGGCGGGTTGTCGGAGCCCAGTCCTCGGAGCCGAAACAAAGTGGAGCCGAGTCTGACGAGACGCGCCACAGACTTGCTGGTGGCGCAAACGCAACCACGTCGTGCCCAGGTTGCAAACGCGCCAAAGCTGTGCCGCTGACGCAACCGTCTCTGCCATTTCACGCTTCTCTCCGATTTCCCTGATTCCAACATCGCATCTCTTCTCCACTTCCACTATACGGTATCGTATATCACAACACGATGCCCTGTCAACTCCAATCTTCACCCCCACCCCATGCGCCGGCCATGCCCCTGCCCCTTGCGGCCGGGCCCAACCGCGGTTCTCCCTCCGTTGTAATCACCAGGAGGTCTCCGACGGTGGCACGCTGCCGAGCCGCAGTTGGCCACTGCGCAAGGTACCATTGGCAATACGAACATTCGCTGCCTGCCGGCACAGACGTCTGTTTGGCAAGCTGCCTTCTACCACCGTGGGTCGTCGAAGCCATCTTGGAGGCATGCAAACGATATGCCTATAAATCGCCGAGCCGACTGCTTCGCGATTCCACTTGCTTGTTCTTGGCGGTCTGTTATAGCGATTGCCACACGGGCCAAGACGTGCACTTGCGGCAATGTCCATCCCCGGACGAACAACGCGGCCAGAAAGGTTCATTATGATACGATTGATAGCTATCACGACAGCCATTCTTTCTTGCGTCACATTTATGACCTGCAATGCAGCCAGCGCTGATCGGCCTGAGCCTCCCGCGGCGGCCACACCAGCTGCTTGTGATACCAATACATTGGCCACAACCATTTACTTCACGCTGCAACATGATTTCCCACAGCTCGCCCCTAGAGTATCACGAGACCAGGCACTGTTTTTTGCCCAACGGGCGTGCGGGACCACGAACTCCGATCAGCTGAGCGCAACACTCTATGCGATTTTTACGAACGACGCCTTCTTGGTTTCGGTGGGATTCACAAATAATACTCAACAACTGAAACTGACCACCGAGGAAATTGCGAATGCGTGGTTTCCCGGTCCAGGTGGATTACGGCCATCTGGCTACCCAACTTTCGTGACAATCGACACAAACGCCAACAACTGGGGACTCGTATCCCTGTGGGGTGGATACAAACTGCTCAACCCATATACCATCAGTATTCCCACGAATGTGACCAAGGGAACCCTAAAAGGCAACAGCACCACTTCCCAACCATTTATCGAAATCGATGTCAACGAACGATATGTGATGCGGAGCGGACAGGAATACAGTACCCCACCTTGGGACTGTAACTCACAACTCTGGGACTGGCACATCCTTGACCTTCCTGTCATGAACCCCTTTGCTCAGATCCCTGATATAAATTTCTCATTCGGATACATCTTTGCTCCAGGAAGCTCCACCACCAATTTGACCCTGTCCACGGTCGCGGGCAGCAGCGACATATATGCCGATTCATCCGTGGGATTGCCAATTCTCCGCTATCACAATTCTGATTTCTCGAATAAGCAACAGGTGACGTTGGAATTTGGCGGTGGATTCGCGACCGACAAAAACCTCGATACGATCCACAAGAATGTGTTCCTCGGCGGCGGCTACCAGGGCAAGTTCGCTGATCCATTGACCACAACAAATAATCTTCCAGTCTACTGGTTCGGACGGGCGGGCATCGCAGTGATTGATCAACCAGATATTTCCGGCACCAACGTGCTTCTGAACACGAACACCGGCGGGATTTCACAGCCCAAATTTGTAACGAAATGGACCCCATCAATGGGCACTACCGTTATCGTTCCACTCAACAAGACGCTCAGTCTTCAACTCGGTGGAAATGTCTATTTTCTATCCGGTCCTTCAATTTGGAATATAACACTCGGGGCCAGTATTGATCTGGCAAAACTCGGGCAAAGCTTGGGAACGCTGGCTGGGTTTTAGCAATTGTATCATCGGGCCGAATGGCCCTGTGATGTCTCGGTTCCACCCGGTAGGCGTGCTCGCCTCCTGTCTCCCGTCCTGTCCGCCGTAGCCTCATGTCCTCCATAGCCTTGGTGAAGGAGGATGGCGAAGGACGTTGTAGCTGCGGGCGCCTTGTCCGCCTTAGGCGGATTCCTCGCCTCAGGCGTGGTCGACCGCGGTCCGCATTGTAGGGCACGATGCCTGTCGTGTAGGTATCGCGCCGTTTCGCTTTACGGTCGTCTGTTGTAGCCGCGCTTGCCGTCGTGACCGCTTCGTCAGACCTCACCCCTGCGGACGGCGGCCATCCCCATCCTCTATCTGGTCCAGCAAACGCGCCATCTCGATCGCTGCCGCATCGCATTGCTTCACATCCTCATGTTGAAGGGCTACCCCTTCGTGTGCCTCGTGCCCTTCGTGGTGAATCCGAATTTGTCCCCATCCGTGTGAATCTGCGGCTACGGCCGGTTTCCTTCTGCCCTTTCGTCTTCGCGTGAATTCGCGTTCATTCGCGGTTATCCTCTTTTCGTGCATCGACAAGAAAATCGCTCGCCGGTTGTGTCCGCCATGAGGTAGTATCAGGCGGACGAAGCGCAGATGATTGAGCCATACACCGAAGGTGCTTTCCCGGTCCATCTGGCGATTGGCGACCCGTTGCTGTCCTCGCTTCTGGAACTGACCCTGGCGGAGGACGGTTATCAAGCCGTAACGTTTACATCGGCCAGTAAACTCTGGGAGAGCTTTCCGTCTCGTCATCCCCGTTTCATTATCACCGAGGGAAGATTCGCCGACGGTTTCGAGGCGTTTAACTTGTGCCGCCTCGTGCGCCGGGACTACCCGTCGCCGTACGTCTATATCTACATCATCAGCCGACACCACGAGATGCAGGAAATCGAAGAGGCGCTGGACGCCGGTGCCAACGATTACAGCATCAAACCCGTGAATCCACTTCACATACGCACGCGTGTCCTCGTCGGCATGCACTGGCTGGCCTACATCAACTCCACTGCCACTCCGCACCCGCCTCCCACCCCCTGAAGGGTGCGGATTCGGCCGGCCAGTTGACAACGCCGTCAAACCCGTTAGCTTGTGGCAACTGGGGAGGAACGCAAGCCCATGAGCAAACCAATCAAGATACTGGGCATCGCCGGCAGTCTCCGCAAAACATCCTACAACCGCGGCGCGCTCCGCGCCGCGCAAGAAGTGGCCGCTCCGGACGCAACGATTGAGATTTTCGATCTGGATGGAATTCCCATATTCAGTCAGGATGCGGAAAAGCCGGCCCCGGAGCCGGTCGCGCAATTCAAGGCCAGGATTCGCCAGGCGGATGCGATCCTGATTTGCACGCCCGAATATAACTACTCCATCCCCGGCGTCCTCAAAAACGCCATCGATTGGGCGTCGCGTCCCTACGGCGATAGCGCCTGGGACGGCAAACCGGTCGCCATCATGGGCGCCTCACCGGGAATGTTGGGGACGGCCCGCGCCCAATATCATTTACGCCAGTGTTTCGTGTTCCTCAACATGCGCGCGCTGTGCCGCCCCGAGTTGATGATTGCCGAGGCATCGGATAAATTTGATGAACAAGGCAACCTTGTCGATCAGGACACGCGCGACCGCATCAAGAAGTTGGTAACAGCACTCGTTGCCTGGACGCGACAACTGCAGAAGTGACGGCAACAAGCCCGCGCCGTCAACTCCCCACGACGCTAAACATCACTTCGGCTTCGCTCACCACGTCGCCCGCCACTTTGCACACGCCCTTGGCTTTGGCGATCTTGCCCCGAGCGCGTCCCATCTCGACCTCGATGATCAGCTGGTCGCCGGGCCGCACCGGCTTGCGCCACTTCACGTTGTTGGCGCTCATGAAATACGCCACCTTCCCCGCGTGCTCGCCCGACCGCAGCATCAACACGCCCGCCACCTGCGCCATCGCCTCCAGTTGCAGCACCCCGGGCATGATCGGATGACCGGGGAAATGTCCCTGAAAAAACGGCTCGTTGACCGTCACGTTCTTGAGGCCGATGATCTTCTCCTCGCCCTCGATCTTCAGGATCCGATCCACCAGCAGAAACGGATACCGATGCGGCAGCACGTTCAGTAACCGCATGATGTCCATCGCCGGCTCGGTCGGCGTATCCGCCGGCATCGGCGGCGCGAATGCCACCGGCGCCGGCAGATCTTTCTCCATCAACTTCGCCAGCGCCTGCGTCAGCGCCGCGTTGCAGGAATGCCCCGGCCGAATCGTAATGATGTGCGCCGCCAGTGGCCGCCCCAGCAACATAATGTCGCCCAGCACGTCCAGGATCTTGTGCCGGACAAATTCGTCGCGGAACCGCAGCGGTTCGGTCGCCAGAATCGTCTCGTTGCGGATCAGCACCGCGTTCTCCAGGCTGCCGCCCTTGATCAACCCGTGGTCAATCAGGTATTGCACCTCTTCATACAGCGCAAACGTCCGCGCCGGCGATATCTGCGTCTCGAACGTCTCCGGCTCGATCGCCAAACTCAAAAACTGCGCGTCCAGCCCGGGCTTGCCGTAATGTATCGTGCAACTGATCCGCAACGTGTCGCTCGGCACCACCACCGCCAGCGAGTCGCCCGCCTCCACGTGCACCATCTCCTGCGGACGGAAAATCTCGCGTTTGCCTTCCTGCGCCTGGATGCCCGCCTGCTTGACCAGATTCACATACGGCAACGCGCTGCCGTCACCCACGGGTGGCTCGTTGGCGTCCAGCTCGATGATGAGATTGTCGATACCGTAACCGTTGAGCGTCGCCAGCACGTGCTCGACGGTGTGGATGACCGTGCCGTTCGTGCCGATGGTCGTCCATCGCGTCGTGTCGCCGATATTGCGAATGTGCGCCTCGATTTCGGGTTTCCCGTCCAGATCGACCCGCACAAACCGGATCCCATGGTCCACCGGCGCGGGTTTCCACGTCATGTTGACCTTTAAACCCGTGTGGATGCCGATGCCCGAGAACGACACCGGCCGCTTGATCGTCTGCTGCTGTTTCAGCATGGGCGCGTTTGTAACATGCTGGGTACTCATTGGCAAGCAGGCGGTTTGGTGCGCCCTTTGAGATTGCCTGGCCCTGCTATTTGTGACAAAAACGCCCCCATGAAACGATGGATCGTTTGGCTGTGTCTCGGCATGTTGGGGATGGCCTCTTCGGTGGTTCTCGCTGCCGATTCACAGGTCATCAAGATCATCTCCAGCCTGCCGCGCACAGGTAGCGCGAATTCGCAGGCGCAAACGATGGTCAACGGCATCCGCATGGCCATCGAGGAAGTCGGCGGCAGGGTCGGCGAGTTCACCATCGCCTACGAGGATTGGGACGACGCCTCGCCCGAACGTGGCCAGTGGGACCCCGCCGTCGAAGCCGCCAACGCACAAAGGGCCGTTCAGGACCCCGACATCATGGCCTATATCGGCACCTACAATTCCGGTGCGGCGAAAATCGCCATGCCGATCTTGAATAACGCCTCGCTCGTCATGGTCAGTCCCGCCAACACCTACCCCGGCCTCACCAAACCCGGCACCGGCGAAGCCAACGAGCCGCAAGTGTACCGTCCCTCCGGCAAAATCAACTACTTCCGCGTCGTGCCTGCCGACGATATTCAGGGGGAAGTCGCCGCGATGTGGGCCAAGGAACTCGGCGTCAAGAAGGTCTTCATCCTCCACGACCGGGAATTGTACGGCAAAGGCGTGGCGGATGTGTTCAAACGCGCCTGCGGCAAACTCGGAATCGAAGTCGTCGGTTACGAAGGCATCGATCCCAAGGCGGCGAACTACCGTTCGCTGGTGACAAAGATCAAGAGTACCGATGCCGATATGGTCTATTTCGGTGGCACGACACAGACGAATGCCGGCCAAATCGCCAAAGACCTCGTCGCCGGCGGCTCGAAAGCGAAACTCATGGTGCCCGATGGTTGCCGTGAACAGGCCCTCATTGAGTCCGCGGGCAAGGACAACCTCAACGACCGCGCCTACGTGACGTTTGGCGGTTTGCCGCCCGATCAACTCAAAGGACGTGGCAGGCAGTTCTACGAGAATTACAAGAAGAAATATAATTCCGAGCCGGAAGCCTACGCCGTCTACGGCTACGAAGCCGCGCGCGTCGTTCTCGAAGGCATCAAGCGCGCCGGCAAGAAGGACCGCGAAAGTATCCGCGCCGCCATCGCCGGCCTGCGCGATTTCGACGGCGTCCTCGGCAAATGGTCCTTCGACCAGAACGGCGACACCTCCCTCAAAGTCATGGCCGTCGAAGAAATCAAAGACGGCAGATTCGTTCCCGTGAAGATCGTGGGGATGTAAGATCATGGCTAACGGCGCGATCATTTATCGGAACTCGACTTACATAGAGAACGTCCTTCGTCATCGGTTTGTAGCAGATGTCGCCTCTGAATTGTGGAGAAGAACGCCCGGGTTGCCGTTACATATATTACAGGCCGAGGTGGATATCGCGGGTGTGGATGTGATGTTCATTTACACCAAGATATTCCGTCATGTTCAACTCAAGGCACTGTCGAAAAGCTTCAACAAGAATCCATACGCCATCCACGAGTCGCTGGGTGGCAAAGCAGGCGCGTGCATAATCTGGATATGCTACGACAAGACCACGCTACAGCCCAGCAGCTACCATATGATGGGGAAAAGGGGCAACGGAAAGATGTGTTCACTGGAAGGATTTACCCCCGCGAAAGATCCGAGGAGTAAGAAGGAGAGATTGGGATACCGGGCGGTCAGAATTGACGATGCCAACTACCATTGCCTAAGCCTTGGTAATCTCGTCGAGGTGTTGTTCGCGCTGTGAATACTCAGCTCTGTCAGGGTCTCCTGACCGCGCACATTGATTGACCGCAGGTCTCCGCGCCGCTACAGTGGGCGGCATGTCGGGCAGTGAGATTTTCCTGCAACAACTGATCATCGGGTTGTCCAACGGCATGATCATCGCCCTGATCGCGCTGGGCTACACGATGGTCTACGGCATCATCGAACTCATCAACTTCGCCCACGGCGACCTGTTCATGCTCGGCTGCTTCGCCGCGTTGACGATCACCGGCCTTCTGGGACTCGACCAGACAGCGGGCGGAACTCCGGGCACATGGATCGGCCTGCTGCTCCTGTTGCTTATCGTGCCCATTTTCTGCGGCGGGTTGAACTGGCTCGTCGATCGCCTCGCCTATCGTCATCTTCGCGAATCCACCAGGCTCGCGCCCCTCGTGTCGGCCATCGGCGTCTCGTTTGTGTTCATGAACCTCGGCCTTCTCTGGGGTGGCGTGCCGATGAAAGTCTTCGGCCTGGGTCGCGCCGCTGCGGCCCCGAAAGCCTTTCCCGAGCTTGTCTCCAATGCCAACCTGCTCGGCCAAAGCCCCGTGGAGTTCACGGGCAAGGATGTGATGGTGTTCGTCGTCACGCTCCCCCTCATGGCCCTGCTCACATGGTTCGTGAAACGCACGCGCGAGGGCAAAGCCATGCGGGCCGTCGCCCAGGACCGGCTGGCGGCGCAATTGATGGGCATTCCCGTCGATCGCGTGATCGGCGGGACGTTTCTGATCGGCGGCGGACTCGCCGGCGTGGCCAGCGTGGTGTTTTCCGTTTACAACAACACGATCTACTTCCAAATGGGCTACCGCGCCGGCATCGATGCCTTCACCGCGGCCGTTTTGGGCGGGATCGGCAGCCTGCCCGGCGCCGTGCTCGGCGGATTGATCATCGGCCTGGCCCGCGCGTTCTGCGATCAGTATCTCGAGACACGGTGGACGAACGTGCTCGTGTTTGCGGTTCTAATTCTTGTGCTCGTGTTCCGACCTTCAGGATTGCTCGGCTCCCGCACCAAGGAGAAGGTCTGATGGCCGCGCCCCGCAAAATCCTCTTTCATTGGTCGTTCCTCGTCGTAGCGGCGTTGATCCCGCTGATCGAGCTGCTGGTCCCCGGCGATCATCACATCGGCGATCTGCTGCGTCCGATCTTCATCATGGCGATGCTCGGGCTGGGCCTGAACATCCTCACCGGTTTCACCGGCCTCTTGAATCTCGGTGTCGCCGCATTCATGGCTGTCGGCGCGTACAGCTATGCGATCCTGACCTGCGACATCTATCCGTTCCGGCTCGGCTTCTGGTCGGCGACGATCATCACCGTGCTCGTCGGGCTGACGGTTGGTCTCTTCCTCGGCCTGCCCACAATCCGTCTGCGCGGGGATTACCTGGCCATCGTGACGCTCGCGTTCGGCGAGATCGTCGAGGACGTGCTCAAAAACCTCGATTCGATCACCAAGGGGACCCAGGGCATTAATCCCCTGCCCTCGCCCTCGGTCTTCGGCTATCAGTTCCGACCCGAAACCTATCAGCCGTGGTATTACCTCTTCCTCGGTTTCCTCGCGCTGCTCGTATTGGTAAATCGCAACCTGCACCGCTCCCGCGTCGGCCGCGCGTGGATTTCCATCCGTGAAGACGAACTCGCCGCGTCCTGCATGGGCATCAACCCGATGAAGATGAAACTCCTCGCCTTCGCTCTTGGCGCCGCCCAATGCAGCCTGGCCGGCGCGCTGTGGGCGAGCTACCTCGGCTCCAGCGGCGAGCCGGGCAATTACGATTTTCAGGTTTCCATCATCGCCTTGTGCATGGTGATCGTCGGCGGCATGGGCAACATC